>NZ_JBHZQU010000008.1:0-159861 GCF_042867205.1 Sphingomonas sp. NCPPB 2930 | reverse complement strand
CTCACCCAAGCTGCGCTAGCCAGCAGGCTGGCAAGCTTCGCTAACCCTCTCCCCTGTCCAGGGGAGAGGGGAAGAAGCAATCCTGAATGTCGATCTACCCCAACTCCCCGTTCGCGCTGAACGAAGTCGAAGCGCACGGTAAGGCGCTGATGGACGGATAAGGCGGGGCGTGGCCTTCGACTTCGCTCAGGCTGAACGGAGGGTGGGGCTGGTCAGATGAGTCTGCCCATCAACGCCACCAGCACGATGACCAGCGCCGCCACGCTCGAATAAAAGGTGAGCGCAAATCCAAACGCCCGTGCCGCCGCACCCCGCGCGTAATTCGCCCAGAACAGCGTTCGCCCGACCGAGAACAACGCCGCCAGCATCGGCACCATCGCCCCCGATCCCTCGACCACCCAGGCGAGCGCCAAATAGGCCGGGATCGCCAGCACCACCTGTTCCAGCGTGTTGCGCAGCACCGCATTGGCCACCTCTACTCGCGGCGAATCGGGACTGCCGCTCGCCGCGCCGTCGATATCGGCGGGCGATTCGAAGCGCAGCGCCGCGACATGGCCGATCGCCGCCGCCAGCCACAGTGCCGCGACCGTCGAAGCCGCCACCGCGCGCAGCACCCGGTCGGTCGCGGACAGGGGATGGCCCAGGCTCCAACTGACCAGCAAGGTCAGCAGCACGACCGCCAACGCGGCGGCCATGCCACGGGCTACGCCGGTCTGGCGGCGGTCGCGGATCGGATGGCGGACGGGTCGGGTGGGATAATCAGGCCCAGGGATCATAGCTGCCGAAACTCCAGGCATGGCCTTCCGGGTCCCGCACGGCATAGCCGCGGCCGCCATAAGGCTTGTTCTCGGGCTCGGCGATGATCGTCGCACCGGCGGCGCGTGCCCGCTCGGCATGGGCATCGACATCGGCGACGACCAGATACAGGTCCATCGTCACCCCGCCCGCCTGGGTCGGCGTCTTCGATCCCGCCACGGCGGCATGGGGCGTGAACAGTGCGCTCGCCACCATCACCATGCGGTCCTGCCACACCAGTTGGGCATGATGGATGATCGTCGGATCGTCGGGATCGGCAAAGACCGTCTGCCGCACGAAGCCGAAGGCGATGCAGAGAAATTCGATGGCGCGCGGGGCATCCTCGTACCGGAGGCAGGGAATGATCTCGTGCCGCATCGAATCGCTCCCGATCGGTTACACCATCACGCCTTGCAGCAATCGGGGAAGCTGCCCGGTCTCGCCACGCGCCTCGGCCATGAAGCGGTTCTTGAGCGGCGGGATATGGTTGATCGCGGTGATGCCCAGCCGCCGGACCGCGCTGGCGGTCTTGCCGGGCACGCCGAAGATGCGGTTGAAGCTGTCGGTCGCCACCGACACCATCAGCGTGTCGAGCCCGCGCCACTGCTGATAACGCTGAAGCAGCGCCGCATCGCCCAGATCCATGCCGGTCCGCTTGCCCTCGACCAGCACCTCGACCAGCGCGGCGACGTCGCGATAGCCCAGATTCACGCCCTGGCCCGCAATCGGGTGGATGCCATGCGCCGAGTCGCCGACCAGCACCAGCCGCTCGCCGGTCATCGTCGCGGCGCGGTGGAAGCCCAGCGGATAGGCCGAACGCGGGGACGCATGGCTGAGCTTGCCGAGGAATCCGCCCATGCTCTTCTCCGCTTCGGCGAGGAAGGCGCGGTCGGACAGCTTCAGCATCGCGTCGCCGTCGCGCCCCGGCACCGACCAGACGATCGCCGAGCGATGCCCGATCTCGTCATCGGGCAGGGGCAGCAGCGCGAACGGGCCGCTGGGATAGAAGATCTCGAACGCGATATTCTCGTGCGCCACCTCATGGTGGAAGGCGCTGATGATCGCCTTGTGGTCATAGGACCAGCGCGCGACCTTGATCCCCGCCGCCTCGCGCGTCGGCGACTGGCGACCCTCGGCGGCGACCAGCAGCGGCGCGCGGACGGTGGTGCCGTCGCTGAGAATCGCGGTGACGCCCGCCGGGCCACGCTCGACCGACACCGCGCGGGTCTGCATCCGCAGGTCGACCCGTTCGGCTTCGTTGGCGGCCTCGTGGATCGCGCGGCGGAGCAGCTTATTCTCGAACATCGTGCCCAGCGCGCCGTCATCGGCATCGGGGATGAAGTCGAGCGCGCCCGGCTCCAGCCCGTCGCTGACCCGGATGTGCCGTATCTCGCAACCCTTGCCCGCCAGCTTCGCGCCGATCCCGATCGCATCGAGCATCCGCCAGCTGGCCGAGGCGACCGCCGAGGCGCGCCCGTCGAAACCGGGGGCCAGCACGACCGCCGGATCGGCCGGATCGACGATGATCGAAGACAGGCCATGCGCGGCCAGACCGACACCCAGAGTCGCGCCGACCAGGCCGCCGCCGAGGATGATGACGTCGCTATCCATGCCCATGCTCCTAGACCTTCATGCGGCGGCAAACAATGTGCAGACCGTCCCGCGCCTTGACGTAGGAACCGTCAGGGGCGATGAATTTTCCCGCATTTTCGGACATTCCTGAAGGATCACATCCCATGGCCAGCCGCGCGCAGCCGGTTTTATGGCGCGAGACGGTGAAGGCGGGCGCGGTGCGCAGCGGCGCGCTGGTCGCCGCGATCGCGCTGTTCGCCGTCACGCTGATGCTGGTGCTGGCGCTGGCCAGCTACCGCGCCAGCGATCCCGCGCTCAACACCGCGTCGGGCGCGGCCCCCGCCAACTGGATGGGGCTGCCCGGCGCGTGGATCGCCGATATCGCGCTGACCCTGTTCGGGCCCGCCGTCGCGCTGATCCTGCCGGTCGGGCCGATCGTCGCGACCCGGCTGTGGCGCGACCGCCCGGCGGGGCGCTGGGTGCGGATGCTGCGCCAGGCGGTGATCGGCACCGCGATGATGGCGTGCGCGCTGTCCTTCGTCTCCGACTCGGCGGTGCTGGCGCTGCCCGCCGGATGGGGCGGGGTGATCGGCCTGTCGGTGGCGAACCTGGTGCGCTGGGCGCTGGCGTTCAGTGGACAGGCGGCGGTCGTCACCTGGGGATCGGCGGCGATCGGGCTGGCGCTGGGCGTCGGCGGCGCGCTGATCTGGGGACGCAGCCTGGAACTCGACATCGCCGAGCGCGGGCTGGCGCGCCTGCGCCGCCGTCGCGCCTTGAGCGAGGATGGCGAGGGCGTGGCCTGGGACGATGAGGACGCGGCGCTCTATGACGACGAGGAGGACGAAGAGGAGCCGCTGACCCTGGCGCGCAAGGCGGTGCCGGTGCGCGAGGATCGTCCCGCCCCCGTCATCGCCGACCGGCAGGTCGCGCCTGCGCCCGCGCGGCCCAAGGCGGCGGCGGATCGCGACGCGCCCTATCAGTTGCCCGGCCTCGACCTGCTGACCCCCGCGCCGCCCTCTCCGGCGGGGACGATCGACAAGGCGGCGCTGGAGCGCAATGCGCGGTTGCTGGAAAACGTCCTCGACGATTTCCGCGTCCAGGGCTCGATCGTCGAGGTGCGCCCCGGCCCGGTCGTCACCATGTACGAACTGGAGCCCGCGCCCGGCATCAAGGCCAATCGCGTCATCGCACTGGCCGATGACATCGCACGCAACATGTCGGCCATCTCGGCGCGCGTCGCGGTGATTCCGGGACGCAACGTCATCGGTATCGAACTGCCCAATGCCAAGCGCGAGATGGTGTCGCTGCACGAACTGGTCGCGTCGCAGAGCTTCGCCGACCAGGCCGCGCAGCTTCCCATCATCCTGGGCAAGAATATCGCGGGCGACTCGGTCGTCGCCGACCTCGCGCCGATGCCCCACCTGCTGGTCGCGGGTACGACGGGTTCGGGCAAGTCGGTCGGCCTCAACGGCATGATCCTGTCGCTGCTCTACCGCCTGACGCCCGAGCAGTGCCGGATGATCATGATCGATCCCAAGATGCTCGAACTGTCGATGTATGACGACATTCCGCATCTGCTGTCCCCGGTCGTCACCGATCCGGCCAAGGCGGTCCGCGCGCTGAAATGGGCGGTCGAGACGATGGAGGACCGCTATCGGCAAATGTCCTCGGTCGGCGTGCGCAGCCTGGCCAGCTTCAACGACAAGGTGCGCGCGGCCAAGGCCAAGGGCCAGCCGCTGGGCCGCAAGGTCCAGACCGGCTATCACCCCGAGACCGGCCAGCCGGTCTATGAGGAAGAAAAGCTCGAATACGAACCGCTGCCGCAGATCGTGGTGATCGTCGACGAGCTGGCCGACCTGATGATGACGGCGGGCAAGGAAGTCGAATTCCTGATCCAGCGACTGGCGCAAAAGGCGCGCGCGGCGGGCATCCACCTGATCATGGCGACGCAGCGGCCGTCGGTCGACGTCATCACCGGCGTCATCAAGGCGAACCTGCCGACCCGGATCAGCTTCCACGTCACCTCCAAGATCGACTCGCGCACCATCCTGGGCGAGCAGGGCGCCGAGCAGCTGCTGGGGCGCGGCGACATGCTCTACATGCCCGGCGGCAAGGGCATCGTGCGCGTCCACGGCCCCTTCGTCTCGGACGACGAGGTGCACCGGGTCGCGGACCATTGGCGCGCGCAGGGCCAGCCCGACTATATCTCCTCGGTCACCGAGGAGCCGGCGGAGAGCTTCGCGCTGGACGGTGCACCCACGGGCGAGGATTCGGCCGAGGACCAGCAATATCGCGCCGCGATCCAGCTGGTGTGCGAGAGCCAGAAGGCCTCGACCTCCTGGCTCCAGCGGCAGTTGCGCATCGGCTACAACTCGGCGGCGCGGCTGATCGAGCGGATGGAGACCGACGGCATCGTCGGCCGGCCGGATCATGTCGGCCGCCGCGAAGTGCTGCGCGATACCGAGGGGCATCCGATCTAGGGGCGATCGCCATTCAGAATTGCTTCTTCCCCTCTCCCCTGGACAGGGGAGAGGGTTAGCGGAGCTTGCCAGCGTGCTGGCTAGCGCAGCTTGGGTGAGGGGTTGAGCGAGCCTAAAGGCTCGCGCGCTCGCGGAGCGAGCGCCCACCCCTCACCCAGCTCCGACTAAGCCTTTGCTTTTGCAAAGGCCAAGTCTGCGCAACCCTCTCCCCTCTGCGAGGGGCGAGGGGAGGAAAGGCAGCACTGAATGTCGACCGGCCCTAGGGGGGCAATGACGTTGCGCTGAATCCACGCGACCCCTCTCTTTCAGGGGTGGGGCGGGCAATTACCCCAGCCTCCATTCGCACGGAGCAAAGTCGAAGGGCGCCCCCGCCGTTCGCCATGACGGATTCCCCAAGCCTTCGACGACGCTCGGGCTGGACGGAAGGATGGGCTTACGGCGCGACCGGCTTCAACATCGCCGAATCGATATGCCAGCGCAGCTGGTCCGCGCTTGCGCCCGGCACGTCGTTGACCCGTCGCACCACATATTGCCCCGCGAAACGCTGTTGCCGCCCATCGGTCAGCTGCGCATCGACGGTGACGGGAATGGTCGCATAGACCGATCCCGCCGCCCCTTCGCTGGGCGGCACCTGCCCGATCGTCACGCTGGTCGCGCGGGTCCGGGCGAAGCCCTTCTGGAAATCGGCGAAGCGCTGGCCCGGACGGCCATCGGGACCCCATTGGGTCCAGGCGGTGGCATAGTCGTGCGCGTTGATCGCCGCATAGTAACGCCGCACGACCGCCGCTGCCGCCGCGTCGCTCTTGGGGGCGACCGAACAGCCCGGCGTGGTCGCGGCATCGTCGCCCAGCAGCGCGCAGCTGCGGGCGATCTCGTCCTCGATCATCGCGCAGCTATTCGCCACGTTGCACGGCGGATGGGTGGCAGGGCTGACCGAGGTGCAGATCCTCACCAGCCGGTCGGCGGCGCGACCCCGCTCGGCCGAGCAGGCCAGGATCCGGTCCGGCTCGGCGGCGGTCTTGATCGGGGCGGGCAGGGTGCGGGGCGTGCCCGCCGGGCTGGCGGTCGGCGCGGGAGCCTGGGTCGCGGCGCTGTTGCGCATGCTCCCCGCCTCACCGCCATCGCCGCACCCCGCCAGCGGCAGGGCGATGCCAAGGGCGATCCAATAGGGGGAGCGGATCATCGCATATCTCCGGAGCGTGGACCCGGACCAACGCGTCGGCCGCGATCGGGCTCCGTTCAGATGGACGGCGTGGTCGGCGCAGAGGTGGTCGGCGGGGGCGTGTCCTCGGCGGCGGGCGGGGGATTGCCCGTCGCGGCCGCCGGGCCGGGCACCGTCACCGGGCTGGTAATGATCGGCGACGGCGTGGCGATCGAGGCGACCAGCGCGGCATTCTCGATCAGGTCGAGCGCATGGCGGGCCAGCACATAGCGGCGCGCGGCGCGCTGCCAGGTCTGGGCGGTGGCGGCGCCGGGCAGCCGGGTCACCTCGGCCCGCGCGGCCTCGACCTGTCCGCCGTCGAGCAGCCTCTGCGCGCGCGCCAGCCGCTCGGTGGGATTGGTCGAGGGCGCCGTCGCCTCGCGAATCACGATCAGCCGACCCAGCTCCTGCCGAAGCCCTTCCCACCAACCATTGCTGGTGTTGACGATCAGGTCGGGGCCCAGCGTGTCCAGCCCCTGGCGCAGCGTCTCCAGCGTCACCGGCTGGTGCGAGGCCATGATGAGCGCGGACACGGCGCGCGGCTCGCTGCCCCCGAAGCGGATGCGGAGCTGTTCCTCCAGATAGCCCAGCGGCTGCCCCCGATCGATCGCGCGCCGTGCGGCGGCGGCGACCAGGATCGATTCGGCGCGGGCGGCTTGGGTGCCCGCCGCCGTCGAGTCGGTCGCGATCGCGGCGGCGCGCGCCTCCAGCGTGGCGAGTTGCGCGGCCAGCGCGGCCTCGCGGGTGGCGAGCGCGACCGGATCGGCGGCGGCATGCGCCGCCTCGGTGGCGGCGGTATCGGTCGCGGTGCCGGACTTGGCGGCGGTGGCGTGCGGTGCGGTGGCGGTGGTGCCGCCGAACCAGCTCAGGTGGCGCATCGCATAGGCCATCAGCAGCAACCCGGCGGCAAAGGCGAGCAGGACCAGCGCGATGGTCGCGCCCGTACGGGGCCCGCGCGACGGCGGTCGGTCGGAAGGCGCGAATTCGTTCATGCCCCGCTTATCCCCGTGGCGGCGGTCCGGGTCAACGCCCGCGCGGCGGCGACCATCGCGGCGTCGCGCGGGGCGGCGACGATCCGGCTGGCCGCCCAGCCCTCGCCCGCCGCCGCCGCCGTCTTCGCGCTGATCGCGACGATCGCCACCGCCCCGCGCGAAACCCCCGCGTCGTCGACCAGCATGGCCAGCCGCGCCGCCGCGCGCGCCGAATGGAGCAGCACGACCGTCCCCGCCAGCGCGCGGACCGCGTCCCGGTCGACCGCCACCGGCTCGGCGGCATAGACGGTGCGGACCATCGCCCCCGTCTCCACCCGGTCGCGCCCCGCCAGATGGAGCAGCCGGTCCAGCCCCGCCGCGCGCGCCTGTGCGACCACGGCGGCGGCATCGCGCTCGCCGGTCAGCGCCACCGTCAGGCCCGCCGCACGCGCCGCCTCGGCGGTGGCGGGGCCGACCGCGACGACGGGCTTGTCCTTGAACGCGGCCAGCCCCGGTCCGGCCAGCCGCACCGCCTGCGCGCTGGTGAAGAGCAGCGCCCCCACATCGTCCGGCGCGGGCGGCGTCCAGGCGAGTGCCTGCGCCGCGAAGAAGGGGAGCGCGCGCGCCGTCAGCCCCTGGGCGCGCAGTTCGGCGATCGTCGCGGCATTGCCGGGCTCCGGCCGGACCACGACGACCGTCATCGCCTCAGCCGCCCGCGAACAGGCGGCGCACCTCGGGCGGCGCGCGGTCGAGCAGATCGGTCGCCAGCCGCGCGCCCAGCGCCTCGTCCAGCCCGCCTTCGACCCAGCCGCTCACCCGCGCCGAGCCGTCCTCGGCCAGCAGTTCCGCGCGCAGGGTCAGCATTTCCCCCGACAGCGAGGCGAGCGCCGCGACCGGGCTGTGGCAATCGGCCTGAAGCGCAGCGAGCAGCGCGCGTTCGGCCATGACGCAGGCATGGGTCTCGGCATGGTCGATCGACCCGATCAACATGGTGGCAGCGGCATCGTCGGCGCGCGTCTCGATCCCGACCGCGCCTTGCGAGGGGGCGGGGAGCATCTGGTCGGTGGGCACGGCGTGGCCGACATCGCGCCCCAGCCGGTCGAGCCCGGCGGCGGCGAGCAGGGTGGCGTCCATCTCGCCGCTGGCCACCTTGGCAAGCCGCGTATCGACATTGCCGCGCAGCAGGGTGATGGTCAGGTCGGGCCGGTGCGACAACAGCTGCGCGCGGCGGCGCGGGCTGCTGGTGCCGATGACCGCGCCGGGACGCAGGCTCGCGATCGTCTCCGCGCCGATCAGCCGGTCGCGGACGTCCGCGCGGGGCAGCATCGCGGCGATATGCAGCCAGTCGGGGCGGACCGTCTCGACATCCTTCATCGAATGGACCGAGGCATCGATCTCGCCATCGAACAGCGCGCGGTCCAGTTCCTTGGTCCACAGCGCCTTGCCGCCGATCTCGGCCAGCGCGCGGTCCTGCACCCGGTCGCCGGTGGTCTTGATCGGCACGATCTCGACCGCGTCCTCGTCCCACCCTTGCGCCTCCGCCAGCGCGGCGCGCACCATCCGCGCCTGGGTGAGGGCCAGCGGCGAACCGCGCGTACCGAGCCGAAAACGAACCATGGTCTGGCCTTTGCCGCAATACGCCCCCCTTCGACAATAAGGATGCGAGGGGGTATGGGGTGGGCCATGCTGATCCTGGGACTGGAATCCTCGTGCGACGAGACGGCCGCCGCACTCGTCACCGATGACGGGCGCGTGCTGGCGCATCGTCTGCTGGGGCAGGAGGCGGCGCATGCCCCGTTCGGCGGCGTCGTCCCCGAAATCGCCGCGCGCGCACATGTCGAGGCGATGGAGCCGCTGGTCGCCGCCGCCTTCGCCGATGCGGGCGTGACCCTGGCCGATGTCGACGCCATCGCCGCGACCGCCGGACCCGGGCTGATCGGCGGGGTGATGGTCGGCCTCGTCACCGGCAAGGCGCTGGCGCATGCGGCGGGCAAGCCGCTGATCGCGGTCAACCATCTGGAGGGCCATGCCCTGTCGCCGCGCCTGTCCGACCGCGAGCTGGCCTATCCCTATCTGTTGCTGCTGGTGTCGGGCGGGCATTGCCAGCTGCTGCTGGTCGAGGGCGTCGGGCGCTATCGCCGGATGGCGACGACGATCGACGACGCGGCGGGCGAGGCGTTCGACAAGACCGCCAAGCTGCTGGGTCTCGGCTATCCCGGCGGTCCGCGCGTCGAGGCGGCGGCGCGCGAGGGCGATCCTTATGCGGTGCCGCTGCCCCGTCCGCTGAAGGGCGCGGCCGAGCCGCATTTCTCCTTTGCGGGCCTCAAGAGCGCGGTCGCGCGCGCGGTCGGGCATCATCGGCCGGAGGATATCGCCGCATCCTTCCAGCAGGCGGTGGTCGATTGCCTGCTCGACCGCACGCGCCGCGCGCTGGGCGAAGTGCCCCCCGTCACCGCGCTGGTGGTCGCGGGCGGGGTCGCGGCGAACGGGGTGATCCGGGGCGCACTCGAGTCGCTCGCCGCCGAGCATGGCCTGCGCTTCGTCGCGCCGCCGCTATGGCTGTGCACCGACAATGCCGCGATGATCGCCTGGGCGGGGGTCGAGCGGTTCCGCGAAGGGCTGACCGATCCGCTCGACACGCCGGCGCGGGCGCGCTGGCCGCTCGATCCGGCGGCCGAGGCGGTGCGCGGCGCGGGGGTGAAGGCATGAGGATCGGGGTGATCGGGGCGGGGGCCTGGGGCACCGCGCTGGCGCAGGTCGCCGCCTATGGCGACCGGCCGGTGCGGATCTGGGCGCGCGACCCGGCGGTGGCCGAGGCGATCAACACCACCCATGCCAACCCACTCTATCTGCCGAACATCGCCTTGGCGCCGAGCATCGAGGCGGTCAGCGATCCGGCCGCCATGGCCGATATGGATGCGCTGCTCGTCGTCACGCCCGCCCAGGCGGTGGGCGCGGTGCTGGCGACGATGCCGGTCGGCGCGACGCCGCTGGTCCTGTGCTCCAAGGGGATCGAGGCGGGGACGCGGCGGTTGGTCGGCGAGGTCGCCCGCGCGCTCCATCCCGACGCGCCGATCGCGGTGCTGTCGGGGCCGACCTTCGCGCATGAGGTGGCGGCGGGGCTGCCGACCGCGGTGACGCTGGCCTGCGAAGAGCCCGCGCTGCGCGAACGTCTGCCCGCGCGCATCGCCGCGCCGCATTTCCGACCCTATGCCACCGACGACGTGACGGGGGCGGAGATCGGCGGCGCGATCAAGAACGTCCTCGCCATCGGCTGCGGCGTGGTGGAGGGCGCGGGGCTGGGCCAGAATGCGCGCGCCGCACTGATCGCGCGCGGCTTTGCCGAGATGACGCGGTTCGGGCTGGCGCGCGGCGGACGTGCCGAGACGCTGGCCGGGCTGTCGGGCCTGGGTGATCTGGTGCTGACCTGTTCGTCGACCGCGTCGCGCAATTTCTCGCTGGGGGTCGGGCTGGGGCAGGGGCGCTCGGCGGCGGACCTGCTGGCCGACCGGCGGACCGTGGCGGAAGGCGCCTTCACCGCCCCCGTGCTGCGCCAGGCGGCGATGGAGGCGGGAGTCGACATGCCGGTCTGCGCGGCGGTGTGCCGGTTGCTGGAGGGGGCGGCGGTGAAGGACATCATCGGCATGCTGCTGGCCCGGCCGCTCAAGGCCGAGGGGCACTGATCCCAAGCTCCGTTCAGCCTGAGCGAAGTCGAAGGCCAAGGGAATCCGCCGCCAGGAAACCCCGTGGCTGGCATGATGGCGTGGCCTTCGACTGCGCTCAGGCCGAACGGAGTGCGGGAGGAGCGGATAGGGGAGGCGAAATTACCGCAACACCTGCCGCGCCAGCGCCCCGCATGCAGCATTCTGTGCCTTGGGCCCC
This sequence comes from Sphingomonas sp. NCPPB 2930, assembly GCF_042867205.1. Lineage (NCBI taxonomy): Bacteria > Pseudomonadati > Pseudomonadota > Alphaproteobacteria > Sphingomonadales > Sphingomonadaceae > Sphingomonas > Sphingomonas sp. NCPPB 2930. The sequence goes on along the minus strand of NZ_JBHZQU010000008.1, from coordinate 148,960 downwards.
GAATCGCCGGTGATCGCGCGGCCGATCGACTTGAAGATGTTGCCGACCGACTTCACCTCCTTCGGGATGACGAGGTCGGGTTTCTCCAGCGTGCCCGTCACCGTCGCGGCCCCCGCCAGGCGCAGCACCCCGCCCTGTTTGGGTGCGCCGGTCAGCCGCAGCGCCAACCGCTCGTCGGGGAAGGTGACGGTGCCCGTCCCGTCCAGCCGGCTGCGCGAGGTGTCGACGATCAACGGATCGGCGCGGCCGGTGCCGTTCCGCATGTCCACCCCGACGATCAGGCAGCGCAGATTGGCCCGTTCCGACGATCCCGCCATCAGCGCCGCCCCGGCATCGAACCCCAGCGCCGCCGCATAGCGATCGGGCAGCGAGCCGTTCGCCACCACCAGCCCGATCCGCCCGCTCGACCGGCCGATGGCGGCCCGCACCGTCTCGCCCGCACCCGCCAGTTTCGCCCGCGCCGCGACCTGTCCGGTGATCTCGGTCTGGCCCGACAGCGACAGGACACTTGCCCCGCTCAGCCGCAGGTCCAGCGTCAGTTGCGGCACCTTGCGCCCGCCGCGCTGGTCGATCACCGCGCGGCCGGTCACTACCCCTTGGCGCAGGGTCATGCGAATCCGGTCGATGGTCAGCCGCTGATGGTCCATCGCCATCCGCCCGGTGAATCCGGTGATCGGCGAGGCTCCCTTGGCGCTGACCACCCGGCCGACGCGGAAGGCGATGGTGCCGTCGGTCGTGTCGATCTTGCCGATGTCGATCCGGGTGTTGGGCATCAGGCGCGGCCCAATCCGCCGTTCGAGCGCCGCGGCCTCGGCCAGCCCCTCGGGCGAGGACAGGTCGTCGAAATCCAGCTGTCGCGCGGTGACGTCGCCGTCCAGGATGGTGCGCCCCTGCCGCTTGTCGACGGTCAGCCGGCCGCTCAGGTCGGAGCGTCCGATCCGCCCCTTCAGGTCGGTGATCGTCCAGCGCGGGCGTTGGTGTTCGACATGCGCGGCCAGTTCGACGGCGCCGGTCTGGAACAGCCCCGCCTCGATCACCGCGTCGATCCGCTTCAGATCGTCGGCCCTGGCCGTCAGGTCGAGCGTCATCGCATCGGTGTCGAGCGGCCGGGCCATCGTGCCGGTCGCCTTCATCGACAATTGGGCGCCGCTGATCGTCGCCTGGAAGGGCCAGCGCCCCGGTTTCACCGCCGCGCCGGTAAAGGCGATGCGGATCGGTGCGCCGCGCACCGTGCCGTCGCCCTCGGCCCGCACGCCCTTGTCGGGATCGGCGGCGATGCGCAGCGTGGCGGTCCGGTCCTGCTTGGCGTCGCGATATCCGACCACGCCGTCGGTGATGGTCAGCCCTTGGAGATCGGTGGAGCTGCCCCCCTCTTCCGGCTCGCCGGGGCGGGACCAGTTGGTCCGGCCCTGCTTGTCGCGGACCAGCGCCAGCCGCAGTCCCGAGACGCGAATATCCTCGGGTTTGAAGCGGCCTGTCAGCAGCGGCCAGACCGAGAAACGGATTTCGGCGCGCGACAGGCGGACGAAATCGCCGCGGCCCGCCCAGTCGGCCTGCGGGATGCGCAGATCCTCGACCGCGATGACGGGGTGAAAGCCGATCGCGTCGACCCGGTGGACCGAACCGATCGTCACCGGCCGCCCGAATCGCTCGGTCGCCTCGCGCGTCACCGCCCCGCGCAGCACGCCCCAGGGAAAGACCGCCAGGACCAGGGCCAGCACCAGCGGCAGCGCGACCAGCACCCCCACCGCGATCCTCACCCAGCGCCGCCGCCCCTCCGGGCGATTCTTCACCTGAATCATGACGACGGGACGCGCAGACCGGCGGTTCGTTCCACCTGCGTCAGGACCGGACGGCGCGATGATTGCCCCGACGCCCCGCCCGCCCTAGATATGGGGCCATTGTAATCGGGAGCTCCCTCCGTTGGTCCTCATCCTTCAGATCTTGCAGATTCTCCTCAACGTCGTCTGGTGGGTGATCATCGTTCAGGCGATCCTGTCCTGGCTGATCGCCTTCAACGTCATCAACACCTCGAACGATTTCATCCGTTCGGTCTGGTATGCACTCCAGAAGATGACCGATCCGCTCTATCGTCCGATCCGGCGCATCCTGCCCGATTTCGGCGCGCTCGACCTGTCGCCGATGGTCGTGCTGCTGGCGGTGGTCATCCTCGACAAGATTCTGAACGCCGCGATCGCGCAACAGATGTACGGGGGCGCGGTCGTCGTCGGCTGATGCCCGCCTGGTCGCCCTGCGACGACGGTATCCGCATCGCGGTGCGCGTCACCCCGCGCGGCGGGCGTGACGCGCTGACCAGCGGCACCGACGCCCATTTCGCCGCGCGGCTGTCCGCACCCCCGGTCGACGGCGCGGCCAATGCGGCGCTGGTCCCGCTGGTCGCCAAGCATTTCGGCGTGGCCAAGCGCGCGGTGACGATCGTCGCGGGCGAGACGGCGCGATTGAAGCGCCTTCACATCGCCGGGGACCCGGACGCACTGGCGCGTCTGGCCGAGGCGCTTTATGGCGGTGCGCCATGACCAGCGCCACGATCATCGACGGCAAGGCGTTCGCCGCCGGCCTCCGCACCCGTATTGCCACCCAGGTCGCGACCTTCCGCGACGCCACCGGCCGCGCGCCGGGGCTGGCCGTCGTCCTTGTTGGCGAGGACCCGGCCTCCAGCGTCTATGTCCGGTCCAAGGGCAAGGCGACGCGCGAGGCGGGGATGGAGAGCTTCGAGCATCGCCTGCCCGCCGATACCGATCAGGCGACCCTGCTGACGCTGGTCGAACAGCTCAATCAGGACCCGACCGTCGACGGCATCCTCGTCCAGCTGCCGCTGCCCGGCCAGATCGACGCGCAGGCGGTGATCCAGGCGATCGATCCCGACAAGGATGTCGACGGCTTCCACCCGGTCAATGCCGGGCGGCTGGCGACGGGTGTCGAGGGCTTCGTGCCCTGCACCCCGCTCGGCTGCCTGATGCTGCTCAAGAGCATCCACCCCAGCCTGTCGGGGATGGACGCGGTGGTCGTCGGCCGCTCGAACATCGTCGGCAAGCCGATGGCGCAGCTTTTGCTGGGCGAAAGCTGCACCGTGACGGTCGCGCACAGCCGCACCCGCAATCTGCCCGAAATGGTCGGCCGCGCCGATATCGTCGTGGCGGCGGTGGGCGTGCCGGGTCTGGTCAAGGGCGAGTGGATCAAGCCCGGCGCGAGCGTCATCGACGTCGGCATCAACCGGACCGAGACGGGCCTGGTCGGCGATGTCGAATATGACGCCGCCGCCGCGCGCGCGGGCGCGATCACCCCGGTGCCGGGCGGCGTCGGGCCGATGACGATCGCGGTTCTGCTGCGCAACACGCTGGTCTCGGCGGGACGGCGCGAGGGCGTCGCGATCGACCAGACGGCGCTCTGAGCCGGTGCTCGAACTTTTCATCTCGTCGCTGATCACCTTCTTCGTGGTGATCGATCCGCCGGGCTGCGCGCCGATCTATGCGGGCCTGTCGGCGGGGGCGACGCCGCAGCACCGTCGCGCGATGGCGATCCGCGCGGTCATGGTCGCCTCGGTCATCCTGTTCGTCTTCGCGCTGTTCGGCGAGGCGCTGCTCCACGGGCTCGGCATCGAGATGCCCGCCTTCCGCATCGCGGGCGGCATCATGCTGTTCCTGATCGCGCTGGAGATGGTGTTCGAGAAGCGCACGCAGCGGCGCGAGGACCGCGCGGCCAAGGTCGCCGACGATCCGCACGAGGCGGAGGATGTGTCGATCTTCCCCATGGCGATGCCGATGATCGCAGGGCCGGGGTCGATCGCGACCGTCATGCTGCTGATGAGCCGCAACCAGGGGCTGGAGGCGTCGCTGGTCGTGCTGGGCGCGATGGTGACGATCCTGCTCCTGACGCTGGTCGCCTTGCTGGCGGCGGGCCCGCTGATGCGGCTGCTGGGCGCCAAGATCGAGGCGGTCATCACCCGCGTTCTGGGCGTGCTGCTCGCCGCGCTGGCGGTGCAGTTCGTGATCGACGGGGTCACCGCCAGCCTGAAGTGATCCCATTCCTCCCCGGCCAGGGGAGGGGAACCATGGAGGGGGCGTGTCCCATGAGGTCGCCCCCTTCCGTCAGGCCCGACGGCCTGCCACCGCCCCGCAAGCGGATCAGTTGATCCGGTACAGCCGCAACGGCGACCCCTTGGGCAGCGGCAGCGGGGTCAGCCAGCCCGGCACCCAGCCATGCGCCATCCGGTCGTAAAAGCCCCCTGGCGCCCGCGCGCGGTAGTTGGTCGACTCGGACATGTCGGGGCATAGCAGCAACAGCGTCGCGCCATGCCGCTTCATGATCGCGCGCGCCTGCGCCTCGCCGCCCTGAAAGGCGTGCTGCACGTCCAGGATCGCGTCGCCGTTGCGGTGATAGGGCCCCGCGATCGCGTCGTGATGGGTGGTCACGATCAGCCGCGGCCCCAGATCGACGAAGCTGAAGACCGTCGCCGCCGGATAGGCGTTGAGCCGCGCCAGCACCGAGGTGCGCACGCACTGCCCCGTCGCGCGGTTGACCCGCGCGGCATAGGCATTGGCCTGCCCGACCGGCAAATGGTTGAAGATCAGCGCGGTGGCGATGCCGCTCGGCACCAGGATCGCCGCGACCATCACCGGCACGCGCAGCAGCGGCGAGGGCAGGCGGTTGATCCAGGGCAGGATGATCCAGAGCAGCGCCGCGACCCCCGGCACCGCCAGCATCTGCGCCGCCGGGGCCGCGCGCGCCTGCCACAACAGCATCGCACAGGCGAAGGTGGTGAACAACGCGATCGCGGTCCACCCGATCGTACGCCGCCGCACCGCCGCGACGATCGCCCCGATCATCCCGATGATCGGCATGATGACCATGGGCAGCGCGATGCGCAGCGGATGCTTGTAGATCGGCTTGGCCTCGCGGACATTGTTCAGCCAGTTGCGCTGCAACTCGGGGCTGACCTGTTCGGGCCGGGTCAGGCATTGCGGAAAGCGCCAGGCGAAGCCGCCCGCGATCACCGCGCCCGCCAGCACGGCAAGGCCCAGCCGCGCGGCGCGCGACTCGGGATTGATCCGCGCCAGCAGGAACAACAGCGCCCCCGCCACCACCGTCACCGACAGCCAGACCGGGGTCAGCGCGTCGCAGCGCATCGCGTAATTGGCGTTGGAGGCAAAGGCGGCGAACCCCGCCGCGCTCCCCCCGCCGAGCGTCAGCGCATAGACCGCCAGCCGCGACGCCTCGTCCCGGTCCCAGACCCAGCGCAGCGTCAGGATCGCCCCTGCCATCGCGGCATAGGGCAGCATCTCCAGCCCGATCGACAGCGACACCGCGCTGGCCAGGCCGACCAGCGCGCCGCCGCGCCGCGCCTGCGGATCGCACAGCCCGGCGACCGTGACCGCCAGCATCGCCAGCTGCCATCCGTGATGGTCGATGCGCATCGGCATGAACATCAGCTGGGTCGAGCCCGCGCAATAGAGCAGCGCGATCCCCAGCGGCCAGGCATAGGGCGCGATCAGGCGGCGCATCGTCGCCGCGATCCCCAGCATCGCGATCGACAGGGGGATGGTCGGCGCGATCCCGCAGGCCAGCCGCTCGGCCCAGGCGGGGGTGGTGAACAGGCGGAAGAACAGGATCAGCCCCGCGATCGGCAGGTCGACGATCCGGCTCCAATGGATGTCGAACCCGACCGGCGGGTTCATCCGATACTGGCGCAGATCGTACCAGCCCTGCCCCGCCATCCAGGCGCGCACCTGCATCAGCCGCATATTGTCGTCGGTGTCGCCCAGCGACCACCAGCGAATCTGGCCCCAGCGGTCATAGACGTACCAGGCGGCGATCGCGACCCAGGCGACCATGACCCATTGCCGCCAGTTGCGGTCGATCTCGCCCTTCAGACGTTCCAAAGACGCTTCCCTCATAACCGCCTGCGGCCTAAGGCGCAGGACTTCGGGCTCCGCTCTATCGCGGGCGACGTAAAGGGCAAGACGGCGGCGTGGCAACTCTTCAGCAGCGGATCGGGCGGTGGCGGGACAGCGGGATGCTGGGCCAGCTGATCCGCTTCGGCATTGCGGGCGGGCTGTCGACGGTCGTCTATTCGGCGGTCTATCTGCCGCTGACGTCCTGGGTCCTGCCGCATGACAAGGCGGTGCTGGCGGTGCCGCCCGCCTTTCTGGTCGCGGTGATCTTCGGCTTCTTCCTGCACAGCGCGTGGAGCTTTCGCGGGCACGGCACCCGCGACTCCAGCGGGCGGCAGCATCTGAAATTCCTGGTGGTACAAGGCTTTGGACTTGTGCTGAATGCGCTCTTTACGTGGATCGCCACCGGGCTTCTGCATCAACAACCCTGGGTCGCGCTGATCCCGGTGGTCACGATCACACCGATCGCGACCTTCGCGCTCAACCGCCAATGGGTCTTCGGATAAGTTCATGGACCGTATCGTTTACGACCGCATGGCCGCGCATGATTCCACCCATTGGTGGTATCGCGCGCGCCGCGACATCCTGGCCGATTATCTGACCCGCTATGGCAAGCTGCCGGGCGAGGCGCGCATCCTGGAGATCGGCTGCGGCACCGGGCACAATCTGCCGATGCTGGCCGGTTTCGGCACGGTCGACGCGATCGAGATCGATCCCGCCGCGCGGGAGATCGCGTCGGAGCGACTCGGCAAGCCGGTCCAGGCCGCGCCGCTGCCCGACCTGCCGGGGATCGAGCGGGGCGCCTATGACCTGATCGCGGTGCTCGACGTGGTCGAGCATATTGAGGACGATGTCGCCGCGCTCGCTGCGATGAAGTCCTGCCTGAAGCCGGGCGGCAAGATCCTGATCGCGGTGCCCGCGCATCAATGGATGTGGTCGGCGCATGACGTGGTGAATCATCACCATCGCCGCTATTCCAAGGGGACGCTCGTCTCGGCGATCGAGAAGGCGGGGCTGCGCCCCCGCAAGCTGACCTATTTCAACTCGCTGCTCTTCCCGCTGGCGGCGGCCGCGCGCATCGCCGGGCGGCTGACGGGCCGCGACGACAGCGACGACTCGCCCCCGCCCGCGCCGCTCAACAAGGCGTTCGAGGCGATCTTCCGGCTGGAGCGGCATCTGGTCGGCCGTGCGCCGATGACGCCGGGGGTTTCGATCGTGACTTTGGCGGAGCCTGTTTGACGGCTGGTTGGGGCGTAGCCTTCGACTTCGCTCAGGCTGAACGGGGTTCAGTACCCAGGCAGTTACCCAACCTCCGTTCAGCCTGAGCGAAGTCGAAGGCCAAGGGAATCTCTCGCAAATTCCGGTTCCGCTCTCCGGCATCCCGCTCTAGGGAAGCCCTCATGCTGGACTTTCATCGCGCCGATCTGGCCCGGTTGGCCGCGCGGGACCGATTGCGGGTGCTGGCCCCGATGGCGGGCAAGGACTTCGCCTCCAACGATTATCTGGGCCTCGCAAACAACCCCCGCCTCGCCGCCGCGATGGCGCGGGCGATCGAGCAGGGCGTGCCCGTCGGCTCGGGTGGCTCGCGGCTGCTGCGCGGCAACCATCCCGAGCATGAGGCGCTGGAAACCGAAGCCGCCGCCTTTTTCGGGGCGGAGGCGAGCCTCTATTTCTCCTCGGGCTATACCGCCAATGTCGCGATCATGGCGACGCTGCCGCAGCGCGGCGACCTGATCGTCCATGATGCGCTGGTCCATGCCAGCATGCATGAGGGGATGACGCTGTCGCGCGCGACCTCGGTGGCGGCGGCGCATAACGACGCGGGCGCGTTCGAGCAGGCGATCCGGACCTGGCGCGCGCAGGGTGGCAAGGGCACGCCCTGGATCGCGGTCGAAAGCCTCTACAGCATGGACGGCGACACCGCCTCGCTCGCCGACCTGATGGCGGTCGCCGAGCGGCACGACGCGATGCTGGTGGTGGACGAGGCGCATGCCACCGGCGTCTTCGGCGACCGGGGGCAGGGGCTTTCGTCGCCGGGCGAGCGGGTGGTGACGCTGCATACCTGTGGCAAGGCGATGGGCTGCGAGGGGGCGCTGGTCGCCGGGCCCGCCATCCTGCGCGATTATCTGGTCAATCGCGGGCGGGGGTTCATCTTCTCCACCGCGCCCTCGCCGCTGATGGCGCGCGGGGTGCGCGAGGCGCTCCGCATCCTGGCCGACGAGCCCGAGCGGCGGGCGGCGCTCCACGCGCGGATCGCGCTGGCGGGCGAGCATCTGGCAAGGCACGGCGCCTCCGCACGCGGCACGCCGATCATGCCGCTGATCCTGGGCGACAATGGCCGGACGATGCGCGCGGCGCACGCATTGCAGGCGCGCGGCTTTGACATTCGCGGCATCCGCCCGCCGACCGTGCCGGTGGGCGCGGCGCGGTTGCGGCTGTCGATCACCCTCAATGTCGAGGCGGCGGACATCCTCGCCCTCGACCAGGCATTGCAGGAGGTTCTGGCATGAGCACCGTCATCGTCACCGGCACCGATACCGAGATCGGCAAGACCGTCTTCTCCGCCGCGCTGACGGCTGCGCTGGGGGCGAGCTATTGGAAACCCGTCCAGGCGGGCACCGACGAGGAGGGGCATGGCGATGCCGAGACGGTGGCACGGCTCAGCGGCCGTCCGGTCCTGCCGTCCGCCTATCGGCTGAAGACCCCCTGCTCGCCGCACCGCGCCGCCGAGATCGACGGGGTGGAAATCGCGATGGACCGCCTCGCCCTGCCACAGGTCGACGGGCCCTTGGTCGCCGAGGGGGCGGGGGGCGTGCTGGTGCCCGTCACGCGGCAGCTGCTGTTCGCCGACCTATTCGCGCATTGGGGCCGCCCGGTGGTGCTGGTCGCGCGGACAGGGCTGGGGACGATCAACCACAGCCTGTTGTCGATCGAGGCGCTGCGGTCGCGCGGCGTGTCGATCCTGGGGATCGCCTTTGTCGGCGACGGCGTCGAGGATAGCGAGGCGACCATCGCTGCGATCGGCGGGGTGAAGCGGCTCGGCCGCCTGCCGCGGCTTGCCGAGCTGACCCGCGAGACGCTGGCAGAGGCCTTTGCCGCCAATTACGACGTCGCGGATTTCCGATGACCTCGCCGGTCTGGCACCCCTTTACCCAGCATGGGCTGGGCGAGCCGATTCCGATGGTCGCCACCGCCTCCGGCGCGGTGCTGACCACGGTCGATGGGCGGCAGGTGATCGACGCCATTTCCAGCTGGTGGGTGACGACGCACGGCCACAACCACCCGCGCATCAGCGCCGCCATCGCCGAACAGGCTGGCAAGCTGGACCAGATCATCTTCGCGGGCTGGACCCATGACCCCGCCGAGACGGTCGCCGCCGAGCTGGTGCGGATCACCCCGCCCGAACTGACGCGGGTGTTCTTCTCCGACTCCGGGTCCACGGCGGTCGAGGTCGCGCTGAAGATGGCGCTGGGTTACTGGCTCAACCGGGGCGAGCCGCGCCATCGTATCCTGGTCCTCGAACACAGCTATCATGGCGACACGATCGGCGCGATGTCGGTCGGCGCGCGGGGGGTCTATAACCGCGCCTATGCGCCGCTGCTCTTCGATGTCGGCACCATTCCCTTTCCCAGCGATGTGCAGGCGACGCTCGACGCGCTGGAGGCGGAGTGCCGGGCGGGCGCGGCGGCGTTCATCGTCGAGCCGCTGGTGCTGGGGGCGGGCGGCATGTTGTTCTACACACCCCAGACGCTGGCCGCGATGCGCGAGATTTGCGCGGCCCATGGCGTGCTGTTCATCGCCGACGAGGTGATGACCGGATGGGGTCGTACCGGCACGCTGTTCGCCTGTGACCAGGCGGGGGTGGTGCCCGACATATTGTGCCTGTCCAAGGGGCTGACCGGCGGCGCGGTGCCCTTGGCGGTGACGCTGGCGACCGAGCCGATCTTCCAGGCGCACTGGTCGGAAAGCGATCGGTCGAAGCAGTTCTTCCATTCGTCCAGCTATACCGCCAACCCCATCGCCTGCGCGGCGGCGGCGGCCAATCTGGCGATCTGGCGCGAGGAGCCGGTGCAGGACCACATCGACGCACTGGCGGCGGCGCAAGGCCGCCATCTGGCGGGGATCGCGGACCGGGTGGCGGTCCATAGCCCCCGCCAGCTCGGCACCATCGCCGCGTTCGAGCTGGGCGCGGGGCAGGACTATCTTTCCGACCTGGCCCCCCGGCTGCTCGCGCATTTCCGCGAGGCCGATCTGCTCGTCCGGCCGATGGGCAACACCATCTATGTGATGCCGCCTTATTCGATTACCCCGGAACAGCTTGCACAGGTTTGGAACGGCATCGATGCGGCGATTGCGCGCTTCGGGGGTTGAGCAACGCCGGAGCCTTTGACTTTACGGCTTTTCATTTGCTTTATCCGGCGGCAATTCAAAAGGGAGCAGGCATGAGCGTGGCGGCGGCAAGGGCGATAGGGGCTCTGGCATCGATGACGGCGCTATGCTGGAGCCTGGGCGTATCTGCGCAGACGGCCCCCGCGTCTCCCCCCGCCCAGCCATTGGGCCCGATCAATGCGGACCTGCCGCCGGGGGGCGATTCCTACGCCCGCGCGATCGAGACGACGCCGGTGGCCGCCGCCACCTGGACGCTGTCCGCCTGGGTCCAGCCGCGCAGCGTCGCGGGCAAGGGCACGACGATGCTGATCGGCGGCTTCGGCGATCCGACCCGGGGCCCCCGCCGCTATCTGGCGCTGGTCGACGGCCAGCCCGCGCTCGTCACCGAGGCGGGGGTGGTGCAGGGCGGCGGCGATGCCGACCGCAACAAATGGACGCATATCGCCGCCAGCTATGACGGCAAGGTCGTCCGGCTGTTCGTGAACGGGCGGCAGGTGGTGCAGCGCGGCCTGTCGCTGGAGCCCGTTACGGGTGTCGCGACCCTGGCCCCGCGCAGCTATCAGCCGATCTTCGCGGGCCGGATCATCGACTTCCGCATGGTGCGCGAGGCGGTCGATCCGCTGGCCATCCGCGTCGCCGCGCGGCGTGCGCCCGACCCGGCGAAGCTGGCACTCCAGACCGGCAGCCCGAGTTGGCCCTTTCAGACCCGCCAGATGCAGGGCCAGACCGCACCGCAGGATGCCTGGACCCTGCCCCAGTCTAAGGCGCCGATCCCGACCAGCGGCACGGCGAAGCCCGAGCCGAAGGCGGCGGCGCTGGTCTCCACCGCGACCGGGCAATGGGCGGTCAATGGCTGGCGACTGATCGAGGCGGCCAAGGTCGGCCCCGGCGGCGCGGACCTGTCGCAGGGCAATTTCGACGCCGACAAATGGTATGTCGCGACCGTGCCGGGCACGGTCCTGACCACCCTGGTCGATCGCGGCGTCTATCCCGATCCGGCGGTGGGGCTGAACAATCTGGCGATCCCCGAGACGCTGGCGCGCCAGGATTACTGGTATCGCACCGAGTTCGACACGCCTCCAGAGGCCGCCGGGCGGCAGATGTGGCTGACCTTCAACGGCGTGAACTATTCGGCCGAGGTCTGGGTCAACGGCCGGATGGCAGGCACGATGAAGGGCGCGTTCATCCGGGGCCGCTTCCCCGTGACGCTGGCCGCCGGGCGCAACGCCATTGCGGTGCGCGTCTCGCCGCCGCCGCATCCCGGCATCGCGCATGAGGAATCGATGACGGCGGGCGTGGGCGAGAATGGCGGCGTCCAGATGATGGACGGCCCGACCTTCGTCGCGACCGAGGGCTGGGACTGGATCCCGAGCGTCCGCGACCGCAATACCGGGCTGTGGCAGGGGGTGACGCTGGCCGCGACCGGCCCGGCGGTGATCGGCGACCCGCAGGTGGTCACGACCTTGCCCAAGCCCGACAATTCGGTCGCCGATGTCGAGATCGCGGTCCCCGTCACCAATAACGGCCAGGCGCCGGTGACGGCGACCGTCCGCGCGGTGTTCGATGACGTGGTGGTCGAAAAGCCGGTGACGGTCGCGCCGGGCCAGACGATCCGCGCCGTCCTGTCGCCGTCCGAATTCCCGCAACTGTCGGTCAGGAATCCGCGCCTGTGGTGGCCCAATGGTTACGGCGACCCCGCGCTGCACGATCTGGCGCTGACCGCAGCGGTCGACGGCGCGCTGTCGGACAGCAAGGGCCTGCGCTTCGGGATGCGGCAGGTGACCTATGACCTGTCGCTGTTCGACGATGACGGCGATCTGGAGCGGGTGACGCTGGACCTCAACCGGGTGCGGGGAGGCCAGCGGGTGGTCGACACCAGCCATGCGGGCATCCGCAAGACCGCCAATGGCTGGGCGATGAGCTTCACCCCCGGCGCGTCCCAGTCGGCGGCGGTCGCCAAGGTGCAGGACGATCCGCGCCTCGCCCCCTATCTCGTCCTGCGGGTCAATGGCGTGCGGATCGCGGCGCGCGGCGGCAATATCGGCATGGACGACTATAGGAAGCGCATCGACCGTGCGCATCTGGAGCCCTTTTTCCGCCTCCACCGCGACGCGCATCTCAATATCATCCGCAACTGGGTGGGGCAGAATACCGAGGACAGCTTCTTCGACCTGGCCGACGAATATGGCCTGATGGTCCTGTCCGATTTCTGGGAGTCGACCCAGGATTACAATATGGAGGCCGAGGACCCGCAGTTGTTCCTCGCCAATGCGGCGGACGTGGTGCGCCGCTATCGCAACCATCCCTCGATCGTCGCCTGGTTCGGCCGGAACGAGGGGGTGCCGCAGCCCATCCTCAATACCGGGCTGGACACGCTGCTGCGCGCCGAGGACGGGACGCGGCTCTATATGCCTTCGTCCAACGCGGTGAACCTGCAAGGGTCGGGCCCCTATGACTGGCGGCCGCCCGCCGACTATTTCACCACGCTCGCCAAGGGCTTTTCGGTCGAGGTCGGCACCCCCTCTCTGCCGACGCTGGAGGCGTGGAAGCGCGCCATTCCGGCCGAGGCGGATCGCTGGCCGATCGGCGATGTCTGGGCCTATCACGACTGGCACCAGACCGGGAACGGCGCGGTCAAGAGCTTCACCGCCGCGCTCGAACGGCGCTTCGGCCCCGCCACCGGGCTCGAGGATTTCGAGCGCAAGGCGCAGATGATGGAATATGAATCCTATCGCGCCATCTTCGAGGGGATGAATGCGGGGCTCTGGACTGAGAATTCGGGCCGGATGCTGTGGATGACGCAACCCGCCTGGCCGTCCTCGGCCTGGCAGATCTTCTCGTCCGACTATGACACCCATGCCGCCTTCTACGGCGTGAAGAAGGCCGCAGAGCCGATCCATGTCCAGATGAACCTGCCCGACCACCGCGTCGTGCTGGTCAACAACACCCGCGACGCGCTGAAGGGCGTGCAGGTGCGCGCGCGGGTCGTCGGGCTGGATGGCCGGGTTGAATCGGACCAGGAGACGAAGATCGCCGCCAATGCCGAGGGGGTGACGCCGGTCCTGACCCTCGACCTGGCCTCGGCGATGAAGCGCGGGCCGGTGCTCGTCCGGCTGGAGGCGAGCGATGCGGGCGGACAGTTGCTGTCGACCAACAGCTATTGGCAGGCGCAGGACGATGCGGGCTATCGCGCGCTGACGACGATGGGGGCGGCGACCGTCACGGCCAGCACGGCGTTGCAGGGGCAGGGGGAGGAGACGATCGCCAACGTCACCCTGACCAACAGCGGCACGGTCCCTGCGATCGAGACCAAGCTGACCGTGATGAATGCCGACGGGACGCAGGTCCTGCCCGCCTATTTCAGCGACAATTACGTCACCCTGTTGCCGGGAGAAAGCCGCGTGATCGAAGTCCGCTACCCCACCGCCAAGGCGGACAGGCCCAGCGTCACGCTGCGCGGCTGGAACGTCACCGCCACCGGCGCGGACCTACGTCCGTGAGCCGCCTCACCTTGGCCGCGCTGCTCGCGCTGACCCTGGCCGCGCCCGCCGTCGCACAGGTGAAGGAGACCGATGGCCAGCGCTGGGCGCGCGAATGGGAGGAGCGGCTGCACAACGACTTCGGCTATCTCGCGCGCTACCGCGAGGACAATGCGAAGCTCGCGGCGCCGGTGCCGGGCCGTCCGCGCATCGTCTTCATGGGCGATTCGATCACCCAGAACTGGGTCGATCGCGCGCCCGGCTTCTTCACCCCCGGCCGGATCGGGCGCGGGATCAGCGGGCAGACCACCTCGCAGATGCTGCTGCGCTTTCGGCAGGACGTGATCGACCTGAAGCCTGCGGTCGTGCAGATCATGGCGGGCACCAACGACATTGCGGGCAATACCGGCCCGACGACCGATGCGCAGGTGCAGGGCAATATCATGTCGATGGTCGAACTGGCGCAGGCGCATGGCATCCGGGTGATCCTGGCCTCGATCCCGCCCGCCGATCATTTCGAGTGGAAGCCGGGCGTGAACCCGGCCCCCCGCATCGCCGCGATGAATCAGTGGCTGAAGGACTATGCCGCGCGCATCGGCGCGACCTATGCCGATTACTGGTCGGTGCTGCATGTCGGCGACGCGCTGAACCCCGCTTATGGCAGCGACGGGGTGCATCCCAATGCGGCGGGCTATGCCGCGATGGCCCCGGTCGCCGATGCCGCGATCCGGCGGGCGTTGGCCAAGCCTCAGTCGCGTAGGATGCGGTAGTTCAGCCGTGCGGTCGCGATCGGCCGGTCGCGATCCTCCTGCCAAGCGGTCGCCTCGACATTGGCGATCCGCTGGCCCAGGCGCAGGATGGTGCCGACCGCGCGGGTGGGGTGGTCGCGGCCCGTGCGCAGATAGTCGGTCGTCACCGTCACCGGCTTGATCCGCGCCGCCCCCTCCGAGGCCAGCCGATGGGTCAGCGCGGCGATCCCCGCCACCTCCAGCAGCCCCGCGATCGCGCCGCCCTGAAGCAGCCCCGGCCAGCCCATCACATGGTCGCCGAACGGCATCACCAGCTGCGGCACCTCTTCGACCCATTCGATCGAACAGCCCAGCCACTCGGCATAGGGCGGCAGCACCATCTGGGTGCCGATCGCGGTGCGCGGCGGGGTCATGCCTCGACCCCCGCGTTCAGCCGCATGAAGGTGCCCGCGACATGCGCCACCGGATCGTCGGGATCGCCGTCATGCGCGATGCCCCGGACAAAGGCGATGCTGTAGGTGATGCGATAGCATTCGCCGCGCCCGATCACCGTCCGCTCCGGCACGGCGGGGCGCAGATAGTCGACGCGCAGGTCGACCGTCACATGCGCCTCGAACGCGCCGCGCTTCAGCCAGACCGACAGGCTGGTCGCCATGTCCATCATCGCGACGATCGGGCCCGAGGCGATGACCCCGCTGGCCGGATCGCCGATCAGCCGCGCGCCATAGGGCAAAGCCAGCTCCGCCCAGTCGTCCCCATGCGTCCGGTACTGCATCCCCAGATGCCGTCCATGGCCGCCAAAGCCGCCCATCGCCGTGAAGCGTTCAATATCGAACCCCATGGGCCGATGCTCTACATCAACGATGCGCAAAAGGAGAGTGGGATGAACGACCGGGTGACGATCGCGGTGGCGGAGGGCGTCGCCGATGTCCGGCTGGCGCGCGGCGAAAAGCTGAACGCGATCGACCGCGCGATGTTCGATGCGCTGGCCGGGGCGGTCGACACGCTGGCGGCGCGGACCGATGTACGCGCGGTGGTGCTGTCGGGCGAGGGGGAGGGTTTCTGCTCGGGGCTCGACATGGCGGCGATGGCGGGGGGCGATCTGGCCGGGCTGGACCTGTCGGCGCGCAGCCATGGCCCGGCCAATCGGGTGCAGCAGGTGGCGTGGGGCTGGCGCACCTTGCCCGTGCCGGTGATCGCGGCGGTGCACGGCGTGGCGTTCGGCGGGGGGACGCAGATCATGGCGGGCGCCGACATCCGGCTGGCGCATCCCGCGACGCGCTTTGCGATTCGCGAGGTGCATTGGGGGATCGTGCCCGACATGGGCGGCTTTGCGCTATGGCGCGGCGTGCGCGAGGATGTGCTGCGCGAATGGGTCTATACCGCGCGCGAGTTCGACGCGGCCGAGGCGCAGGCGGCGGGGCTCGTGACCCGGCTGGTCGAGGACCCGAGGGCCGAGGCGCTGGCGCTCGCTCGCCGAATCGCCGAGCGCAGCCCCGATGCGGTGCGGAGTGCGAAACGGCTGTTCGGGGCGATGGGATGCGCGCCGGAGGAGATGCTGGCGATGGAGAGCGCCGAGCAGGTGGCGCTGATGCGGGGTGCGAACCACCGCGAGGCGGTTGCGGCAAATATGGCGCGGCGGCGGCCGGTTTTCCGGGACGGTTGAGAGGGGCCGCTCCCTCTCCCGCAACGATAGCCCCTCTCCCGGCAGGGGGAGGGGTTGGGGAGGGGCAAGGGCCGCAAGGGTTCTCCTCTGTGAGACCCCATGCCCTCCCCCATCCCCTCCCGCTTGCGGGAGGGGCGTGCTTGGGGCGACCGTGGGACCAAACAAAAAAGGGGGAGCCCCTTTCGAGACTCCCCCCTTTCTCAGCGCTCGCGAAAATTACTCCGCGGTCGCCTTGATGATCTTGCCCGGATTGCGGGGCGGCTCGCCCTTGGGGAGCGCGTCGACATGCTCCATGCCGCTCTCGACCTGGCCCCAGACGGTGTACTGGCGGTCGAGGAAGCGCGCGTCGTCGAAGCAGATGAAGAACTGCGAATTGGCCGAGTTCGGGTCGTTGGTCCGCGCCATCGAGCAGGTGCCGCGCACATGCGGCTCGGCGTTGAACTCCTGCTTCAAATTGGGCTTGTCCGAACCCGACATGCCGGTGCCGGTGGGGTCGCCGCCCTGCGCCATGAAGCCGGGGATCACGCGGTGGAACACGACGCCGTCGTAGAAACCTTCATTGGCGAGCCCGCCGATGCGCGCGACATGCTCGGGCGCCAGGTCGGGGCGCAGCGTGATGACGACATCGCCGCTCTCGAGCGTCAGGGTCAGCTTGGAAAAAGTCTCGGCCATAAGGGTCTTCCTTGGTTGATGTGCCGCAGGTAGGCATTCCTGTGCCCGCTGGCAAATGCGGGCACCGCGCGATAGAGGCATGACGCCGCGTTCATGTTCCATCGAGGGAGGCCGAGATCAGCGACACCGAACTCCCCGACCTCGAAACCGAGACCCCGTTGCCGGAAACCCAGCTGGACGAGGACGACCGGCTGAAGCCCGAATATGTCACCGCCGTGCTCGACGCGCTGAAGGACGGCGACGACGAGGGCGCGCGGGCGCTCGTCGAGCCGCTCCACCCCGCTGATATCGCCGACCTGTTCGAGCTGGTCGACGACGAGGAGCGGGTCAGCCTGGCGCGCGCGGTCGCCGACCTGCTGAACGGCGACGTCTTCGCCGAGATGAACGACTATGTGCGCGAGCAGCTGATCCAGGCGCTCGAACCGCATGAAGTCGCCGACATCGCCTCCGAACTCGACACCGACGACGCGGTGGCGATCATCGAGGACATGGACGAGGACGAGCAGCGCGCGGTGCTGCGCGCGCTCGACCCCGACGACCGCGCCGCGATCGAGGAGGCGCTGTCCTTCCCCGAGGAGTCCGCCGGCCGCCTGATGCAGCGCGAGCTGATCGCGGTGCCCGAACATTGGACGGTGGCCGAAACCATCGAGTTCCTGCGCGGCGACGAGGAACTGACCACCGATTTCTGGGAAATCTTCGTCGTCGATCCCGGCCATCGCCCGATCGGGACGTGCCAGCTGTCCTGGATCCTGCGGGCGCCGGGCGGGATCGCGATCGGCGACGTGATGAAGCGCGAACAGACGCTGATCCCGGTCGACATGGACCAGGAAGAGGTCGCGCTGCGCTTCCAGAAATATGCGCTGATCTCGGCCGCCGTGGTCGATGGCAGCGGGCGGCTGGTCGGCATGATCACCGTCGACGACATCGTCCACATCATCCAGCAGGAAGCGGGCGAGGACGTGCTGCGCCTGTCGGGCGCGGGCGAGGGCGACATCAACGAGCCGATCCTCGACAGCTACAAGAGCCGCGTCCGCTGGCTGATCGCCAACCTCGTCACCGCGATGGTCGCCTCCTCGGTGATCGCCGCGTTCGAGGGGACGATCGCGCGGATGGTGGCGCTGGCGACGCTGATGCCGATCGTCGCGGGGGTCGGCGGCAATGCGGGGACGCAGACGCTGGCGGTGACGGTGCGCGCGTTGGCGACCAACCAGCTGACCCGCTCCAACACGACCCGCGCGATCCTGCGCGAGATTCGCGTGGCGATGATGAACGGCGTGACCGTCGCGGCGGTGATCGGGGTGGGGGTCAGCCTGGTCTTCGCCAATCCGGCACTGGGCATGGTGATCGCGGCGGCGATGATGACCAATATCCTGGTCGCGGGGCTGGCGGGCGTGCTGGTGCCGGTGACGCTCGACCGGTTCGACGCCGACCCGGCGGTGGCGTCGTCGGTGTTCGTGACGATGACCACCGATTCGATCGGGTTCCTGGCCTTTCTGGGCCTGGCGACCGCCGCTGGGCTGACGGGGTGACATTCCTTCCCCGCAAGGGGAGGTAGCGCGCGCAGCGCGTCGGAGGGGTGTCCCCGCTATCGATAGGCCGACACCCCTCCGTCAGGGCTTCGCCCTGCCACCTCCTCTTATAGGGGAGGAATTACCTCCTCCGATCAAAACTATGGCGGTCGCCCCGGACCATGCTTATGATGCACCCCCGCGCAGCCGGGGGGCCGCGTCGTGTCACCACCCGTCAACGCGGATAGTTAAGCAGCGCGCATGAATCGTTTTGCCATCGGTATCGCCGGTATCCTTGTCATCCTGGCGATCGCGGTCGCCCTGTCCACCGATCGTCGCGCCATCCGCCTGCGCGTCGTCGGCGCGGCCTTTGCGCTGCAGGCGGGGATCGCGGTGCTCGTCCTCTATGTCCCCTGGGGCAAGAAGGTCCTGCAGACGTTGTCCGCCGGGGTCGCCGGGCTGCTCGGCTATGCCAATGAGGGGACGAAGTTCCTGTTCGGCGCGCTCGCCTCCGATCCGCTGGGCCGCAATTTCGCGATTCAGGCGCTGCCGGTCATCATCTTCTTCGCCGCGCTTGTCTCGATCCTCTATTATCTGGGGATCATGCAGCTGGTCGTGCGCTGGCTGGGCGGCGCGATCGAAAAGGTAATCGGCGTGTCGAAGGTCGAATCGCTCTGCGCGGCCGCCAATGTCTTCGTCGGCCAGTCCGAATCGCCGCTCGTCATCCGGCCCTATCTGGCCAGCCTCACCCCCGCACAGCTGTTCACCGTGATGACCAGCGGCATGGCGGGCGTGGCGGGCACGATCCTGGCGGCCTATGCCTCGATGGGCATCTCGATCGAATATCTGCTCGCGGCCAGCTTCATGGCGGCGCCCGGCGGCATCCTGATGG
The DNA here is from genome assembly GCF_042867205.1 of Sphingomonas sp. NCPPB 2930. Classification (NCBI taxonomy): domain Bacteria; kingdom Pseudomonadati; phylum Pseudomonadota; class Alphaproteobacteria; order Sphingomonadales; family Sphingomonadaceae; genus Sphingomonas; species Sphingomonas sp. NCPPB 2930. The sequence continues at coordinate 129,693 of NZ_JBHZQU010000008.1, read as the reverse complement.
CCAAGATCATCATGCCCGACCGGCCCGAACCGCCCGCCGGCCAGCTGCCGCTGGGCGATGTGATCGAGGACGAGAGGATCTCGCTCGCCGAGGCGACGCATGACGAGGAAAAGCCCGCCAACATCATCATGGCGGCCGCGCAAGGCGCGCAGACCGGCGTGAAGCTGGCGGTGGCGGTCGGCGCGATGGTGCTGGCCTTCGTCGCGCTGGTCGCGCTGGCGAACGGGTTGCTGGGCGGGCTGGGCAATCTGGTCGGGATACCGGGGCTCAGCTTCCAGGCGCTGCTCGGTTATGTCTTCCAGCCGATCATGGCGCTGCTCAACGTGCCGTGGAAGGAAGCGGGGATCGCGGGCGGCCTGTTCGGCGAGAAGATCGTGCTCAACGAGTTCGTCGCCTATATCGACCTGGGCAAGCAGGCGGCGCAGCTGTCGCCGCGCACCGTCGCGGTCGTCACCTTCGCGCTGTGCGGCTTTGCCAATTTCTCCTCGATCGCGATCCAGATGGCGGTGACGGGCAGCCTGGCGCCGAACCAACGCCCGACCATCGCGCGGCTGGGCATCCGCGCGCTGATCGCGGGGAGCCTCGCCAACCTGATGTCGGCCGCGCTGGCGGGCCTCCTGATCGGGTAGGGCGCTTTCGGGGTTGATCCTGCAGGTGGGCGCGCTATGGGCGCCCGGTCGGTCGCGCTCGTGGCCGACTCACTGCACAGGATCACAATGCCCCGATCTAGTCCCTTGTCCGGCGACGAGGACAGTAGACGCTTCGGCGTCCACGTTCTTGCCGACCGTCTGACGGGCCTGACGGGGTCGACGATGTCGGCCCGCTAACGCCGTTCCTCGCCGACCTTCCGCCGGGCTCGACCACACGAACCCGAAGGAGGTCTGTCATGACCCGCATGATGTTCCGCGCGCATGTCCGCGCCCAGTCGCTCGCCACCGTTATGGCCAGCGTTCCCCTTGAGCGCGCGCGGTTGCTCCGCGCCGTGGCGTCCAGCCGTCCCCAGGCGATCCGCCGGACCCGCCCCTCGGCCTGACCGCCCCGCTTTCAAGGACAACCCCGATGACCCGTATCGTTTCGCGGGCCGCGCTGTGCGGCCTGTTGCTGTTCGCGCGCGCCGCCGCCGCGCAGGACCTTGCCCCGCCGACCGACACGCCGCAGGATTTCGCCATCCACGGCCAGGCGACCCTCGTCGCGCAGGGCGTGGGCGGTTTCGCTTCGCCCTATGCCGGGACGAACAGCCTGACCCCGCACCAGCTGAAGGAAACCGCCGACGTCACCGCCTATCTCGGCGCGCGGCCCTGGGGCGGCGGTGAGATCTGGGTAAATCCCGAGATCGACCAGGGCTTCGGCCTGTCCGACACGCTGGGCGTCGCGGGCTTTCCCAGCGCGGAGGCTTATAAGGTCGGCAAGGCCGAGCCCTATTTCCGGCTGCAACGCGCCTTTTTCCGCCAGACCCTGGGGTTGGGGAGCGCGCGCGAGGCGGTGGCGGGGGTCGCCAACCAACTCGGCGGATCGCGGAGCGTCGACCGGGTCGTGCTGACCATCGGCAAGTTCGGCGTCGGCGACGTGTTCGACACCAACCCCTATGCGCACGACCCGCGCGGCGATTTCCTCAACTGGTCGGTCGTCGATACCGGCAGTTTCGATTATGCCGCCGATGCCTGGGGCTATACGACCGGCATCGCCGCGGAACTCTATCGCAGCGACTGGACGTTGCGGACCGGGCTGTTCAACTTGTCGACCATCCCCAATGGCGAGCGGCTGGAGCATGGATTCGGCCAGTATCAGCTGGATGCCGAGGTCGAGCATCGCCACCGGGTGGCCGGGCGGCCGGGATCGGTGCGGTTCGGCCTCTTCCGCAACCGGGGCAATTTCAGTCGCTTCGACGAGGCGCTGGCCTATGCCGCCGCGACCGGCAAGGCGGTCGATCCGTCCTTTACCCGGCGGCGGCTGACGCGGATCGGCGGCTATATGAACATGGACCAGGCGCTGACCGACACGCTGGGCCTGTTCGCGCGGATCGGGGTCAGCGACGGGTCGATCGAGCCTTATGACTTCACCGATATCGACCGGACGGCGCAGATCGGCGCGGCGCTGAACGGCAAGGGCTGGGGCCGGGCGCAGGACCGGGTCGGGCTGGCGCTGGTCGCCAACGGCATTTCGGCCGAGCATCGCCGCTATCTGGCGGCGGGCGGCCTGGGCGTGCTGGTCGGCGACGGGCGACTGCCCAATGCGGGCGCCGAGGAGATCGCCGAGGCCTATTACGACGTGGCGCTGACCCGCGCGCTCGCGGTGACGCTGGATGCGCAATATGTCGGCAACCCCGGCAATAACCGCGATCGCGGACCTGCGGAGGTCTTTGCGCTCCGCGTCCACGGCGCATTCTAAATCCTCCCCATCTCCGATGGGGAGGATCGGGGGATTACCGCGTCGGTACGGGCTCCGCACCCGAATAGTCGTAGAAGCCCCGCTTGGTCTTGCGGCCATACCAACCCGCCTCGACATATTTGATCAGCAGCGGGGCGGGGCGGAATTTGGGGTCGCCCGTCCCTTCGAACAGCACGCGGGTGATCTCCAGGCAGGTGTCGAGCCCGACGAAATCCGCCAGCGTCAGCGGCCCCATCGGGTGGTTGAGCCCCAGCTGGCACGCCGCGTCGATGTCCGGGATCGTCGCCACGCCCTCGCCCAGCGCGAAGATCGCCTCGTTGATCATCGGCATCAGCACGCGGTTGACGATGAAGCCCGGCGCGTCATTGGCATGGACGACGCGCTTGCCCAGCGCCTGGGCGAAGGCCTCGACCCGGGCGACCGTCTCGTCCGAGGTGGCGAGGCCGCGGATCAGCTCGATCAGCCCCATGACGGGCACGGGATTGAAGAAATGGACGCCGACGAAGCGGCTCGCATCGGGCGCGGCCTGCGCCAGCCGGGTGATCGGGATGGAGGAGGTGTTGGTCGCCAGGATCGCGGTGTCGGACATCACCTTGCCGACCTCCTCGAAGATCGCGCGCTTGATGGCCTCGCGCTCGGTCGCGGCCTCGATCACCAGCTCGCAATCCGCCATGGCGGACAGGTCGCCGACCGGCACGATGCGGGAGAGCAGCGCATCGGCATCGGCGCGGGTGATCTTTTCCTTCGCGACCAGCCGGTCGAGCGCCTTGGCGATTCCCGCCTTGCCCGCCTCGGCCCGTTCCGCCGACACATCGGCCAGCTTGACCGCATGGCCCGCCGCCGCCGACACTTGCGCGATGCCCGCACCCATCTGACCGGCACCGATCACGCCCACTGACTTCATCGCTCTGCTCTCCTTGTTCTTTGACCGTTGCCCTATCCGTTTCGGAACGTCACCGCCAGCAAAGGGGTTGATACGCCCATGATTCGCACCGCTGCCTTCACGGCTTTCCTGGCGCTTGCCATGCCTGTGGCCGCTGCCGCGCCGGACACGCCGGTCCCGGCCAAGCCGAAGCTGTTTCGCGACTGGATCGTCGCCTGCGACAATGGCGGCGGGTGCGAGGCGGCGTCGCTGTCGCCGCAGGACGGCATGTTGCAGGATGCCGGATTGCTGATCCGGCGCGCCGCCGACGGCATGGTCGCGGTCGAGCTGGCCGACATGACGGGCAAGGCGCGGGTCGCCACGATTCGGGTCGATGGCCGCCCCGTCGCCACCGTTCCGCTGGCCCGCGAAGCGCGGGGTCGGGTCAGCGGGGCGGCGGCCGACAGGCTGGTCGCGGCGCTGGTCCGGGGGCGGCGGGCCGCGATCCTGACGCCCGGTGCCAAGCCCGTCTCGCTGAACGGCGTGGCCGCCACGCTGCGCTATATGGACGATCGGCAGCGACGGGCGGGCACCACCGCCGCCTTCGTTGCACGGGGGGCGACGCGCTATCGCGGCAAGCCGCCCGAACTGCCCCTGGTGCGGGTGGTGACGCCGCCGCCGGGCGACGCGCCCGCCATTCCCTCGGCCGCGATCAACGACATGCGGCGGCGGCTCGACTGCCTGAACAGCCTGGGCAGCCCGGTCAGCGCCGAATCCTATCGGCTGGACGGACGCGCGACTCTGGTCCTGCTGTCCTGCGGGGCGGGGGCGTATAATTATCTGGTCAAGCCGCTGATCTGGCGCGACGGGCGGCTGGCGCCCGCGCGGTTCGACTATGCCTTTCCCTTTGCCGACGAACCGCAACCGGGCGGCGCGGTGACGCTGGTCAACACCCAATGGTCGCCCGCTGGCCGCCTGTCGAGCTGGGGCAAGGGCCGGGGGCTGGGCGATTGCGGCGATCGCCAGAGCTTCGGCTGGGACGGCACCCGATTCCGGCTGATCGAGGCGGCGAGCATGACCGAATGTCGCGGCGCGATCGACACGCTGCACGTCTGGCGGGCGCGTCCCGTGTCCGCGCGATAGGCCGAGGGAGACAGGATCATGCTGGAACATCTGCCCGCCTGGCTGGGCAAGGCGATGAGCGGGTGGCGCGCCGGGGTCGAGTCGGTCGCGGTCGTCCGCCCCGAACTGGCCCCGCCCGCCAGCCTGGCGCTGAGCAGCCCGGCCTTTGCCGACCAGGCGCGGCTGCCCGAGCGTTTCACCGCCGATGGCGCGGGCGTGTCGCCGCCTTTGGTCTGGGGCGACCCGCCCGAGGGGACCGCGCGGCTGGCGCTGCTGGTCGAGGATGCCGACGCACCGACGCCGCAGCCACTGGTCCATGCGATCGTCTGGAACCTGCCGCCCCGGGCGGGCGATCTGGCCGAGGGCGCGATCGTCGCGGACGGCGCGGGCTCACCCGGACAGGGCGATGTCGGGCGCAATTCCTATCTGGGCGAAGGTTGGCTGCCGCCCGACCCGCCGCGCGGTCATGGCGAGCATCGCTATGTCTTTCAGCTGTTCGCGCTCGACTCGGCGGTCGATATCGGCGGGCAGAGTCCCGGACGCAGCGCGATGATCGAGGCGATGGCGGGGCAGGTGCTGGCCGCCGGGGTGCTGACCGGCACCTATTCGCGCGAGGAGGAGGCGCCGGTGGGGCCAGTCGGGGCGGTCGCGCCCGCCTGATCGGGGAAGAGCGGGCGGCCGGGCGTCGACAGGCGACGGCCCGGCCGCAGGACGAGGATGACAGGAGCGGCGGCGTCGATCCCGACGCGATCGCGCGTCACGCCTCAGGCGATCGGCAGGATCGGCGTAGCCGAGGTGATGGCCAGTCCGGCGAACAGCAGCGCGCCGATGCAGGAGACGAGGAACTGGCGGGCCTGGATGGTCTGGAACATGGTGGAACTCCCTTTTGGATCGGGTCGCCAACCCTTTGGCGACCGACGCCGGGAGCTTTGCAGAGAGCGTGCCAGTTTTATAAAGCGTTGATATTCAACGTTTAATTATTCGACCCGAGAAAATCTGGCAAATTGCGCCAAGCCGATACCGGAAAATCCGCCACGGGATGGCGCAATCCGTCAATCCGCATAGGCCAGATCGCGGCCATCATTCTTGGCCCGGTACAAAAGCTCGTCGGCGCGCGCGAACAGCGTCTCCTGCGTATCCTCCGGACGGAAGGTCGTGATCCCCGCCGAGATGGTGATCTGGCCGATCGACTGGTCGGTTTCGCGAACGCGCAGCCGCCGCTCGCGCACCGCCTGCCGGGCGCGTTCGACCAGGGCGGTGGCGTCCCGCTTGGAAATGCCCGACATCAGGATGGCGAATTCCTCACCGCCATGGCGGCACACCAGATGGCCCTGCCCTTCCTCGGCCAGGATCTGGCCGATCGCGGTCAGCACCCGATCGCCCACCGCATGGCCATGTTCGTCGTTGATCCGCTTGAACCGGTCGATATCGCACAGCGCCAGATGGCAGGGATCGACCGCTTCGAAACACTGGCCGAGCGACTCGTTGAACGCCAGCCGGTTCGCCAGCCCGGTCAGCGGATCGCGCCGGGCGGTCGCCCGCGCCTCCGCCAGCTTTTCGCGCAGCGCGTCCGCCTCGGCGGTGGCCTGTTGCAGCCGCCGTTCGCTGGCGTGGATCCGCTCCAGCATCTCGCCGGTCAGCGCGGCCAGCGCCGACAGTCCGATCGCTTCGGCACGGTCCATCTTCGCGGCGCTGCGGGCCAGGTCGGCGCCGAAGGCCGTGGCGTCGGCCTGGACCGAGCGGAGGATGGCCAGGAATGTCTCGACATGGCCCTGAGTCTGCGCGGCCAGCGAATCGGACTGGCTGTCGACCGTGGGCACCGCATGATCGCGCACAGGAGGGGCCTCGACCTTCGCCTCGACCGGTTCCGGACGGGTCGCCGGAGTGCCTCCCCCCAGCCGGACGATATCGTCCTGGTGCAGCCGCACGCCACCATCGATCAGCGACGCGGCGGCGCGCGCCAGGCCGCCGTTCGGATCGGTCAGGATGGCGTGGACGAACGCATAATGCGAGGGATCGGGGGACAGGCGATGATCGTCGAGAAACCGGCCGATCCGTCGATAGAGGTCGGTGCTCATTGACATCCGCCCCCTCCCGACCTGTCGCATGTCCGTTCCGCGTATGACCCGTTCCCCGTCATCGCGAGACGGCGATCGACGGCGCACCCCTGTGCCGTCATCGCCCTGCACCTTGCTGGCATGCCCCCTGTCATGTCCGGTGCCTTAGCGCTTGGCCGCCAGACCGCGGACCGCCGCCAGCGTCGTGGCGACATGTTCGGCGGGGTTCATGTCGTCATGGACGAACAGGATGCGCCCGTCGCGACCGATCACATAGCTGGTGCGCGAGGTGATATCGCGGCCTTCCATCTGGCGGCCGAGCGCCACGTCATAGCCCTTGACGATCGCGGGCCCCGCGCTGGCGACCGGGAACTTGCCCGCGCATTCGGCCTTGGAAAAGGCGGCGAGCTTGTCCACCGGATCGGCCGACATGCCGATCACCCGCGCCCCCGCCGCGCGGAAGGCGTCGATCTTCTCGGCAAAGGCGCGCGCCTCGGCACTGCATCCGCTGGTGAAGGCAGCGGGGAAGAAATACAAAACGACCGGGCCGTGGCGCAGCTGATCCTTCAGCTTGAGCGTGAAGACCTTGCCCGCGACCGCGCCGCGCGTCGTGAAATCGGGGGCGGTGGCGCCGGGACGCAAGGCCGCGGCGGCGGGAAACGCCGCCATTGCAAGAAGAACGCCCAAGACTGCCTTCATCACCCCAATCCTTCCGGTAATATGGTTAACGCCTATCCTGTCGCCGGGATGCCGTCCATTGCTGATCGTGCGTCGCTATCCTATCGGTTGCATCATGTCCGTTCATACAGCCGATATCGATCTGGCGTTGAAGCTGGCCGACGCCGCCGGCGCCGCCATCCGACCCTATTTTCGCCGCGAGATGGGGCTGGAGATCAAGGAGGATCGCTCCCCCGTCACGCTCGCCGACCGCGAGGCCGAGGCGGCGATGCGCCGCATCCTGGAGGCCGAACGCTCGGGCGACGGGATTCACGGCGAGGAATATGGGGTCAAGGACGGTGTCACCGGGCGGCAATGGGTGCTCGACCCGATCGACGGCACGCGCAGCTTCACCGTGGGGCGGCCGATCTTCGGCACGCTGATCGCGCTGGTCGACAATGGCTGGCCGGTGCTGGGCATCATCGACCAGCCGATCGCGAAGGAACGCTGGCTGGGCGTGATGGGCCGCCCGACGCTGTTCAACGGCCAGCCCGCGCGGACGCGCCGCTGTCCGGCGCTGGAGGGCGCGACGATCGCGACGACCAGCCCGCATCTGTTCGACGATGACGACGTGCCGCATTTCATGGCGCTGGTGACGGCGATCAGCGGCGACAGCCCGCGCCAGGGGCCGGTCTATGGCGGGGACTGCTATAATTACGGTCTGCTCGCCAGCGGCCATGTCGACATTGTGTGCGAATCGGGCCTGAAGCTCCACGACTTCGCGGCGCTGGTGCCGGTGGTCGAGGGGGCCGGGGGCCGGATGTGCGACTGGAACGGCGATCCGCTGACCGCCGACAGCGCGGGGCATGTGCTGGCGATCGGCGATCCGGCGCGGACCGAAGAGGTGCTGGAGGCGCTGCGCAACGTGCCGCACGGGCATGACCATCACGATCACTGATCGCAGGCCAGTCATCGAATCGCGCTGGGTCGGCACGGCTTAGAAGATCCCCAGGAACTTCTTGCGCTGGCTCTTGGCCTCACCTTCGCTCTGGCGGCCGTCCTTCGACTTGGCGGTGGTGCCGTTGCCGACATCCTGGCGCGGCTGTCCTTTGGTGGTCCGCTGCGCACTGGCACGGGCGCCCGACAGGACCGGGCCGCAGGCCGCCGCCTTGGCATCGCCGACATCGACAAAGGCCAGCACCCCCGCCAGCGGCGTCGCCACCACCGCCAGGCCCAGCCCGGCCCCGGCGCGCGCCAGCAGGTTGCCGCTGATCGGATCGATACCGGGGCTGGCGAAGCTGCCGGTCAGGCCGACCGGGGACTGGCCCGAAAACAGGCTGAACTTCTTGGCATCGGCGCGGATCGCCATGTCGATGGCCTCGTTGCGGAAGCTGAAGCCGCCGCGCCCGACGATGACGTTCTTGGACGTGTCGATCAGGATCGGGTCCGCCGCCGCGATCCCGCCGCGCACGGTGAAGGCGATCAGCCCGCAATTGATCCGCACCGGCTCCTTCAGGCGATCCTCGAACATCTTCTGGACGAAGGTGCCGAGGTCCAGCTCGGCCAGCTGCGCGTTGCGGGTCCATAGCGAGCCGGCGGGCAGGATGAAGGCCATCCGCCCGTTCGCGCTGGCCAGCGAATCATGGATGGTGTCGCCGCGCCCCTGGAGCTGGATGCGGCCCTTGACCGTGCCGGTCGTCCCCGCCTCCGCCACGCCCCATCCCGCCAGCAGCCGCCCGAGCGGCGTCGGCGACAGGCGTATGTCGTAGCGCACGAGGCTGGGCCGCTGGCGCGTGTCGAACAGCAGGTCGGACGCGACGTCGCCGCGCGCCATCGCGAAGCGGAGCGGCGACAGGGTCAGCTTGCCGCGATCCAGCGCCAGCGTCAGGTCGACATCGGAGATGGGCACGCGGCGCGAGCGGACGGTACGGATCGTCCATTTCAGGTCGGCGTCGAACCGCTGCATCGTCGCCACCGGCAGCGCGGCATCGGGCAACAGCCTTTGCGCCCCCGCCCCGGTCGCGGCGGCGGCGGCCTGCGCGCCCCTGGTCGCGACGATGTCGGGGTTATAGCCGATAAAGGGGGCGGCATCGACGATGTCGAGCTTGCCGGTGGTCAGCTGCGAATCGAGATGCAGCCGCTCGCCATGAGTGACGGTCAGCGTCCCCGTCAGGTCGCTGTCGCCGAACGTCCCCTTCATGCGGGTGAAGCGATAGACGTCGCCGTCCTTCACCAGCTGCGCGCGCAGGTCATAGGTGCGGGTGCGCGGGATGACGACGCCGATGACGTCGAGCAGCGTCGACAGGTCCTTGCCCCGCGCGCGGGTGCGCAGCGGCACATCCTCGATATCGGCGATCGAGGGCAGGGTGCCCGCGACATCGACCACATTGCCCGCCGCGCGCATCCGCGCGATCAGTTCGTTCCTGCCCCGATTGGCGGTGGCGTCGGGCGACAGCAACTGCGCGGTCAGGGTGAAGGGCGTCGCGCGGATCACGCCCTTGCCGCGCAGCCCGACCGCCTTGCCGATCCGGGCATCCTGCGACCGGAAATCCTCCAGCGCCAGGTCGGCGGTCACGCGCATCCGGGGATCGCGATAGCGCAGCGTCGTGCCGTTGATCTCGGCCGTGTCGATACGCGGAAACTGCAGCGGCTTGCCGCCCTTCTTCTCGCTGAAGGTCCAGCTGTTCGTGCGGTGGTCGGGCGTCCATTCCAGATCGACCGCGCCGTTGGTCAGCGCCAGCCAGGTGAAGCGCCGCTTGCCGAACAACAGCGACAGCGGCGCGATCCGCGAATCGATCCGGTCGGCGGTGAACAGATAGGGGCGGCTGGCCCAGCCGGGGTTGGAGATGGCGATCCGCTCGGCGACGAACTTGATCCGCCATGGCGCGAAATAGAGCTGGAAATCGCCGCCCACCGTCACCGTCCGGTGGGTCAGCCTGCCCGCGATCGATTCGAAGGGGTGGCGCAGGAATCGCCCCTTGGTGACGAACAGCACCAGCCAGATCGCGGCGATGGCGAGCAGCAGCCCGATCGCGACGCGCAACGCCCATCGCCGCCAGCCCGTACGGGCGGCGGTCGGGCTGGCGGAGGTGTCGGCCGCTGGCGCCTGATCCATGGCATCCCCAATCGCCCGAGCGAGGCGCTTGTTCCTTTGCGGCGGTCCGCCCTCTTCGGTTGCAATCCGCGCCCGGTTCGTCTAAGCGGCCCGCTTCCCGAGCGAGGTGTCACGAACGGCCCGGCCATCAGGGCTGCCGCGGCCGTTTCTGCCTTGCTCACAGCGAAAGGACCAAAATGCCCAAGCTCAAGACCAAGAGCGGCGTCAAGAAGCGCTTCAAGCTCACCGCGACCGGCAAGCTCAAGCACGGCGTCGCCGGCAAGCGCCACCGCCTGATCAGCCATAACGGCAAGTATATCCGCCAGAACCGCGGCACCTCGGTCCTGTCCGATGCCGACACCAAGACCGTGAAGGCCTGGGCGCCTTACGGCCTGAACTGATTTCTGGAAGGATAGAGAGATATGGCACGCGTCAAGCGGGGCACGACCACCAAGGCGAAGCATAAGCGGATTTTGGATCAGGCGAAGGGCTATTATGGCCGTCGCAAGAACACCATCCGCATCGCGCGCCAGGCCGTCGAAAAGGCCGGTCAATATGCGTATCGCGACCGCAAGGTCAAGAAGCGGACCTTCCGTGGTCTGTGGATCCAGCGTATCAACGCCGGTGTCCGGGCCGAGGGCCTGACCTATTCGCAGTTCATGCACGGCCTGAAGCTGGCGGGCGTCGAACTGGACCGGAAGGTCCTGGCCGACATCGCGATGCACGAGGGCGAAGCCTTTGCGGCGATCGTCGCGCAGGCGAAGGCCGCTCTGCCGCAGGCCGCGTAATTCGCGACTGACGGACTAGCGCCGGAAATCAGGAAAGGGCGTCGGTGGGTTCCACCGGCGCCCTTTTCCTTTGGGCTGTTCTATTCCTCCCCTGCAAGGGGAGGGGGACCGCCGCGAAGCGGTGGTGGAGGGGTGTCACCCGTGGTGAGGACGCTGATCCTCGCCGACCGGGACACCCCTCCGTCAGGCCTTCGGCCTGCCACCTCCCCTTGCAGGGGAGGAATGGGGCGTCTTCAATACCGGACCGTGATCGTCCCCAGGATCGAGCGCGGCGCGCCATAATAGCCGCCGTCGAAGGTCAGCGCGGTCAGATACTTCGCGTTGGTCAGGTTGCGCAGATTGGCCGACACCGCGACGCGCGGCGTAATGTCGTATTTCGCCATCAGGTCGACCAGCGCATAGCCGTCCTGTCGCACCGAGCGGGTCTGGGTATAGATCACGCTCTGATACTGGGCCGACGCACCCAGCTTCAGCGCGGGCAGGGCGGGCGGGGCATAGACGATGTTCAGGCGCCCGGTGTTGCGCGGCACGAACAGCCGCGCGGGGTCGCCCTTCTGATCCTCGATCCGCATCAGCGTATAGCCGCCGGTGACCTGCATCCCTTCGGCCAGGCGTCCGCCGATCTCCAGCTCGATCCCCTCCGACCGGGCGTTCACCCCGCGATAGAGGGTGCGGCCGTTGAAGAAGCCGATGCTCTCGGCCGTGTTGTTCTGATGGACGCGGAAGATCGCGGCGCTGGCGTTCAGCCGTCCGCCGAACCAGTCGCCCTTGATCCCCGCCTCGATATTCTTGCCGCTGATGGGGGCCAGGATGCGCCCGTCCTGGCCGATCGCGTCCTGCGGATTGAAGATCGTCGTATAGCTGGCATAGAGGCTGAGCGCGCGGTTCAGGTCATAGGTGACGCCCGCAAACGGCGAGAAGCGCGTATTGTCGAAATTGGTGTCGACGCCGTAGGAAAAGCCGACGCTGCGCGCATGGGTGACGTTGCCGCCCAGCATCAGCTTCAACGGATCGGCCAGGCTGAAGCGGACCAGGCCATAGGCGGTTTCGCGCCGGGTCTGGGTATTCTGGCTCGATGCATAGTCGGTCGAGAAGGTGGTCGGGAAATTGACCTTGGGGAAGGTCCCCTGGAACAGGTCCGGGAAGGGCAGGGTCAGGCCGACCTGCGAATAGTCGTAAGAGGATTGCTGCTTGTAATCCTGCGCGCTGCGGTTGACGCCGAACATCAGCTGATGCTCGCGCCCGAACAGCGAGAAGGGACCGGTGGCATAGGCCTCCATGGTCAGGTTGCGCGTCTGCGCGCGGAAGGCGCCGGGATAGCTTTTAATACCCAGGAACTGGCCGGGCTTGGTGGGATCGGGGGCGATGCCGTTGGTCGCGCCGCGCACCGGATTGTCATAGACGTAGAACAGCTCGTCCGCCTCGCTGGTCGCGCGGCGCACCGCGCTGATCCGCGCGACCCAGTCATTGCCGAAATGATGGGTCAGGTCGCCAAAGATCTGCCGGTCGATCACGTTCCAGCCTGCCCATTCGGGTGCGACATTGGTCGATCGCGGCATGTCGATACGCGTGCCGTCGGTATAGGTCAGCGGCAGTGCGCCCCACATCGCGCCGTGGCTCTGGTGATCCTGATGGCCATAGCCGCCGCTCAGCACCGTGTCGGGGCCCAGATCGGCCTCGACCACGCCATACCCGGTCCAGCGGCGCAGGCTGTAGCGGTCGAGATAGCTGTCGGCATCGGAAAGGACACCCACGACGCGGGCGCGGACATGGCCATCCCTCGTCAGCGGCGTGCTGACATCCGCATCCAGGCGCAGGCTGTTGAACGAGCCATATTGCGCGCTGGCGCTCGCCTGAAGATCCTTGGTCGGGCGCTTGCGGACGAAGTTGATGACGGCCGAAGGATTGCCCGTCGGCGACAACAGGCCGGGCGCGCCGCGCACCACCTCGATATGATCGTAAATGGCGGTGTCGATCGACCCGGTCTGGATTCCGAAGGCGAAGGGAATGCCGATCCCGTCGATCTGGAAGGTCTGGATGTCGAAGCCGCGCGCCGAATAATAGACGCGGTCGGTCTCGTTCGCCTGGACGTTGATGCCCGGCACCGTCGTCAGCAGCTGGTTGACGTCGTTGAGCTGGAAGTCCTGGATCTGCTGGCGGGTGACGATGCTCACCGACTGCGGCGTCTCGCGCAGCGTCAGCGGGATGCGCGTCGCGGTCGTCTGGCCCCCGATCGTATAGTCGTCGGAGCCCTCGGTCCGCTGGCCGGTGACCACGATATCGTCGCGCGCGGTCTGGGGATCGGTCGCCACCGGCACGGTGGACGGCAAGGGGGCGGCCATGGCGGCGGCATTGGCGACCAGCGTCATCAAGAACGGCATTCGGGGACTCCCTGTGATGCGGCGCGTCCTAGGAGTGGCGGTCTGTTATTGCAAGTCAGTATCGAAAGCAGGAAAGGCTTTTGCGATCAGCGACTTCGCCCATCGACGACGCGGCGCAATTCGAGGCTCTCCGCCCTAGCCATGCCGCCCGCGCGCCCCCACATGGGCCCCCGACATGGCGCTTCATCTGACCAAGGTCGCGTTCGGGGCGGCCAGTATCGATCACCTGGCCGAACGACTGGCGATGCGGGCGCAGGACGGGCCGGTCTTCCTCACCACCCGCTATCTGCCCAAGCGGCACGAGGAGGTGGCGGGGCAGGGCTCGCTGTTCTGGATCCTGAAGCACCAGCTGGTCGCGCGCTCGCCGATCCTGTCGTTCGGCGAGGCCGAGGGCGGACGCTGCGCCATCCATATCGACCCCGCGCTGGTGCTGGTCCAGGCGCTACCGCGCCGCGCGCATCAGGGCTGGCGCTATCTGGAGGCGGGGGATGCCCCGCCCGACCTGAGCGGGGCCGCGACGGGGATCGAGACGATGCCGCCGGTGCTGGTCGGCAAGCTGGTCGAGCTGGGGCTGATCTAGGGGTCGCTCATGATCTTCCTCCCCTTGCGGGGGAGGATACGTGCCCAGTGCTTAAAGTTTCGGCCCGGCCACCGCCGCGCGCGCCTTTTTGGGGGTTTCGGCGAACAGCTTGGCGATCGCGACGTTGCGGCTGTCCTGCGTCGCATAGTCGCGCGCCGACAGGCCGGCGATATTGTCGGGCTGGTCGGGATCGGCGCCCGCATTCATCAGCTCGCGCACCATCGCCATGTCGTGGCGCTGCACCGCGCGGATCAGCGGGGTCTCGCCCGCCGCATTGGGCAGGTTGGGATTGGCCTTGGCCGCGGTCAGGATGCGGATCATCTCGGGCTGTCCTCCCGCCACCGCCAGCAGCAGCGGCGTGTTGCCGCGCCCGTCGCGCAGGTTCGGATCGGCACCCTTTTGCAGCAGGAAGCGCAGATACGTCTCGTCGCCGCGCTTGATGACGATGTGCAGCGCGCCCTCGCCGCTGGTCACGTCGCGGGTGTTGATGATGCTGGCGCCCGGACGGTCGAGCATGTTGGTGACGTCATTGCCCTTGGCCTCGCGCACCGCCTGGAGAAACTTGTAGCTTTCCGACTGCATCATCTGCGCCGCGACCGGCGTGGCGATGGCGCCCAGAAGCGCGGCGGCGAGCAGGGGGCGAAGGGACATGGGGATCGATCCTGAGCAATGGAGCATGGCTTGCAACCGGCGATTTATCACAGCAAGGCTGTCGGCGTCATGACCCGATTATATCTGTCCCTGCTGGTTCCGCTGGCGGTCGCGCTGGCCGGGTGCGGCGCGTCCGATCCCCAGGCGCAACCCCCGCTGGCGGGAGCGAAGATCGGCGGCCCGTTCCGGCTGGTCGATGCCACCGGCAAGACCGTCACCGATCGCGACTTTGCCGGGCGCTACCGCATCGTCTATTTCGGCTATACCTTCTGCCCCGACATCTGCCCGACCGACATGCAGGCGATCGGCGCGGGGTTGAAGGCGCTGGAGGCGAGTGCGCCCGCCAAGGCCGCGAAGATCGTGCCGATCTTCGTCACGGTCGATCCCGAGCGCGACACGCCCGCCATCGTCGGCCGCTTCGCCACGACCTTCCACCCGCGCTTCGTCGGGCTGACCGGCACCCCGGCGCAGGTCGATGCGGCGCGCAAGGCCTATGCCGTCTGGGCGCAGAAGGGCGCGCCATCGCCGGGCGGCGGCTATCTCGTCAACCATAGCAACCAGGCCTATCTGATGGACCCCGACGGCAAGCCGATGGCGCTGCTGCCGTCGGACCAGGGGCCGCAGGCGGTGGCCGCGACGCTCGACCAGTGGGTGCGCTGATGGAGCGTTTCTGGGAAAAGCCGATCGAAAGCCTTGACCGCGCCCAATGGGAGGCGCTGTGCGACGGGTGCGGCAAATGCTGCATCCACAAGCTGGAGGACGAGGAGACGGGCGAGCTGGTGCCGACCAACGTCGCCTGCCGCCTGCTCGACCGGCGCAGCGGGCAATGCTCCAACTATCGCCACCGCCGCGCCTTCGTCAGCGAGTGCGTGCGGCTGACCATGGGCAATGTCCGCTCGATCGACTGGCTGCCCTCGACCTGCGCCTATCGCCTGCGCGCGGCGGGCGAGGCGCTGCCCGAATGGCATTATCTGGTCTGCGGCGACCGCGAGGCGGTGCACCGCGCCGGGCAATCGGTCCGCGGCTGGACGATCAGCGAGGACGATGCGGGCGATTTCGAGAATCATATCGTGGAGCGGGAATTGTGATCGACGAGGTGGTGCGTCACCCGACTGCCAAGCGCATCCGGCTGAGCGTCGATCCCGCCACCGGCACCGCACGGCTGGTGGTGCCCAAGCGTGCGCCGCTGAAGACCGCGCTGGCCTGGGCCGAGGAGAAGAAGGACTGGATCGCCGACCAGCGCGCGCGCCTGCCCGAACCGCGCCCCTTCGTCCCCGGCGCGCTGATCCCGTTCGGCGACACGGTGCTGACATTGGTCTGGGAGCCTGGCAGCCGCCGGGTGATCCAGTGCGAGCATGATCGCCTGTCCGCCTCCGGCCCGATCGAGACGCTGAACCGCCGGGTCGAGACCTGGCTGAAGCGGCAGGCGTTGGAAACCCTGTCGCGCGAGACGGCGGAGATCGCGCGGACCGCGGGCGTCGCGGTATCGCGGGTCAGCGTCGCCGATCCCAAGGCGCGCTGGGGGAGCTGCGCCTCGTCGGGGGCGATCCGCTATAGCTGGCGGTTGATCCTGGCCCCGGCCTTTGTCCGCCGCGCGACGGTGGCGCATGAGGTCGCGCACCGGGTCCATATGAACCACGCCCCCGCCTTCCACGCGCTGGTCGCCGAGCTGCTGGGGGCCGATCCCGCGCCCGCCACCGCCTGGTTGCGGCAGCATGGCGCGGGGCTTCACTGGTACGGCCGGTCGTCCTGACGGTCCTGACGGTCGCGCGCTGACGGACGCGGCGGGGGGGCGGCGGCGCGGGGATCGCGCGCTGCGCCTGCGCCGCCCCGTCCGGTCACCCGGTCGATCCACGCCTGATCCAGCCGCTGCTGCGGCACCACCGGTGCGGGCGCCTGTGGCGTGGTCGTGCCGGGCACGGGTTGCTGGAGCGGCTGCGGCGGCGTGGCGGGATCGCGACGGGTGGGGATCTCCATCGTCTCGTCACCCGGCTGCGTCTCGCCCGGAACGGGGGCGGGCAGCGGATTGCCGTCGGCATCGACCCCGGCCGTGCCATTGTCGGGCTGGCCGAAATAGCTCTCCTCGTCGGGCTCCAGCTGCCATTCGGGCAGCGTGACCTGGGTGTCGAACTGCTCGATCGGGCGGTCGGCGACCGCGACCTTCATATAGTCGGCAAAGGCCTTGGCGGGCGCGGCGCCGCCATGCAGGCCCGCCACCGGCTTGGCATTGTCGCGGCCCATCCACACGCCGGTGGTGATCCCGCTGGAGAAGCCCAGGAACCAGCCGTCCTTCAGGCTGGTCGTCGTGCCCGTCTTGCCCGCGACCGGCCGCCCGATCTGCGCGGCGCGGCCGGTGCCGGTGTTGACCGTGGTCTGGAGCAGGTCGGTCATCTCGGCGGCGATATAGGGGGCGACCAGCACATGGCTGCGATCGACCTCATGGGTATAGATGGTCTGGCCATTGGCCACGACCTTGGTGATGCCATAGGGCGTCACCTTCACCCCCTTGTTCGCGATGCTGGCAAAGGCGCTGGTCATGTCGATTACCCGCACTTCTGAAGTGCCGAGCACCATCGAGGGGTGGGTGTTGACCGGGGTGGTGATGCCGAAGCGGCGCGCCATGTCGGCGACCGTCTGGAAGCCCACTTCCTGGCCCAGCTTCGCCGCGACGGTGTTGAGCGAATAGGCAAAGGCGGTGCGCAGGCTGACGCTGCCCGAATTGCGGCGCGAATCGTTGCGCGGGGACCAGCCGTCGATGGTGACCGGTTCGTCGACCACCTGGTCCTCGGGCTTGTGACCCGCCTCCAGCGCGGCGAGATAGACGAACAGCTTGAACGCCGAACCCGGCTGGCGGACCGCCGTCACCGCGCGGTTATAGTTGGTGGAGACATAATCCTTGCCCCCCACCATCGCGCGCACCGCGCCGTCGCGGTCCAGGCTGACCAGCGCGCCTTGCGTCCCCTCGGGCGCATTGGCGCGGATCGCCGCGTCGGCCGCCCGCTGCATGTTGAGGTCGAGCGTGGTCCACACGTCGAGCGGCGCGGTCTGCTCGTCGATCAGCAGGTCGAGCTGGGGCAGCGCCCAGTCGGTGAAGTAGCGGACCGAATTCTGCCTGGGCTCGGGCGCCAGCTTCAGCGTCTGCGGGTCGGCATTCGCCGCCTGGTCGGCGGTGATGAAGCCGTTGCGCTTCATCTGGTCGATCACCACGCCCGCGCGGCCGACTGCGGCGGCGGCATCGGCGGTCGGCGAATAGTTGGAGGGCGCCTTGACCAGCCCGGCGATCACCGCCGCTTCGGACAGGCTTAGATGGTCCGCGCCATGCCCGAAGAATTTCCGGCTGGCCGCGTCGATGCCATAGGCGCCGCCGCCATAATAGACCTTGTTCAGATACAGCTCGAGGATCTGGTCCTTCGAGAATTTCAGCTCCATCGCCAGCGCCAGGATCGCCTCGCGGAACTTGCGACCGAACTTCTTCTGGTTGTTCAGGAAGATGGTGCGCGTGATCTGCTGGGTGATGGTCGAGCCGCCCTGTTTCCAGCGTCCCTTTTCCAGCCGGACCTCGACCGAGCGGGCGATACCGATCGGATCGACGCCGGGATGCTGGCGGAAACGGCGATCCTCGACCGCGATCGTCGCGTCGCGCATGACCTCGGGAATCCGGTCATAGGGCAACCATTCGCCATAGCTCGGCCCGAGCGACACGATCACCGTGCCGTCGGCGGCATGGACGCGGATCATCTGGCCGTTGGGCGAGGATTTCAGTTCGTCGAAGCTGGGCAGTTGCGACTTGGCGACGAACACCGCGATTGCCAGCGCGCCGACCGCCAGCACGGCCAGGCCGATCAGGATCTGCAGGGTTACGACGATCCGGCGCCGCCAGGGAGAGCGGGGCTTGGACGAGCGGGGCCGGGGGGACCGGGAAGACGACGCGCGAGGCATGGGACGGATCGCGAATTACAGGGCTTTGAACATGACCACAAGCCGCCGATGCCCGATGGCGGCTTGCGCGCCGCTGAACGCCTCGGCCAAAGGCGCCGCGCCGAAGCGGTTCGGCCTGAAATGCCGCTCTTAATTTTTTATACCGGTTCCGGTAGTAGGGCGGGATGCCATCCTCGGGGGAGAAGGTGGCGGAAAGGACGACGATGGAACAGGTCGAGCAGCAGCAGGGCGCGACCGCCGAACGGCGGGTGGGCAAGCGGCATTCGGCCGTCCTCCTCCTGGGCAAGCTGTGCGGCGACGTGCCCGGCGTGTGCCTGGTCCATAATATCTCCGCCCATGGCCTGATGGCGCGGTTCGTCGATCCGCCGCAGGTCGGCGACTCGATCTGTGTCGAGGTGCGCGGGCTGGCCCCGGCGCGCGGCACGGTCCGCTGGGTGCGCGGCAAGAAGGCGGGCGTCCAGTTCGATTCGCCCCAGCCCTATGAGCAGATTTTCTCGACCGAGAATGCCGACGGCACGATCCCGCGCCCGCCGCGCTTTCCGGTGACGCTGGCCGCCGATGTCCGGTTGGGCGACCGCAAGTTCGCCGCCGAGATGGTCGATGTGTCGGCGGGGGGTGCCAAGCTGGCCGCCGCGCATCCGGTCCAGCCGGGTCTGGCGGGGCAGATCATCCTGCGGCCGATGGGCACGCCGATCTTCGGCACGATCTGCTGGGTGAAGGACGGCCGCTTCGGCTTCCGCTTCGTCTCGCCGTTGCCCATCGACACGCTCGCGGCGATCGTCGCGCGGCGCTGAGCCGCGTCGGGCCTTCGGGCCGATCGACATTCGGTATTGCTTCTTCTTCCCCTCTCCCCTCTGCGAGGGGAGGAAAGGCATCGCTAAATGGCGATCGACCCTGGGGGCTTTCGGATGGGGGGAGGGCGTCGACCGATCGGGACGCCTGGGAAAATCTGGTGCGGTCGAGAAGACTCGAACTTCCACGGCCTTTCGGCCACAACGACCTCAACGTTGCGCGTCTACCAATTCCGCCACGACCGCACTCGATAGTCACCACCGGCAAGCCGGAGGGCTGGTAGGCGGGTGCCCCTAGCAAAGCGCCGGGGACTGCGCAATGGCCTTTTTGGCGGGATGCGGCGCTATCGCGCGTCATTCATCGCGAATAGGGGAGGGGCCATGACGCTTTTCCCCCGCCGCGCCCCGATCCTCGACCGTGACGAGGTGCGTCGCCTGCTGGCGCTGGCCTGGCCGGTGATGCTGACCAGCCTGAACTGGACGATCCTGCACGTCACCGACGTGATCGTCGTCGGCCGGGTCGGCGAGCATGAGGTGGCGGCGCTTTCGGCCAGCCGGTCGCTGACCTATGTCGCGATCGTCACCGGGCTGGCCTGGCTGTCGGGCGTGCTGGTGCGTGCGTCGCGGGCGGATGGCGCGGGGGACCTGCCCGCCACCGGGCAGGCGCTGCGAGACGGGCTGGTGCTGGGTGTCGTGCTGGGCGTCGCGGCGATGCTGATCCTGGGGCTGGGCGGTGCGGCGCTGCTGCGCGGGATCGGCGTGGCGCCGGGGCTGGTCGTGCCCGGCGCGCGGGTCGTGACGGTGATGGCGCTGGGCTATCCGTTCCAGATGGTGCTGATCGCCGCCAGCTTCTTTCTGGAGGGGATCAGCCGTCCGCGCCGGGTGACGATGGTCAATCTGTCGATCCTGCCGATCAACGCGCTGCTCGCCTGGGGGCTGGCAGGTGGTGAGATGGGACTGCCCGCGCTGGGGGCGGTCGGGGCGGCGCTGGCCACCGTGATCGCCTCGGCATTGGGAGCGGTCGCGATGGTCGCAAGCGCGGTGACGCTGCCGCGCGGTGCGGCCCGCGGCGTGCGGCGGCTGGACCGCGCGGCCTGGGCCCCCACGCTGGCCGGGGCGGTGGAACTGGCGCGATTCGGTTTCGTCCCCGCCATCGCCTCGGGGTTGGAGCTGGCGGGGTTCGCCATCCTGATCGCGCTGTCGACCCGGCTGGGCGATGCGACCGCGCATGGCTTCCAGATCGTCTTCTCGCTCCACAATGTCACCTTCGCGCTGGCGCTCGGGCTGGGATCGGCGGCGGGGGTCCGCGCGGGCAATGCGGTGGGCGAGGGGGCGGCCTGGGCCGCGGTCCCGCGCACGCTGGTCGCGGTCGGGCTGGCGGCGCTGGCCATGGGGGCGTGCGGCCTGGCGCTGTCGCTCTGGCCCGGCGCGGTCGTCGGGCTGTTCCCGGCCTTGCCCGAGGCGAAAGCGGTGGCGGTGGCGATGCTGGTGATCTGGGCGCCCTTCATCCTGTTCGACGGGATGCAGGTGGTGCTGGTCTATGCGCTGCGTTCGCTGGGGGACCAGGTGGCGGCGGGGATCAACAGCATCATCGCCTATTTCATCGTCACCGGCGGGGTCGGCTGGTGGCTGGTCGCCGCCGGATGGGGCGCCCCGGCGCTCGCCTGGGCGTCGGGCGCGGGGATGCTGATCGCCGCCGTCCTGCACGGATCGCGCTTCGCGATCGTCGCGCGGCGGTTGCGGGCTTCGCATGGCCTTCGACTTCGCTCAGGCTGAACGGAGCCAAGCCGAAGGCCACGCCGACACGTCGGCAATCAGTTCGCCGGGTTGGCCTCACCCGCAAAGCTCAGGTCCAGCCGCTTGGAACTGGGCGGCACGTCGAGCTTGGCCGAGTTGAAGTCCATCGACGCGCCGGGGCCCAGCGTCCGCTGCTGCGGCGCGATCGCCCAGGAAAAGACGACGCGGCCCTGCGCATCCTTCAGCTCGGCGCGCAGGTCGGGAACCCGCTGCGCGCCCGAGGACGGGTTGATGATCTGTCCCGAAATGGCGAACAGTTCGGACCCGTTCTCCAACTCGCGCCGCTCGATCGGGTTGGAACGCAGCTCCAGCGGCGATTCGGTGGTGCCGAACCCCAGCCAGCCGCCGATGCCCGGCATGCCGGTCCACAGGATCGCCGCCGTCGCCGCCAGCAGCGCCAGGCACGCGGCGACCGCGCCGATCGTCCAGCGACGCACCGGATTGCGCCGCGCGCGAAAGGGCGGGCGGTGCGCGAAGGCGTCGAATTCGGGCTCGTCCGCCTTCAGGATCGGCGGCGCGGGCGGGGGAGCGATGACGGGCGGCGGCGGGGGCGGCGGTTCGGCGACCGGCTCCTCGGCCCTGTCGCGTTCCACCGCGACGTCCGGTTCCGGCGCGGCGACCTCGTCGGGATCGGGCGGCGACTGGAACCAGCTGTGCCGGCAATTGGCGCAGCGCACGGTGCGCCCCTCCAGCCCGATCGCGCTGTCGGGCACCAGATAGCGGGTGCGGCATTCAGGGCATTCGAGGATCATGCGGAACGGCACTTCAACGGATGGAAAGGGTCGGTGGACGGGACCATCCGGTTCAGGTCCCCATGAAAGGCCAGTAAGCACGCCGCCCATGGCCGTGGCAAGCTTGAAGCGTGGAACTTGAAGCGCGCGGCGGGCCATGCCAAGGCCATGCGGGCATGGCGAACATCGTCCAGTTCGAGAATGTCGGCTTGCGCTACGGCGCCGGGGAGGAAACCCTGTGCGACGTCAGCTTCGCGTTGCGACCGGGGCAATTCTATTTCCTGACCGGCGCGAGCGGCGCGGGCAAGACCTCGCTGCTGCGCCTTCTCTATCTGTCGCAGCGGCCCAGCCGGGGCATCATCCGGCTGTTCGGCGAGGATGCGGTGATCCTGCCGCGCGACCGGCTGCCGGGCTTTCGGCGGCGGATCGGGGTGGTGTTCCAGGACTTCCGGCTGATCGCGCATCTCAGCGCCGCCGACAATATCGCGCTGCCGCTGCGTGTCGCGGGCATGGCCGAATCGGAGATTGCGCGCGCGGTGCGCGAGATGCTGGCCTGGATCGGGCTGTCCGAGCGCGCGGGGGCCCGCCCCGCCACGCTGTCGGGCGGCGAGCAGCAGCGGGTGGCGATCGCCCGCGCGGTGATCGCGCGCCCCGAATTGCTGGTCGCCGACGAGCCCACGGGCAATGTCGATCCGGTCATGGCCGAGCGGCTGCTCCATCTTTTCCACTCGCTCCACCGGCTGGGGACGACGGTGGTGATGGCGACGCATGACTGGCATCTGATGGACCGGGTGGCGGATGCGCAGCATATGCATCTGGAGCGCGGGCGGCTGGTCGACCCGACCGTTCCGCCCGAGCCCGCCCCCCCGCCGCCCGAGCCGCGCCGCTCGACGATCGTGCGGAGCGGGCTGTGACGCGGGCGCGGGGGCGCGGCGGCGCGGAGGCGCGGGCGCTGGACGATGTCGGCGGGGCGCATGTCATGAGCTGGGTCATCGCGATCATGTTGTTCCTGACCTTGCTGGCGGGCGCGGCGGGGCTAGCGACGGCGCGCGCGGCGGGTTCGCTCGACCGCCAGATGGCGGGGCGGCTGACCGTGCAGATCGTCGAGGGCGAGGCCGGACGCCGCGATGCCGCCGCCGCACGCGTGCTGGCGGTGCTGCGCCGGCTGCCCGATGTCGCGCGCGCGACGCCGGTGCCGCAGGCCGAACTCGCGCGGATGCTGCAACCCTGGCTGGGCACCGATGCCGAGGCGGCGGGGCTGCCCGTGCCCGCGCTGATCGATGTCGACCTGACCAGCGACGATTCGGGCGCGATCGCCCGCGTCGGGGCGGCGGTGACGCGGGCCAGCCCGGCGGCGCGGGTCGATGCGCATGCGACCTGGCTGGGGCCGGTCGGGCGGCTGCTCGACACCGCCGCCTGGCTGGCGGGGGCGATCATCCTGCTGATGCTGGGGGCGACCACGGCGGTCGTCATGCTGGCGGCGCGCGCAGGGCTGGAGGCGCATCGCGGCACGATCGAGGTCATCCATATGCTGGGCGCGACCGATCGGCAGGTCGCGCGGCTGTTCCAGCGGCGGATCGCGCTGGACGCGGGGATCGGCGCGGCCGTGGGCGGCATCGCGGCGGCGGGGGCGATCCTGCTGATCGCGCGACAGGTCGGCGCGCTCGAATCCGAATTGCTCGGCAATTTGCGGTTGGGGGCGGGGGATATGGGGATGCTGGTCCTGCTGCCCTTCGCCTTCGTCCTGCTGGCGGTGGTGGCGGCGCGCGCGGCGGTGCTGGCGCAGATGCGGCGGATGCTGTGATGGTGCGACTGATCGGTCTGGCGGCGCTGAGCTGGTGCCTGGGTTTCGCGGCCTTCATGCTGACCCTGCCGCACCCGCTGGCGCACAACACCACCGATGCGATCGTGGTGCCGACCGGCGGGCCGGGGCGCATCGATCGCGGCATCGCGCTGCTCCAGGCGCACCAGGCCAAGCGGATGCTGGTCACCGGGGTCGCGCCCGGCGTGCGGCCGATCGACCTGGCGCGCACCTATCGCACCTCGCCCGCGCTCTTTGCCTGCTGCATCGATCTGGGGGGCGAGGCGGTCGACACGCGGTCCAATGCCGAGGAAACGGCGAACTGGGTGCGCGCCCATGGCTATCGCACGGTGCGGCTCGTCACCTCCGACTGGCATCTGCCGCGCGCCCGGATGGAGCTGACCGCGGCGCTGGGCAAACAGGTGCTGGTGCTGGGCGACGGCGTGCCGTCGGAGCCGCGGCTGGGCACGCTGGTCAATGAATATAACAAGCTGATCCTGCGACGGATCGCGCTTTGGACGGGGATTGGCGCGTGATTCTTCTTCGCAACATCGTGTTCGTGGCGATCTTCTATCCGCTGTCGGCGGTGATGGCGCTGCTGTCGCCGGTCATCGCGCTGAGCGGGCGGCGCGCGGTGATCCACTGGGCGACGAGCTGGACCCGGCTCCACCGGGTCTGCACCCGCTATCTGCTGGGCATCCGCGTGGTGGTGGAGGGGACGCGGCCGACGACGCCGGCGCTCTATCCCGCCAAGCATCAGGCGATGTTCGAGACGATGGAGCTGCAACGCATCCTGGGCGCGCCCGCGATGGTCCTGAAGCGCGAACTGGCCAATATCCCCATCTGGGGCTGGGCGGTGCGCAAGTACGGCGCGATCGTGGTCGACCGCAATGCTTCGGCCAGGGCGATGCGCGGCATGATGCGCGACGCCAAGGTGGCGGTGGAGCAGGGCCGCGCGATCATGATCTTTCCCGAAGGCACGCGGGTGAAGCCCGGCGAGATGCCGCCGCTCAAGCCCGGTTTCGCGGGGCTCTACCGGATGTTGGGCCTGCCGGTGGTGCCGGTGGCGACCGATTCGGGGCTGGTCTGGCCGCGCAAGGGCCTGAAGCGGCCGGGGGTGGTGACGCTGCGCTTCGGCGAGGTGATCCCGCCGGGCCTGCCGCGCGCCGAGGCGGAGGCGCGGGTCCATGCGGCGATGAATGCGCTGGAATCCTCCCCGGCACGGGGAGGAGGCAGGGCGTAAGCCCTGACGGAGGGGGGCTTCCGCAAGGTGATTCCTCTGTGGCGATCCCCCTCCACCATGGCTGTCGCCATGGTCCCCCTCCCCGTGCCGGGGAGGATCGTCAGCCTTCGTGGCTCCGCCCGAAATCCTCGCGCGCATCGTCCTGGCCCTGGTCGATGATCGAGCGGCGGATGGCGCGGGTGCGGCTGAACAGGTCGAACAGCTCGTCGCCCTTGCCCCAGCGGATCGCGCGCTGAAGCTGGCTCAAATCCTCCGAAAAGCGCTGGAGCATCTCCAGCACCGCTTCGCGATTGGTCAGGAACACGTCGCGCCACATGGTCGGGTCCGATGCGGCGATGCGGGTGAAGTCGCGGAAGCCACCGGCCGAATATTTGATGACCTCGGACTGGGTCACCTCCTCTAGGTCGCTGGCGGTGCCGACGATCGTATAGGCGATCAGGTGCGGCAAATGGCTGGTGACGGCCAGCACCCGGTCGTGATGGTCGGGCGCCATCTGCTCGACATCGGCGCCCAGCCTTCGCCAGAATTCGGCCACCCGCTCGACCGCCAGCGCGTCCGCGCCCTCGGGCGGGGTGACGATGCACCAGCGTTTCTGGAACAGGGTGGCGAAGCCCGCCTCCGGCCCGCTGCGCTCGGTGCCCGCGACCGGGTGCGCCGGGATGATGGTGGCACCGGGCAGCGCCTCGCTCAGCGCGGCTAGCACCGAAGCCTTGCAGCTGCCCACGTCGGAGACGATCGCCTCGGCGGGCAGGTCGTCGGCGAACTCGGCCGCCACCGCGCCCATCGCGCCGACCGGCACGCACAGGATCACCAGATCGGCGTCGATCACGCTCGCGCCCGCCGTGTCGGCGACGTCATCGGCCAGGTCGAGCGCGCGCACCGTCTCGCGCACCTGCGGGTCGGCATCATAGGCGGTGATCCGCGCGGTCGGCATCGCCTTGCGCACCGCGCGCGCGACCGAGGAGCCGATCAGGCCGAGCCCGATGATGGTGATCCGCGCAAAGGGCAGCATCAGGCTCCCTTTGCCTCGGACTCGACCATCCGGCGCAGCGCGGCGACGACGCCCTTCACCTCGTCCTCGGTGCCGATGGTGATGCGCAGGGCCTGGCCCAGCCCCTGGCCCGGCAGCCAGCGGACGATGTACCCGGCGTCCATCAGCCCGTGATAGGCGCGCTCGGCGGTCAGCGGCCCTTCGAACAGCACTAGCGAGAAATTGGCCCGCGACGGCACGCAGCGCAGCCCCGCATTGCCCAGCGCCGCGATCTGCGCCTCGAACCAGGCCAGCCACTTCGCATTGTGCGCGCGCGACGACTCGACGAAGGCGCGGTCGCGGATCGCCTCGATCGCGGCATTCTGTCCGGCGATCGTCACGTTGAACGGCGCGCGGATGCGGTGCAGCGCATCGATGATCGGGGCGGCGGCATAGCCCCAGCCGATCCGCTCGGCGGCCAGGCCGTGGATCTTGGAAAAGGTGCGGGAGACCAGCACGTTCGGCGCGCGCTCGGCCAGCGCCAGCCCACCATCGTCCTCGCCCTCGGCCAGATATTCGGCATAGGCCTGGTCGAGGACCAGCAGGACATGCGGGGGCAGCCCGGCATGGAGCCGCGCGATCTCGTTCGCGCCCGCATAGGTGCCGGTCGGATTGTTGGGATTGGCGACGAAGACGACCTTGGTCTTTTCGGTCACCGCCGCCAGGATCGCGTCGACATCGGTGGCATAGTCATGGTCGGCGACCACCACCGGCTCCGCGCCCACCCGCCGGGTCGCGATCTCATAGACCGCAAAGCCGTAGCGGACATGGATGACCTCGTCCCCCGGTCCGGCAAACGCGCCCGCCGCCAAATGCAGGATCTCGTCCGAGCCGGTGCCATAGATGATTCGCGCCGGATCCAGCCCATGAACCTCGCCGATCGCTTGGCGCAGCGCGGTCGCGCCCGCGTCCGGGTAACGCTCCAGATGGTTGGCGGCGGCGGCGAAGGCGGCGCGCGCCTTTTCGCTGGTGCCCAGCGGATTCTCGTTGGACGAGAGTTTGACGACCTTGCGACCGTCATCGGTCGTCGCGCGGCCGGGGACGTAAGGCGCGATCGCCTTGACCCAGGAGATCGGTTCGGGGGCGGTAAGCTCGGTCATGGCGAACGCCATAGCGGCCATGGCCTTGCGTTGCCAAGCATCGCGGCCTAGCGGAGAGGGCTCCATGGCCGCTTCCGTTTCCGCTTCTCCCCCCAGCGACGACCGGCGTTTCGGTCTGTCGCGCCATGTCGTGCTGCCGGGGCCGCTGCGGCTCGACGGCGGCGGCCTCTTGTCGCCGGTCGAGATCGGCTATGAAACCTATGGCACGCTGAATGCCGAGGGGTCGAACGCGATCCTGATCTGCCATGCGCTGACCGGCGACCAGCATGTCGCTTCGCCCCATCCCCGCACCGGCAAGCCCGGCTGGTGGACGCGCCTGGTGGGCGAGGGCAAGCCGATCGACCCGGCGCGGCACTTCATCATCTGTTCCAACGTCATCGGCAGCTGCATGGGGTCGTCGGGCCCCGCGACGATCGACCCCTCCACCGCCGAGCCCTGGGGAATGCGTTTCCCGGTCCTCACCATCCGCGACATGGTGCGCGCGCAGGCCATGTTGCTCGACCATCTGGGCGTCGGACAGCTGAAGGCGGTGGTCGGCGGGTCGATGGGCGGGATGCAGGCGATCAGCTGGGCCGCGACCTGCCCCGACCGCGTCCGCGCCTGCGTCATGGTCGCCTCGACCGCCAGGCATTCGGCGCAGAATATCGCGTTCCACGAGGTCGGGCGCCAGGCGATCATGGCCGACCCGAAATGGCGCGGCGGCGCTTATTACGAGGCCAATGATCCCCCCGCGGCGGGCCTGGCGGTGGCGCGAATGGCGGCGCACATCACCTATCTGTCCGAGGCGGGGCTGACCGAGAAGTTCGGGCGGCGGCTCCAGGCGCGGCCCGACCGGCCCGACGGGGCCAAGAGCTTCGGCTTCGACGCCGATTTCCAGGTCGAAAGCTATTTGCGGCACCAGGGGCTGGCGTTCGTCGACCGGTTCGATGCCAATTCCTATCTCTACATCACCCGCGCGCTCGACTATTTCGATCTGGCCGAGGAGCATGGCGGGCTGCTCGCCAACGCTTTCCGGGGGACGAGGACGCGCTTCTGCATCGTCAGCTTCGACACCGACTGGCTCTATCCCACCGCCGAGTCGCGCGCCGTGGTCCAGGCGCTGAACGCGGCGGGCGCGGCGGCGAGCTTCGTCGAGCTGTCCAGCCCCTATGGCCATGACGCCTTCCTGCTCGAAGCGCCCGAGATGAACCGGGTGATCGACGGCTTCCTGCGGGCCGAGCCATGACCGACACGGCGTTGCGCCCCGATCTGGCGATCATCGCGAACCATGTCGCGCGCGGTGCGCGCGTGCTGGATGTCGGATGCGGCGACGGGCAGCTGATGGCGGCGCTGCGCGACCGGGCGGCGGTCGACGGGCGCGGGCTGGAGATCGATCCCGCCAATGTCGCCGCCGCCGTCGCGCGCGGGCTGGCGGTGGTGCAGGGCGACGCCGATATCGATCTGGCGGGCTATCCCGACAAGGGGTTCGACTATGCGATCCTCAGCCAGACGCTCCAGACCGCGCGCGCGCCCGACCAGGTGCTCGACCATCTGTTGCGGATCGGCAAGCGCGCCTTCGTCTCCTTTCCCAATTTCGCGCATTGGCGGGTGCGGCTGTCGCTGCTGTGGGGCGGGCGGATGCCGGTGACGGGGCTGTTGCCCGAACAATGGTATGACACCCCCAACATCCACCATGTGACGATCGACGATTTCCGCGCCTTCGTCCGCGAACGGCGGATCACCGTGGAGGGCAGCTGGTTCCTCTCGGGCGGCCGTCCGACCAGCGCGGCGGCGGCGAACTTCCGGGCCGAGCATGCCGTATTTCTGTTACGGCGCTGACGACAATATCGTATCCATTTCGGAACTTTATCTGGATCAAGGATGTTGTGCGGGAAAGTGACGGGATTTTGACATGAGCCGAACCGCGCTGATCGTGGAAGACGAGATATTCGTGGCTCTTGATCTGGAGCGCATCCTGACCGACGCCGGTTACCAGGTGGCTGGCATAGCGGCAGATAGCCGCACCGCCATGGAGACCGCACCCGGCTGCGCCTTCGCCTTTGTCGACGTGAATCTGCGCGACGGCGCGACCGGCCCCGAGATCGCGCGCCGGATCGCCGCCGATTACGGGGTGAAGGTCGTCTTCGTCACCGCCAACCCTTCGCAGATCGATGCCGGTGTCGAGGCGCTGGGCTATATCCGCAAGCCGTTCAGCGAACGCGCGATCCTGGCGGCGGCGGCCATGGCGACCGGCGGACAGGCCGAGGCGCGCGAGGAGGTCATTCCGCTGGGGATGGTCGGCTGACCAGGCCGGTCTGACGATCAGGGGGCTGCCGCGACCAGGGTCGGGCAGCCCTTTTGCCGTAAACGGCACGGCCCCGTCCCCTACGGACGGCGAAAGGAGGCCAGCGGCACCCGGATCGTGACGACCAGCCCGGTCGGGTTCCAGTCGCGTTCGACCTCGCCACCCAACTGGCGCACGGCCGACAGCTCGACCAACTGCGACCCGAAGCCCGCATGGACCGGCGCGGCCTCCAGCACCGGGCCGTCGCGCTCGATCCAGCAGAGCTGCACCATGTCGCCCTGCCGCTGGACCTGAAGGTCGACCATGCCCGCCATCACCGACAGCGCGCCATATTTGGCGGCGTTGGTCGCCAGTTCGTGGAACAGCAGCGCCAGCGGCGTTGCCGACCGGTCGTCGACCAGCACATCGTCGCCCGACACGCGGATGCGCGTCTCGCTCCGGCCGCGATAGGGCTCGAACAGATCGTCCAGCAGGCCGTGGAGCGAATCCTGCCGCGACCGGGGGCGCGACTGTTCGCTGTGCGGCCGGACGAAGTCGTGCGCGCGGCCCAGTGCCGTGATCCGGTCGCGCAGGTCGCTGGCGATGCCCGCAAAGCCCGGATGGCTGCGCGCGGCGAAACCGATCAGGCCGGAGATCACCGCGAAGATGTTCTTGATCCGGTGGCTGAGTTCCTGGCTGACGATCTCGCGTTCCTCGAGCGCCAGCTTCTGTTCGTGAATATCGGTGCAGGTGCCGAACCAGCGGGTGATCTGCCCCTGGGCGTCGCGGATCGGCAATGCGCGACCCAGCACCCAGCGATAGATGCCGTCCCGGTGCCGGAGCCGATATTCGATCTGATAGGGCTCGCCGGTGGCCAGGCTATGCTGCCACCGCGCCCGCGCCCGGTCCTGATCCTCGGGATGGAACACGCCGCTCCATGCCGCGCCATCGGTCGATCCGTCGGGCATGCCGGTGAAGTCGTACCAGCGGGCATTGTAATAATCGTGATAGCCGTCGGGCAGCGTCGACCACACCATTTGCGGCATGGTGTCGGCCAGGGTTCGGAAGCGCCGCTCGCTGTCGGCGATGCGTGCGTCCGATTCCTCGACCGTCTGGAGATGTTCGCGCTGTGCCCGGCGATCCTGCAACCGGCCCATCACGGCGGTCGCCAGGATTTCCAGCCCGCGCCGCTGGAAATCGGTCAGGCCCTGCGGACGCGGCTCGGGCGAGATGACGCAGATCGCGCCCAGCGGCACGCCTTCGTGCGACAGCAGCCGCGCACCGGCATAGAAACGGATATGGGGGGCGCCGACGACCAGCGAGAAACCGGCGAACCGCGCATCCTCGCGCGCGTCGGGGACCACCGTCACCGGATCGGCGGCCATCATCGCCTGGGCGCAAAAGGACGTGTCGCGGCCCGTTTGCGGCTGGTCGAAGCCGACCGCCGCCAGAAACTGCTGGTGGTCGGCTTCGACCAGGCTGACCAGCGCCACGGGGGTATCGCACAGCTCGGCGGCGAAGGCGGCCAGATCGTCCAGCCCGCCGCTTTCGCGATAGCCGGCAAGGTCATAGGCCCCGATCACTTCGGTGCGCTGCGTCTCCGTACAGGCCAGGGGATGGAGCATTCGGGTCTCGCCATCCTCCTGGGCCGTGAACGCGCTGGTCCTAAACTCCTGTTCGTCCATCCCTCGCACCGTGGCTCATGGACGCGACCGATCAGAACGGCACGTCGTCATCCAGATCGTCGGCAAAGCCGCCGCCCTGTCCGAACCCACCACGATTGCCGCCGTTCCCGCCGCCCTGATTGCCCGAGCCGCCGCCGCGCGAACCGCCGCCATAGCCGCCGCCCGACGAACCGCCGCCAAAGCCGCTCGACCCGCCACCGAAGTCGCCGCCGCCGAAATCGTCGCCACCGCCGAAGTCGCTGCCGCCCCGGCCGCCGCCGCCGCCCTGACCGCCGCCGGGGCCGTCGAGCATGGTCAGCACCGAGTTGAAGCCCTGCAGCGTCACCTCGGTCGAATAACGGTCGTTCCCCTGCTGGTCCTGCCACTTACGGGTGGTCAGCGCGCCTTCGATATAGACCTTGGAACCCTTGCGCAGGAAACGCTCGGCGACGTTGGCGAGACCTTCATTGAAGATCTTGACCGTGTGCCACTCGGTCTTTTCCTTGCGCTCGCCGCTGTTGCGGTCCTTCCACGATTCGGACGTGGCGATGCGCAGTTCGACCACCTTGCCGCCATTCTGGAAGGAGCGGCTCTCGGGATCGCGTCCCAGATTGCCGACGAGAATCACCTTGTTGACGCTGCCCGCCATGTATTCAGTCCCGTGCTTGGTTCAGAGGCCGACGAAAACGGCCAGCCAATATGTGATGCCTGCCATCACATAGGCGGTGATGAACAAGTACGCCACCATGAAGGCGGGCCACTTCCAGCCATTGGTTTCGCGTCGCGTCACCGCGATGGTCGAGATACACTGGGGCGCGAAGACGAACCACATCAGGAAGGCGAGCGCGGTGGGCAGCGACCAGTTGCGCTTCAGCTTCTCGGTCATCGCCTTCTGCCCGCCCTCATGCTCGGTATCGTCGATGGCATAGACGGTGCCGATGGCGGCCACCGCCACCTCGCGCGCCGCCATGGCGGGGACGAGGGCCAGCGCGATGTCGCGGTTGAAGCCGATCGGGCGGACCGCCACCTCGATGCCGTTGGCGATGCGGCCCGCGATCGAATAATCGACCGGCGAGATGCCCGACCCCTCGGGCGGCTTGGGGAAGGAGAGCAGCGCCCACAGGATCACGGTGGTCAGCGCGATGGTGGTGCCCGCCCGCTTCAGGAAGATCAGCGCACGGCTCCACAGCCCCAGCAGCACGTCGCGGATATGCGGCCACTGATATTTGGGCATCTCCATCATGAAGCCCGAGGAGGCGCCCTTGGTGACCGTGCGGCGCAGCAGCAGCGCGGCGACGAACGCGCCGACGATGCCCATCAGATACAGGCCCAGCAGCACCAGCCCCTGTAGCCCGACAAAGGGCAGCACCTGCCGGTCCGGGATGAACGCGCCGATAATGATGGTATAGACCGGCAGACGCGCCGAGCAGGTCATCAGCGGCGCGATCAGGATGGTGGTCAGCCGGTCCTTCTCGTCATCGATCGTCCGCGTCGCCATGATGCCCGGCACCGCACAGGCGAAGGAGGACAGCAGCGGGATGAAGGCACGGCCCGACAGCCCCACCTGCGCCATCAGCCGGTCCATCAGGAAGGCGGCGCGGACCATATAGCCGCTCGCCTCCAGCACCAGGATGAACAGGAACAGGATCAGGATCAGCGGCAGGAAGACGATGACCGCGCCGACACCGGCGATCAGGCCGTCGGTGATGAGGCTGCGGAACCACCCCTCGGGCAGCAATGCGCCGACCTGCGCCTCCAGCCAGACGAAGCCCTGCTCGATCCAACTGACCGGCGTCTCGGACCAGGCGAAGACCGCCTGGAACATGATGAAGAGCAGGCCGACCAGCAGGATCGGTCCGATAATGGGATGCAGCGCGACCGAGTCGAGTATGTTCGTCCAGCGGCGGACCGGCGTTTCCGCGACGGTCGCGGCCGCGGCGATCTGGCGCGCGCGGCGTTGCAGGGTGACGATGTCGTCGATCCGGTCGGGGGCGGCGACGGCGTGCGCGCGTTCCTGCGTTACCAGTCGGTCGATCTCGGCCTTCAGCGTATCGAGCCCACGGCGGCGCACCGCCACGGTCGGGATCACCGTCACGCCCAGCTCGCGCGCCAGTATGTCGGCATCCAGCGTCAGGCCATCGCGCTCGGCCAGATCGACCATGTTGAGCGCGACCACCACCGGCAGGCCCAGCGCGATCAACTGCAATGCGAAGCGCAGGTGATTGTCGAGATTGGCGGCATCGACCACCACGACCAGCGCATCGGGCCGCCGCTCGCCCGCCTGCGATCCCATCACGACGTTGCGCGTGACCTGTTCGTCCAGGCTGCCGGGGTCCAGGCTATAGGCGCCGGGCAGGTCGACCAGTTCGACCGGGCGGCCATCGTCCAGGACGAGGCGGCCCGAATGCCGCTCGACGGTGACGCCGGGATAATTGCCGACCTTTTGCCGCGCGCCGGTGAGCGCGTTGAACAAGGCGCTTTTGCCGGCATTGGGATTGCCGACGAGCGCGACCAGCGGTGCGGCGTTCATCAGATCAGGCGAACCTCAAAATTCAGGCGCCGGTCGCGACGCGGATCGAGGCGGCGACCCGGCGACGCAGCGCCACCGTCATCCGGCCGATCCGGCAGGCGATGGGACCACCACCCAGCGAGGCGCGGTGCAGCACCTCGACCCCCACGCCTTCGTCAAAGCCCAGTTCGCGCAGGCGGCGCGCCTCGGGCAGCGCCAGCTGGGTCCAGTCGATCGCGGCCACGGTCGCCGGTTGCCGCCGGGGAAGGGTTTCGAGACTGCTGAGCATCGCCATGGACGATACATAACCGCCATGCGATTGATTATCAATTACCCGTTGATGAAATGGGTGTTTGGTTGGGGGGCAGGCTTGAGGCGGGGGTCGGGGCGTGCACTTCGACTTCGCTCAGTGTGAACGGAGGTTTGGAAGCTTGGCACCCCTCCACCTCCGTTCGGCCTGAGCGAAGTCGAAGGCCAAGGGAACCCGTCAGCCCCAAACCCAAATCACACCGCCGGATAGCGCAGCCGCCCGATAAAGCGCGACAGGCTGGGCATATTCTCGCCCCGCTTGGCGACGCCCGCCTTCCATTTCTCGAACCGCATGATCCCCTCGATCCGGCGGGCCAGGAAGGCGCGGGTGTCGGCATGACCCTCGCTATCGTCGTTCAGGAACACCGCGATGGTCGATCCATAGACCGCGAACAGCGTCGCGCGCTTGGTATAGTGGTTATAGTCGGTGGCGGTGTCGCCCGCCTGCGCCCAGATGGCATCCACCGTCCGCCAGCCGAGTCGCGCCCCGCTCGCGGCGTTTTGCGGCATGGCGAGGATCGTCAGCGCGCGGCGCAGCGCCTCGCGATTCGGGGCGACCGCCGCCAGCCGCGCCTCGACCAGCGCGGTGATGCGCTGGCGGATCTTCATCGCGGCGGCCTGTTCGGCGGGGACGGCCTCGACCATCGCCAGGTCGATCCGGGCGAACCAGGCGTCGATCATCGCGACCGCGCCGTCCTTGAAGGCGAGTCGCGCGATGTCGCGGTCGATACCCGCCGCATCCGCCGCCATGTCGCGCGCCTCGTCGCCCCATCCGTCGAACGCGGCATTGGACGCGATGCCCTCCGCCAGAGCGACGCGCACCTCGTCGAGAGTCAGGTCCTGAACATCGGTCATGGCAGCCTCGGTCATATGCGTTTCCCGTCGTTCCTATCGTCCGGCCGGGCCACCGCCCTGGCCGATCCACGCCGCACCAATACCAGAGCGGCCGCCACCATCGCCACACCCGCCAGATCGGGCAGCGCCAGCGTCTCGCCATAGACGATCCAGCCGATCGCCGTCGCCACCATCGGCTGGACCAGCAGCGCCAGGCCGACGACCAGCGGGCTCAGCAGCCCCAGCGCATAGATCATCAACCCCTGGCCGATGATCTGGCTCCCCAGCGCCAGCAGGATCAGCGGGCTCCAATGATCGGGCCATACCCGCTCGCCCAGCAGGACCGCGAAGACGAACAGCGGCACGATGCTGGCCATGGTCGACCAGGCGAGCGCGGGCATCGGCGGCATCGCGACCCGCACCCGCGACATCAGGATGAAATAGACCGCATAGAGCACCCCCGCGAGCACGCACAGCAGATCGCCGACCAGATGGCGCGGGTCGACCTGATAGCTGCGCCCCATCAGCAATCCCGCCCCCGCCGCCGCCAGGATCAGCGCGATCCCCTGGCTCCGCGACGGCCAGGCGCGCGCGACCAGAAAGCCGTAGAGCGGGAAGATGAAGGTCGCCGAATTGCCGAACAGCGTGGCGTTGGCCATCGTCGTCTGGCGGATGCCGATATGCCAGGCGCCCAGATCGCCCGCAAAGGCGATGCCGCCGATCAGCAGCAGCCCCCAAAGCCCCGCCTGCGCCTTGCCCGGCATACGGGGGCGGGAAGGGCCGATCAGCGCGACCAGCGCCAGCACCGGCGCGGCCAGGGTGATGCGCCAGAAGGCGGAGGCGACCGGCCCGGTATCGGCCATCCGCACCAGCAGCGGGCCGAAGGCGAGCGCGACATTGGCCAGGATGACGGCGGCGAAGGCCAGCGGCGCGGGCGCATTGGTTCCGGACCGGTCCGACAGACGATCGCTTTCAGTCTGTTCACTTTTTCTTGCGGGGGCGGACACGGGCATGGGCTCCCTTAACGCCCTATCTGCGTTGCGTCAGGCCGGAAAGGCCGCAGAAGGATTGCATTTTGATGCCAACGCTGTTCGATCCCATCGATCTCGGGGCGATCCACGCCCCCAACCGTATCTTGATGGCACCGCTCACCCGCGCCCGTGCCACCCGCCAGGCGGTGCCGACGCCGATCATGGCGCAATATTACGCCCAGCGCGCGAGCGCGGGCCTGATTATCTCCGAAGCGACCGGTATCAGCCGCGAAGGCCTGGGCTGGCCCTATGCGCCGGGCCTGTGGACCGACGAGCAGGTCGCGGCCTGGAAGCCGGTGACCGAGGCGGTGCACAAGGCGGGCGGCCGGATCGTCGCGCAGCTCTGGCATATGGGCCGCCAGGTGCACAGCTCGGTGACGGGGATGCAGCCGGTCTCGTCCTCCGCGACCCGGACCGAGGGGCAGGCGCATACCTTCGAGGGCAAGCAGGATTTCGAGACCGCCCGGCCGCTCGAACTGTCCGAGATCCCGCGTCTGCTCGAGGATTATGAACATGCGACCCGCAACGCGCTGGCCGCCGGATTCGACGGGGTGCAGATCCATGCCGCCAACGGCTATCTGATCGACGAATTCCTGCGCGACGGTGCGAACCATCGCGAGGACGAATATGGCGGCAGTCCGGAGAACCGCATCCGCCTGCTCCGCGAGATCACCGAGCGGGTGATCGCGGTTGCTGGCAAGGAGCGCGTCGGCGTCCGCCTGTCGCCCAATGGCGACAGCCAGGGCGTGGACGACAGCGATCCGGCCTCAGTCTTCGTGCCCGCCGCGAAGATGCTATCGGACCTCGGCATCGCCTTTCTCGAACTGCGTGAGATCGGCCCGGACGGCACCTATGGCAGCACCGACGTGCCTAAGCTGTCGCCGAAGATCCGCGAGGTCTTTACCGGTCCGCTGATCCTCAACAGCGACTTCGACAGCCGGGAAAAGGCGCAAGCCGCGCTCGATTCGGGCGTGGCGGACGGGATCGCGTTCGGCCGCACCTTCCTGGCCAATCCCGACCTGCCCGAGAGGCTGCGCACCGATGCGCCGCTGAACGAGAGCGACATGAAGACCTGGTACAGTCAGGGGCCGGAGGGGTATATCGATTACCCCACGCTCGACGAGCAGGCCCGCGCGGCGTGAGTGATGGGGGGCGGGGTTTTTCCCGCCCCCGCAGCATCTCACCTGACCTATACTCCCTGCTCCGCTCAGCCTGAGCGAAGTCGAAGGCCAAGGGAGTCCGAAGCCGCGAGCCCAAAGCGTACGCTTCGACTTCGCTCAGCGCGAACGGAGGTGGGGGTTATTCGGTCGAATCCAGCCCGTCGAGAAAGGCGGTCACCTGATCGCGCACCGTCTCGCGGGTCTTGGGATTGAACAGCAGCAGCGGTGCTCCCCAGACGATGGGGATGGCGAATGCCAGCACCACCCAGATGACCACCAGCGCCACCAACCCGGCCCCGGCATAGCGCAGCTTCTGCATGGCACCCGAATCCAGGGTCAGCGTGCGCGGTCCCTTGGCGTCATAGAAGCTATCGGTCGCCCAGCTTCCCCCGCCATCGAAGCGCAACTTCTGCGGCAGCCGGAAGCGCGGTTTCCCTGCTATGGTGGCCGGACGTGGCGTTCCGGTTCTGCGCACCGGCGGCGGCTTGCCGCCTTGCGTGTCGATCACCTCCAGCCGCCGGCCCCGCTCGACGACGCGAAAGCGGGTGGGCGGCATGTCGGTCATGCGGTGGCTGTACCCCGCCGGGCGCGCCACTGGTCGGCGCTCTGGCCCCAGGCGTCCACCCGGAAACTCTCCAGCGGTGCGGGCAGGCGGACCGGTCCCTCATTCACCGCGCCCAGTCGCTGCGCCAGCCTGATCGAGCCCCTATTCTCCGGGTCGATGGTGTGGATCACATGGTCCCAGCCCAGCACGTCGACCGCATAGTCGATCGCCGCGACCGCCGCCTCATGGGCATAGCCGCGCCCGGCGAATTCCCGCGCCACGCCCCAGGCCACTTCGCGCCCCGGCCAGCCCTCGGGCTGCCATGGCCCGATCCGCCCGACCCAGCGGCCAGTGTCGCGCTCGATCACCGAGAACATCGCGAAGCCGCGCACGCTCCACGCGCCGACCATGGTGCACAGGCTTCGCCACGCCGCGCCGCGCGCCTGCACGCCGCCCAGGAAGCGCATCGTGTCCGCCTCGGCATGAAAGGCCGCCCAGGCCTCGAAATCCTCCGCCGAGGGGAGCCGCAGGGTCAGCCGCTCGGTCTGGAGGACGGGCGACGTCACCCGAACCGGCCCTTCAGCGCCAGCATGGCGAGCGCCGCCTTGGCCGCCTCGCCGCCCTTGTTCTTCTCGGTCGGCCTGGCGCGGGTCAGCGCCTGCGCCTCGTTCTCGGTGGTGATGATGCCGTTGCCGATGGGCAGCCCGTCCATGGTCAGCGCCATCAGGCCGCGCGCGCTCTCGTTCGACACGATCTCGAAATGATAGGTCTCGCCGCGGATCACCACGCCGATCGCGACGAAGGCGTCGTAGCGGCCCGTGTCCGCCGCCATCGCCACCGCGCCGGGAATCTCCAGCGCGCCGGGGACGGTGATCGTCTCATGGCTATGGCCCGCCTCCTCGATCGCGGCGCGCGTCCCCGACAGGAGCAGGTCGTTCAGATGCTCGTAGAAGCGCGCCTCGACGATCAACACATGCGCCATCAGGCGTCTCCCTCAAAATTTGCGATGCGACGTTCGCCGACGATCGACAGGCCATAGCCGTCGAGCCCGATCAGCGTGTGATGGGTGTTGGTCAGCAGCACCATGTCCTGCACGCCCATTTCGGCCAGGATCATCGCGCCGACGCCGTAATCGCGCAGTTCCTCCATGTCGATCTGCACCTCCTCGCCCGCCTTCAGCCGGACGGCGGTGGTGAAGGCGTCGGTGCGCGGGCGGTTGATGACGACGATCACGCCCGAGCCTTCCTCGGCGATCATCCGCATCGACTTGGCGAGCAAGGCGCCGCGCGATCCGGCTTCGCCGAACACATCGGCAAAGGGGGACAGCGCGTGCATCCGCACCAGCACGGGTTGGGCGGTGTCGAGCTTGCCCTTGACCAGCGCCACCTGCTCGGTGCCCGTCGCCTTGTTGCGATAGGCGCGCGCGGTCCAGGTGCCGCCCCATTCGCTCTCGAAGGTCGCTTCCGACTGCAATTCGACCAGATGGTCGTAGCGGCGGCGATAGGCGATCAGGTCGCGGATCGTGCCGATCTTCAGGTTATGGAGCTGCGCGAAGGAGACGAGGTCGTCCATCCGCGCCATCGTCCCGTCCTCGTTCATGATCTCGCAGATCACGCCCGAGGGGTTCAGCCCGGCGAGGCGCGCGACATCGACCGCCGCCTCGGTATGCCCGGCGCGCACCAGCACGCCGCCGTCGCGCGCGACCAGCGGGAAGACATGGCCCGGCGTCACCAGCGACTCGGGGCCTTGGCTGGCGTCGATCGCCACCGCGATGGTCCGCGCACGGTCGGCGGCGGAGATGCCGGTGGTGACGCCTTCCTTCGCCTCGATCGAGATGGTGAAGGCGGTTTCGTGCCGCGTCCCGTTCTTCGGGCTCATCAGCGGCAGGCCGAGCGTGTCGACCCGCTCGCGCGTCATCGCCAGGCAGATCAGCCCGCGCCCGTGCCGCGCCATGAAGTTGACCTTCTCGGGCGTCGCCATCTGCGCGGGGATGACCAGGTCACCTTCATTCTCGCGGTCCTCGTCATCGACCAGGATGAACATCCGGCCGTTGCGCGCCTCGTCGATGATCTCTTCGGGGCTGGAGAGGAACCCACGCCGCAGACCGGCCAAGGCGTCGGGATCAGCGGCCACGATAATGCTCCATGCGCTGCAGGTAACGGGCGAGCACGTCGATCTCGATATTGACGCGCTGGCCCTCGGCGATGCCGCCCAGGGTGGTGACGGCGGCGGTGTGCGGGATGATGTTCAGGCCGATGACCGTGCCGTCGGAGCCGTCCTCGACGCTGTTGACGGTCAGCGATACGCCGTCGACCGTCACCGATCCCTTGGTCGCCATGAAGGGGGCGAGGTCGGACGGAACGGTCACGAAGACGCGGTGCGATCCGCCTTCCTCCGCCACCGATACCACCGTGCCGACGCCGTCGACATGGCCGGTGACGATATGGCCGCCCAGCTCGTCGCCCAGCTTCATCGCGCGTTCCAGGTTCAGCCGCCGGCCGCGCGTCCACTGGTCGGCGGTGCGCCCGATCGTCTCGGCCGAGACGTCGACCGCGAACCAGTCGGGGCCCTTCTCGACCACGGTCAGGCAGACGCCCGAACAGGCGATCGACGCACCCAGGTCGATGGTGCCCGTATCATAGGCGGTGGCGATGACGACTCGCGTGTCGCCGCGCGCCTCGACGGCGGTGACGGAGCCGATGTCGGTGACGATCCCGGTAAACATATCAGTCGCGCTCGTAGACCTCCAACCGGTCGCTGCCAAGCATCCGCGAGTCGGCCATGCGCCAGCGGCCATGCGCATCGGCCAGCCGGGCCAGCCCGATCGCGCCGATCGCCGCGCGGCCCTCGCCGATCAGGATCGGTGCGCGGTACAGGAGCAGCCGGTCGACCAGATCGGCGGCGAGGAAAGCGGATGCGGTCTGCGCGCCCCCCTCGACCATCAGCCGGTCGACACCCGCCAGATCGGCGATGCCATGGGGCGAGGGGATGGTCTCCCAGCCCGGCGCGGGCGTGCGCGACAACAGGATGCGGCGCGGGCTGCGCGACTCCAGGCCGGGCAGGCGGACGTCGAGCCGGGGCGAATCGGCCTCCAGCGTGCCGCGCCCGACCAGGATCGCCTCGTGGCGGCTGCGCTCCAAATGGGTATGCGCACGCGCCTGCGGCCCGGTAATCCAGCGGCTCTCGCCATCGGGGCGGGCGATCCGGCCGTCGAGCGAGGTGGCGAGCTTGAGCGTGACGAAGGGGCGGCGTTTCGCGCGGCGGGTCAGGAAGCCCGCGATCATGCCCCGCGCCTCCGCCTCGCGCACGCCCGTCGTGACGGCGATCCCGGCGGCGCGGGCGCGGGCAAAGCCGATGCCGTCGGTGCGCGGATCGGGATCGCCCATCGCCGCCACGATCCGCGCGACTCCGGCGGCGATCAGCAGGTCGGTGCAGGCGGGACCACGGGTCGAGACATGCGCGCAGGGCTCCAGCGTGACATAGGCCGTCGCGCCCCGTGCGGCCTCGCCCGCCTGTGCCAGCGCCATCGCCTCGGCATGAGGGCGGCCGCCCGGCTGGGTCCAGCCGCGCCCGACGACCTGCCCGTCGCGAACCAGCACGCAGCCGACATTGGGATTGGGCGCGGTCCGTCCGACACCGCGATCCGCCAGTGCCAGCGCCGCCCCCATCCAGCGATGATCGGTCAGATGCCCCACTTGTTCAGCGCGTCGTCGACCTTCTTGAACTCGGCCTGGCGCTGATCCCTGGCGGCCTTTTCCTCGGCGATCCGCTGTTTCTTCTTCACATAGTCGATCTTCTGCTGCGCCTTGATCTGCACATCGGTGCGGTCGGCGGGCCATTGTTCGACATAAATGATGTCGGGCTTGTACGGCACCGGCACATAATCGTCGCGCGCAAAGGCATAGATGAAGAAGCCGGTGATACCGACCGCGATCATCAGGAAGACGAGTTCATAGGGATGCCGTTGCGACAGGAACAGGCGCAGGTCGCGAATGGCGCGGACGGGCGAGAAGCGGCCGAAGAACGACATGCGGGGCAAGATAGGCGTTGCAGGCCTGGGACGCCAGTGGGGACGGGTTGGTCTCGGTGAGACCCCTTGGCCCTCCCCCATCCCCTCCCGCCTGCGGGAGGGGCGTGCCAAGGACGGCGTTCGCGGATTGGCCGCACCGTCTGATCTTGCCGCTCCCCTCCCGCAGGCGGGAGGGGGGTGGGGGAGGGAAGGCCCGGGCCATGCCGCCTCGAACAGCACGAAAAAGGGCGGCCACCGCAGCGACCGCCCCCTTCCATTCCGCAAAGGAAACCGCAGCGTTTACGCGACGGTCTTCATCTTCTCGGCGGCGACCGCGAAGCGGTTGCTCAGCGGCTGGGCGATCTCGCCGGCCAGCTTGATCATGTGCTCGGTCGAGCGCGAGGTCTCGGCGACCAGCGAGTCGAAGGACGAGCGGGCGAAGTCCGACTGGAGCTTCATGAACTCGGTCGGCGACTTGACCGACGACAGCGTCTGCAGCGTCTGGGTCGCGGTCTCGAACGCGCGCTTGGCATAGTCGGCCGCGCCCTGGCCCAGCGTCTCGGCGCCCTTGGCGGCGATCTTCGACGATTCGACGACCGCTTCCAGATTGCCCTTGTTGAAGGCGACCATGTCCTCGAACAGCTTGGCGCTCTTCTCCACGGTGGCCTGGGTGCGGGCCTGGGCGTCGCCGAACATCGCCTGGGTCTTGGCAGTCGCGTTTTCGATGGTGCTCGTGGCGTCCATGATGATTTCCTTGGGCTTTGAGTCCGCCGAAACCGCGGCGGTCGGGGAAGAAACAGAAGCGGTCGGCGCGGCGTCGGGCGCGGGCTCCGCCGGGGCGGGCGCGGGCGCTTCGGCCGGAGCCTCGGGTGCGACCGCCGCGGGCGCCGGCTCGGGCGTCACTGGAACGGGCTTGGGCGCTTGGGCGACCGTCGGAGCCTTGGGCGCCCGAACCGCGACCTTGGGGGCGGCGGCCACCGGCTTGGCGGCGGGGGCGTCGACGGCGATGTCGGAGGGAAGGCCGGGCAGTGTCTTGGCCGCGACCGGCTTGGCCGTGCGACGCGGCTTTGCCGCCGCCTTGGCGGCGGGAACGGTCGGCTTGCTCTTATCCAACACCACTCTCCCGATTTGCTGCGCTGCACAATAATGGCTTCGGCCGAAGTTATCAACAGCCTTTGTGCAGTGCAGCAATCGATTTTAGCGCTGTCGGACGTAGCGTCCCGGTGCGTCGTCCAGCGCGGGCAGGGGGCCTTGGCCGGGTATGCGCGCGCCGGTGGCATCGATCGTCGCCGAGTCGCGCTCGCGCAGCCATCCGGCCCAATCCGGCCACCAGCTGCCCTTCGTCTCGCGGGCCCCCGCCATGAAGTCGGCGAGCGTCGCGGCGGGCTGGTCGTTGGTCCAATATTGATATTTGCCCGCCGCCGGCGGGTTGACCACGCCCGCGATATGCCCCGACCCGGCGAGCACGAAGCGCAAGGGGCCGGTAAAGGCGTCGGTGATCTTCCACACGCTTTCGGGCGGAGCGATATGGTCCTCGCGCCCCGCCTGGACATAAGCGGGGGTCGTGACCCGGCTCAGGTCGAGCGGCACCCCCGCCACCGCCATCGCGCCGGGCTTCACCAGCAGATTGTCGCGGTACAGGTCGGTCAGATAGCTGAGATGCCATTTGGCGGGCAGGTTGGTGACGTCGCCATTCCAGTGGAGCAGGTCGAACGGCACATAATCGCGCCCCAGCAGATAATTGTTGGTGACGTAGTTCCAGATCAGGTCGCGCCCGCGCAGCAGGTTGAACGTCATCGCCAGATAGCGCCCGTCCAGATACCCCTCGGGCGACAGCGTGCCGATCAGCTTCAGCTGCTCGTCATCGACGAAGTGGAGCAGCTCGCCCGCCTTCGAGAAATCGACCTGCGCGGTGAAGAAGGTGGCGCTGGCGACCTTCTCCGCCTGCCCCTGCGCGGCGAGCCAGGCGAGCGTCGCGGCCAGCGTCGTGCCCGCCACGCAATAGCCGACCGTGTGGACCGACTCGACCGACAGCAGGTCGCGCACCGTGTCGACCGCCTCGACCTGCGCGGTGACGTAATCGTCCCAGATCACGTCCTTCATCGTCGCGTCGGCCGATTTCCACGACACCATGAAGACGCTGAAACCCTGGTCGACCAGCCATTTGATCAGGCTTTTCTCGGGCGCGAGGTCGAGGATGTAGAAGCGGTTGATCCAGGGGGGGAAGATCAGGATCGGCACCGCCGCCACCCGGTCGGTGGTCGGGGTATAGTGGATCAGTTCGTACAGGTCGGTCCGCTTCACCACCTTGCCCGGCGTCGCGGCGAGGTTGCGCCCGACCTCGAACGCACGCGCGTCGCTATGGGTCAGCTGGCCGCGCCCCAGATCGGCGAGCATGTTCTGCAGGCCCTTCAGCAGATTCTCGCCGCGCGTCTCGACGATCTTGTCCAGCACCTCCGGATTGGTCGCCGGAAAGTTGGTCGGGCTCATCGCGTCGATGAACCCTTGCGCGGCGAAGCGGATCTGCTCCTTCTGCTTCGGCTCGACGCCCTCGATCGCATCGACGCCGCGCAGCATATGGTCGGAGATGACCTGATAGCTTTGCCGGATCCAGTCGAAGAGCGGCGACTGCCACTGCTCGGCCTTGAACCGGCGGTCGGGCCTGGGGGCGGTACTCGGCTCGGCGGCGGGGTCGACGAATCGCTGCCACAGCTTCATCGAATCGGACCAGAAGTCGCGCACCCGGTCGATCGTCGCGGGGTCGTTGAAGCCGGGCACCACCGGCACCCCCTGCGGCGGCGGTGACAGCGCGGCCTCCATCATCATCTGCTGCGCGCGGCCCATCACCCAGGTCCAGTGTTGCAACTCTTCCAATGTGGGCAGGGTAGGGGCTGTCGCGGGGCGGGCCGTCATCGCATCCTCTTGTTCGTCATGCGCCCTATTGGCGTCAGGATATTGCGCCATCATGTCGGGTCGCGTCGGGAAACGAAAGACGCTAAGGTCCGGGTCCCAAATCGTTACACAGAGGGACCCATGTCCGAAGAGTTCTACCGCATCAAGCGCCTGCCGCCCTATGTCATCGCCGAAGTCAACGCGATGCGGGCCGCGGCGCGCGCGGGCGGTGAGGACATTATCGACCTGGGCATGGGCA
The DNA here is from genome assembly GCF_042867205.1 of Sphingomonas sp. NCPPB 2930. Classification (NCBI taxonomy): domain Bacteria; kingdom Pseudomonadati; phylum Pseudomonadota; class Alphaproteobacteria; order Sphingomonadales; family Sphingomonadaceae; genus Sphingomonas; species Sphingomonas sp. NCPPB 2930. The sequence continues at coordinate 85,207 of NZ_JBHZQU010000008.1, read as the reverse complement.
ATCCCGACCTGCCGCCGCCCGACCATGTCCTCGACAAGCTGGTCGAGGTCGCCAAGAAGCCCGACGCGCACGGCTATTCCCAGTCCAAGGGGATTCCGGGCCTGCGCCGTGCCCAGGCGAATTATTATGGCCGTCGATTCGGCGTCGATCTCGACCCCGAGACCGAGGTGGTCGTGACCATGGGCTCGAAGGAGGGCCTCGCGTCGCTGGCGACCGCGATCACCGCGCCGGGCGACGTGATCCTGGCGCCCAACCCCTCCTATCCGATCCACACCTTCGGCTTCATCATCGCGGGCGCGACGATCCGCGCGGTGCCGACCACGCCCGACGAAGCCTATTTCGAGAGCCTCGAGCGCGCGATGCACTTTACCGTGCCGCGTCCCTCGGTGCTGGTGGTCAACTACCCGTCCAACCCGACCGCCGAGACGGTCGACCTGGCCTTTTACGAGCGCCTCGTGGCGTTCGCGAAGAAGCACGAGCTGTGGGTGCTGAGCGACCTGGCCTATTCGGAGCTTTACTATGACGGGAATCCGACGCCGTCGATCCTGCAGGTCAAGGGCGGCAAGGACGTGGCGGTCGAGTTCACCTCGCTGTCCAAGACCTATTCGATGGCGGGCTGGCGAATCGGTTTCGCGGTCGGCAACCGCAAGCTGATCGCGGCGATGACGCGGGTGAAGTCCTATCTCGACTACGGCGCCTTCACGCCGATCCAGGCGGCGGCGTGTGCCGCGCTAAACGGGCCGCAGGACATCGTCGAGAAGAACCGCCAGCTCTATCACAAGCGCCGCGACGTGATGGTCGAGAGCTTCGGCCGTGCGGGGTGGGACATTCCTTCTCCCCGCGCCTCGATGTTCGCCTGGGCCCCGCTGCCCCCGGCACTCGCGCATCTGGGCAGCCTGGAATTTTCCAAGCAGCTGCTGACCGAGGCCAAGGTCGCGGTCGCACCGGGCGTCGGTTATGGCGAGAATGGCGAGGGCTTCGTGCGCATCGCCATGGTCGAGAACGAGCAGCGGCTTCGCCAGGCGGCGCGCAACATCAAGCGCTATCTGCAATCCATGGGCGTCAACACGCCGGGTTCGGCCAAGGCGGTGTGATGCCTGGCGGCGACGGGTCGATCAGCCCGCCGCCGCCATCCGCCGGCCTTCGGGCTGGCGGCCGGAATGGTGGGCAGGATGGCGGGCGCGCTTGACGGCGTACATCGCGCGGTCCGCTTCGGCCATCAGCCGGTCCAGGTCGCGGTCGACCATGCCTGCGACCACCCCGATGCTGAGCGAGGGGTAGAGCGGCCCGTCGACCGTCGCCGCCACCGCCCGGTCGAACCGGGCCGACAGCCGCGCGGCGACGGATTGCGCCGCCGCCTGCGAAGCCCCCGGCAGGATACAGGCGAACTCGTCCCCGCCGAGCCGGATCACCATGCCCCGCTCGCCCAGTTCGCGCTGCGCCAGATCGGCGAGCAGCCGCAGCACCGCGTCGCCCGTGGCATGCCCCTGGCCGTCGTTGAGCGCCTTGAAATGATCGATGTCGATCAGCGCCAGCGCGCAGGGGCCCTGCAACCCCGCCTCGATCCGCCCCAATGCGAACCGGTTGCGCGCGCCGGTCAGGCTGTCGCGGCTGGCCTGCTCACGCAACAGGGCCTGCGTCCGTTCCGATTCCATCAGCAGCAGCGAGAAATGGGTAAGCGTCAGCAGGATCAGCCCGACGCCGATCATCCATTCCTCGACCAACTGGCCCTCGATCGACCAGGACGGCACGATCAGCGTGACCATCAACGTGCCCGCACGCAGCAGGAAGACCGGCGCGACCGCGGCGAACAGGGTGGCCATGATCCATCCGGTCCGCAACCGCTCGCGCCGCGCGATGCCGATCGCCAGCGCCATGATCCCCAGATAGCTCAGGCCGCGCGTCAGCCCGAGCGTGACGAAGGTCCAGCGGAATTCCTGGGCATCGCCGATCGTCAGCGCGATCGCCGCCAGCATCAGCGCGGCGAGTATCGCGACCAGCAGGCGGGGTACGGCGCGTTCGCCGAACACCGCGACGCTGTGCAGGCTCAGGCACAGGCCGATCATCATCATGATGTTGAGAAGCCGCTCGAAGAACGCGGTATTGCCGTTGCCGATCGCCAGGATCAGCACGTTGGACGCCCCGATCAGCAGCTTGCCGCTGCCCCAGTACAGCGCCCATTTCCGGCGTTCGGACCCGGTCACGCCGGGAATCAGATGGATCGCCCCGGACAGCAGATTGCTGAACGCCCCCACGACCTGCAGACTGGCGATATCGAGCGCGAGCATTCCCATCTCATGGCTGGCGCGATCGACATGTCGGGCCGTTGCGACCGGGGCCTAGCACGACAGAGCTTAGAAAATCATTTCGCTTCTCGGTCCATTGGGGCCGAATCGGATTTTTTGGGCCGTGGACGATCCGATCGCACGCGATTCGTCACGAAGGATTGATCCCGGCCGCCCCCAGCCGCTACGGCGGGCGCGATATCGCAAAGGGGCGGATGATGCCCCGTCAGCGCGGCCGATGGGGCCGACGGAGTGAAGAGTGAGCAACGAACTCGAACAAATGCGTGAGCCCCTGCTCGCCGCTATCGCCGATGCGCCCGCGCTCGACGCGCTGGAGGCGATCCGCGTCGACGCGCTGGGCAAGCAGGGTCGCATCACCCAGCTGTTGAAGACGCTGGGCAAGATGAGCCCCGAGGAACGCCAGGTCGAAGGGCCGAAGATCCATGGCCTGCGCGAGGCCGTGACCGAGGCGCTCGGCACCCGCAAGGCGGCGCTGGAACAGGCGGCGCTCGACGCGCGCCTCGCCTCGGAACGGCTGGACATGACCCTGCCGGTCGAGGGAAGCGGCTTCGGCACCGTCCACCCGGTCAGCCAGGTGATGGACGAACTGGCGGAGATCTTCGCCGATCTGGGCTTCGCGGTCGCGACGGGTCCGGAGGTCGAGACCGACTGGCACAATTTCACCGCGCTCAACATTCCGGAGACGCATCCGGCGCGCGCGATGCACGACACCTTCTATCTGGCGGGTGTCGAGCCGGGCGGCGACGAGCGGACGGTCCGCCGCGTGCTGCGCACCCATACCTCGCCGGTGCAGATCCGCACCATGCTGGACCAGAAGCCGCCGATCCGCATCATCGCGCCGGGCCGCACCTATCGCTCCGACTCGGATGCGACGCACACGCCGATGTTCCACCAGGTCGAGGGGCTGGTGATCGACAAGGGCATCACGCTCGGCCATCTGAAATGGACGCTGGAAACCTTCCTCAAGGCGTTCTTCGAGCGCGACGACATCGTCCTGCGCCTGCGCCCCAGCTATTTCCCCTTCACCGAACCCTCGGCCGAGGTCGATGTCGGCTACACCATCGAGAAGGGCAAGCGCGTCATCGGCGGGTCCGGTGGCGGCTGGATGGAAGTGCTGGGCAGCGGCATGGTCCACCCCAAGGTCATCGAGGCGTGCGGGCTTGATCCGAACGAGTGGCAGGGCTTCGCCTTTGGCTGCGGCATCGATCGCCTCGCCATGCTGAAATACGGCATGGACGATCTGCGCGCCTTTTTCGACGGCGATATCCGCTGGTTGAAGCATTACGGGTTCGCGAGCCTCGACGTACCCACGCTGTCGGGAGGAGTCGGCGCATGAAGTTCACCCTGGGCTGGCTGAAGAGCCATCTGGACACCGACGCCTCGCTCGACGCCATCGTCGAGGGGCTGACCCGTATCGGCCTGGAGGTCGAGGGCGTGCACAATCCGGGCGAGGCGCTTGAGCCTTTCCGCGTCGCGCGCATCCTGTCGGCGGAGCGACATCCGCAGGCGGACAAGCTGCAGGTGCTGTCGGTTGATGCCGGTGACGGCCCGATGCAGGTCGTGTGCGGCGCGCCCAATGCGCGCGCAGGGCTGGTCGGCGTGTTCGGTGCGCCGGGGGCTTATGTGCCCGGCCTCGACGTCACGCTGAAGGTCGCGGCGATCCGCGGCGTCGAGTCGAACGGCATGATGTGCTCGGCACGCGAGTTGCAGATCGGCGAGGGCCATGACGGCATCATCGAACTGCCCGAGGATGCAGCCATCGGCACGTCCTTCCCGGATTATGCGGGCCTCAACGATCCGGTCATCGACGTGTCGGTCACGCCCAACCGGCAGGATTGCATGGGCGTGCACGGCATCGCGCGAGACCTCGCCGCCGCCGGTCTCGGCACGCTGATTGCGCCGACGGTGCCGTCGGTCGCGGGCGAAGGCGCTGGTCCCGATGTGCGGATCGAGGATGTCGAAGGCTGCCCGGCCTTCTATGCGCAGGGCGTGTCGGGCCTGACCAATGGCGAGGCCCCCGAATGGATGCGCCAGCGCCTGACCGCGATCGGGCAGAAGCCGATCTCGGCGCTGGTCGACATCACCAACTATATGACGGTCGATCTCGGTCGCCCGCTGCACGTCTATGACAAGGCCAAGCTGTCGGGCGCTCTGGTCGCCCGCAAGGCGCGTGACGGCGAGACGGTCGAGGCGCTCAACGGCAAGACCTATACCCTGTCGGAAGGCATGACCGTCATCGCCGACGACACGGGTGTCCACGACATCGGCGGCATCATGGGCGGCGCGCATTCGGGCGTGTCGGAGACGACCACCGACATCGTCATCGAATGCGCGTACTTCGCGCCCGAGGCGATCGCACGGACGGGCCAGAAGCTTGGCCTGACCTCCGACGCGCGCACCCGGTTCGAGCGCGGGGTGGACCCGGCCTTCCTGGACGACGGTCTCGCCATCGCGACCTTCCTGGTCCTGGAATATTGCGGCGGCACGGCCAGCGGCGTGACCCGCGCGGGCCAGCCGCCGGTCGTGGCGAAGACCATTGCCTATGACCCCAATCTCGCCGAGACGCTGGGCGGCCTTGCCATCGCGCCCGACCGGCAAAAGGCGATCCTCGAGTCGCTGGGCTTCACCGTCACCGCCGACTGGCAGGTCACGGCGCCCAGCTGGCGGCGCGATGTGGACGGCCCCGCCGATCTGGTCGAGGAAGTCATCCGCATCGAGGGGATCGACCATGTGCCCCCTGTGGCACTCCCCCGCGCCCCCGGCGTCGCGCGTCCCACCGCCACGCCGCAGCAGAAGCTGGAGCGTCGCGCCCGCCGCGCCGCCGCCGCGCGTGGGCTCGACGAAGCGGTGACGTGGAGCTTCATCAGCGAGGCGCAGGCCGCGCCCTTCGGCGGCGGCGCCTTCACGCTCGCCAACCCGATCAGCGAGGATCTGAAGGTCATGCGGCCCTCGCTCCTCCCCGGCCTGCTCGCCGCGACCGAGCGTAATATCAAGCGCGGCGCGACCAGCGTGCGGCTGTTCGAGATCGGCCGCCGCTATCTGGAAGAGGCCGAGCGGCCGACGCTCGGCGTCGTGCTGGCGGGCGACAAGGCGCCCCGCAACTGGCGCTCGGGCAAGGCGCAGGGCTTTGACGCCTACGACGCCAAGGCCGAGGCGATCGCGCTGCTGGCGCAGGCAGGGGCGCCGGTCGACAATCTCCAGGTGATGGGCGAAGCGGGCGAGGCCTGGCATCCCGGCCAGTCGGGCACGCTGCGGCTGGGGCCGAAGACGGTGCTGGCGGCGTTCGGCATGGTCCACCCCTCGGTGCTCAAGGCGTTCGACCTCGACGGCGCGGTGGCGGCGGTGGAGCTGTATCTCGACGCCATTCCGCCCAAGCGGGCCACTGGCTTCATGCGCCCGGCCTACACTCCCCCGGCGTTGCAGTCTGTGAAGCGAGACTTCGCCTTCCTGGTGCCCGCCGACCTTCCGGCCGACCAACTGATCCGCGCGGTGCGCGGCGCGGACAAGGCGGCGATCACCGCCGCGCGCGTCTTCGACGTGTTCGCGGGGGCTGGCGTGCCCGAGGGGCACAAGTCGGTCGCGGTCGAGGTGCTTCTGCAACCCTCGCAGAAGAGCTTCACCGACGAGGAACTGAAGGCCATCGCCGACAAGATCGTCGCGGCGGCCGCCAAGCAGGGAGCGCAACTCCGTGGCTAATGAGGAAAACTGGATCCGTATCGGCAACGACCATCTGTCGGCGGCGATCAATCCGTTCGGCGCGGAGCTGTCCTCGCTGAAGGACGCAGCGGGCCGCGAGCTGATGACCAATGCGGACCCGGCCTTCTGGACCGGCCGCGCGCCGCTGCTGTTCCCGGTGATCGGCGTGACCCGCGACGGCATCCGCCTGAACGGGCGGCACTACCCGATGGCCAAGCACGGTTTCGCCCGCCACTCGATGTTCGAACTGGTGACGCACGAGCCGACCCGCGCGGTCTTCTCGCTGGGCGACAGCGAGGAAACCCGCGCCTCCTATCCCTTCGCCTTCCGGCTGGAGGCGGAGTTCCGGCTGGAGGGGGCGACGCTGGTGATGGAGGTCCGCGTCCTCAACCGGGGCGAGGTGGCGATGCCCGCCAGCTTTGGCTTCCACCCCGCCTTTGCCTGGCCGCTGCCCTATGGCCAGGCACGTGCCGAGCACCGGATCGTCTTCGAGAAGGAAGAGCCCGCCCGGCTGCGGGAAATCGCACCCGACGGCCTGATCGCCAAGCCGCTCCGCGACAGCCCGCTCGACGGGCGCGTGCTGCATCTGGCCGATGACCTGTTCGCCAACGATGCGCTGGTCTGGGACCCGGTCGAGAGCGATTCGGTGACCTATGGCGCGGACGGCGCGCCGCAGCTGCGCATCGCCTTCCCCGACACCGACAAGCTCGGCATCTGGACCAAGCCGGGCGCCGCCTATGTCTGCGTCGAGCCCTGGCACGGCATTGCCGACCCGGAAGGATTCGATGGCGAGTTCGTCGACAAGCCCGGCGTCTTCGTCGTGCCCGTGGGTGGCGAGAAGGTCATGCAGATGACGGTGACGTTGGCGGGGTAAGGGCTCGCTCAACCGCTTGGCCCCCACCCCGGCGGAGGCCGGGGTCCAGTTGCCAGTAGGCTCGTGGCGCGCGCATAGGTCTCCACCGTAAAGGTCGCAGCAACTGGACCCCGGCCTCCGCCGGGGTGGGGTGCATATATGATCTTCGGAATCAAAGGCCCCCAAAATCCGGGGCCTGTCTTGTGCCACAATTTGCTGTAACAGGCGGATCATCTCGGGCGCTCGGATGCGCCAATTCCCTATTCGACAGAGCCGCCCATGACTTCCCCCCGCCGTACCTTCGCGATCATCTCGCACCCTGACGCCGGTAAGACGACGCTGACCGAAAAGCTGCTCTATTTCGGCGGCGCGATCCACTTGGCGGGTGAGGTCAAGGCGCGCGGCCAGAACCGGCGGGCACGGTCGGACTGGATGAAGATCGAGCAGCAGCGCGGCATCTCGGTCACCTCCTCGGTCATGACGTTCGAGAAGGACGGCGTGACCTTCAACCTGCTCGACACGCCGGGCCACGAGGATTTCTCAGAGGACACCTATCGCACCCTGACCGCGGTCGACTCGGCCGTGATGGTCATCGACGCCGCGCGCGGTATCGAGGCGCAGACGCGGAAACTCTTCGAGGTGTGCCGCCTGCGCTCGGTGCCGATCATCACCTTCGTCAACAAGGTCGATCGCGAGGGCCGTCCGCCCTTCGAGCTGCTCGACGAGATCGCCGACATATTGGCGCTCGACGTCGCGCCGATGAGCTGGCCGGTCGGCATGGGCGGGCTGTTCGAGGGCATTCTCGATCTGACCACCGGCAAGGTCAGCCGTCCCGAGGGCGACAGCCGCGCGTTCCTGGGCAAGGTCGACGACGCGCCGACGCTGCCCGCCGAGATCGCCGAGGAGGTCGAGCTGGCCCAGGCGGGCTATGCCGCGTTCGATGGCGAGGCCTATCGCAACGGCGACCTGACGCCGGTCTATTTCGGCTCCGCGCTGAAGGATTTCGGGGTCGCCGAGCTGATCGACGCGCTCAGCCGCCACGCGCCGCCGCCCCGCCCGCAGCCCGCCGAGCCCGCCCCCGTCGCGCCGGAGAATAAGGAAGTCACCGGCTTCGTCTTCAAGGTGCAGGCGAACATGGACCCGCAGCATCGCGACCGGATCGCGTTCATGCGACTCTGCTCGGGCACCTTCAAGCGCGGCATGAAGCTGACCCCCACGGGCCATGGCAAGCCGATCGCGGTCCATTCGCCGATCCTGTTCTTTGCGCAGAATCGCGAAGTCGCGGACGAGGCGTTTCCGGGCGACATCATCGGCATCCCCAATCACGGCACGCTCCGTGTCGGGGACACGCTGTCGGAGCGGGCGGATGTCCGCTTCACCGGCCTGCCCAATTTCGCGCCCGAAATCCTGCGCCGCGTCGCGCTGAAGGACCCGACCAAGACCAAGCAGCTCCGCAAGGCGCTGGACGACATGGCCGAGGAGGGGGTGACCCAGGTCTTCTATCCGGAGATCGGGTCGAACTGGATCATCGGCGTGGTCGGGCAGCTCCAGCTCGACGTGCTGCTGTCGCGGCTGGATGCGGAATATAAGGTTGCGGCCGGGCTGGAGCCCGCGCCGTTCGACACCGCGCGCTGGATCACGGCGGATGACCCCGCCGACCTGAAGGCGTTCATGGACCTGAACCGCTCGGCCATGGCCAAGGATCGCGACGACAACCCCGTCTTCCTCGCCAAGAGCGCCTGGGAGGTCGGCTATGTCGCCGATCGCTATCCCAAGGTCCGTTTCCTCGCCACGCGCGAACGATAAGGGAACCGGCGGGCCGTTTCGCGGCTTCAACGGTCCATGCACGAACAGGGACCCATCATGGACCGTACCGCGATCGAAGCGACCTTCGAGGCCAATGAGAAGCTGATCCGCCGCCGCGCGTTGAAGGCGGGGGCCAAGGCGCTGACCATCGGCACCGAAAGCCTGGCCGAGACGATCGACCAGATCGCCGACGCCTATGGCCTGACCGGCGCGCAGCGGCGTCAGCTGGAACCCGGCATGGCGATCGAGGCGCAGGAGATCGTCGGCAAGCTCAAGGGCTTTGTCGGCCCGGCCGCGATCCTGAGTGACCTGCGCGGCGGTTCGGGGCTGTTGTCACAGGCGCGAGCGGCGGGACGGCTGGCCAAGACCGCCCGCCGGATCGGCCAGGGCGGGCTGGCGGCGGGCCGGGTCGCGGCGCGCGGCGGCCGCGTGGCGCGCGCGGTGCCTTGGGCGGCGCTGGGCGTCGCGGCCTGGGGCGTGGGCAATGGCGGATGGTTCTGGTGGCGGGCGCACGCCTATAACCGGGCATGCCGGGATCTGCTGCTGGGCGAGCAGGGCGGGGTGGTCGCCTCCGCTTGAGTTTAGGGCAGGGCGTGGGCTTCGACTTCGCTCAGCCTGAACGGGGTTTGGGATAAGGTACGATTATCCGTTCAGCCTGAGCGAAGTCGAAGGCCACGCCCCGACGCCTAGCGCTCCGCCCGGTCGTCCCAGGCCAATCCCTCGGCCAGCGAGTCGCGAATCGCACGCAGCATCGTCGCGGGATCGTCTTTCGCCTTGGCCTCGCCCTCGAACAGCTGCTGGACGCCGCGCACGGTATAGCCCTGCTGGTTGAGCAGCCGGTCGATCCGGCGGATCAGCGTCAGGTCGTCAGGGCGATAATAGCGGCGATTGCCCGCCCGCTGCACCGGCTTGAGCTGTGGGAAGCGGCCTTCCCAATAGCGCAGGACATGCTGCGCCACGCCGGTCTCGCGCGACGCCTCACCGATGGTGCGCAGGGCACCATCGGCCTTTCCGCCGTCGGAAGGACGCTCGGGTCTATCCCGCCGCGACAATGCGATCGCGCATCATTTGGCTGGCGCGGAAGGTCAGGACGCGGCGGGGTGCGATCGGCACCTCGATCCCGGTCTTGGGATTGCGGCCGATCCGCTCTCCCTTGTCACGCAGCACGAAGGTGCCAAAACCGGAAATCTTGACATTCTCGCCGCGCGACAGGGCATCGCACATCTCGACGAGGATCTGTTCGACCACTTCGGCGGAATCGGAGCGCGAGAGCCCCACTTCCTGATGAAGCGACTCGGCAAGATCGGCGCGGGTCAAAGTTCCGGTTTTAGTCATGTCCATCCCCCAATGGTGTCTCAGATTGCGCCTAACACAGCGCAATATGCGACCGAAAGGGATTTATCTCGGTTAAGCAAAATCGATTGTTCAGAAGCGGATTACCGCTGCCCCCCAGGTAAAGCCGCCGCCCATTGCCTCCAGAACGATCAGATCATTTTCCTTGATTCGTCCGTCCCGGACCGCCGTATCCAGCGCCAGCGGAACCGAGGCGGCGGAGGTGTTGGCATGTTGGTCGACCGTAACGACAACCTTTCCGGCGGGAAGGTCCAATTTGCGCGCGGTCGCGTCGAGGATGCGGGCATTGGCCTGGTGCGGCACGACCCAGTCGACATCGGACGACGACAGACCGGCAAGACCCAGTGCTTCTTCCATGACTTGCGCCAGATTGACGACGGCGTGGCGAAAGACTTCGCGACCCTTCATCCGCAACTTGCCGACCGTGCCGGTGGTCGAGGGACCGCCATCGACATAGAGCAGGCCGTTGTGGCGGCCGTCGGCATGCAGCCGGGTCGCCAGGATGCCGCGGCCCTGGGCGTCGTCGCTCTCGCGCGCCTCCAGCACCATCGCGCCCGCGCCGTCGCCGAACAGGACGCAGGTGGTGCGATCCTCCCAGTCGAGGATGCGGCTGAAGGTTTCCGCGCCGATCACCAGCGCGCGACGCTGCACGCCGCTGCGCAGCATCGCGTCGGCGACCTGCACCGCATAGAGAAAGCCCGAGCAGACCGCGGCGACGTCGAACGCGACGCAGTCGTTGATGCCCAGCATCGCCTGGACCTTGGTCGCGGTGGCGGGGAAGGTCTGGTCGGGGGTGGCGGTGGCCAGGACGATCAGGTCGATGTCCTGCGCCGACAGGCCGGCGGCGGCGATCGCGGCCTTGGCGGCGTCGGCGGCCAGTGTCGCGGTCGTCTCCTCGGGGCCTGCGATATGGCGGAAGCGGATGCCCGTCCGCTCGACGATCCACTCGTCGGAAGTGTCGACCTCCTGCGCCAGTTCCGCGTTCGACACCCGCCGGGTGGGAAGCGCCGAGCCCGTGCCGGTGACGATCGAGCGTATCATGCCGCAGCCTCGAAGTTCAGGAGATCCTCGGCGATCCGCCGGGTCAGGTCGGCGCGCACCATCTTGGCCGCATTGCCGATCGCGGTGGCGACGCCCAGTTCGGTCGCGCCGCCATGGCTCTTCACCACCACGCCGTTCAGGCCCAGAAAGACCGCGCCATTATGATTGTTGGGGTCGAGGTGGTCGCGCAGCAATTCGGTTGCGGGGCGCGAGATCAGGAAGCCGATCTTCGACCGGGTCGAGGAGCGGAAGGCGCGCTTCAGCAGATCGCCGACGAAACGCGCGGTTCCCTCGGCGGTCTTGAGCGCGATGTTTCCGGCAAATCCGTCGCACACGATGACGTCGACCTCACCGCGGGCGAGCTGGTTGCCCTCGATGAAGCCGGTGAAGTTCAGGGGCAGATGGCTCTGCCCGCGCAGCACGGCGGCCGCGTCGCGAATCTCGTCGGTGCCCTTCTGATCCTCGGACCCGATATTGAGCAAGGCGACGCGCGGATTGTCGAGTTCGAGCAGGATGCGGGCATAGGCCGCGCCCATCACTGCGAACTGGACGAGGTTGCGTGCATCGCACTCGGTATTCGCGCCGAGGTCGAGCATGACGACGTCATTGTCGCCCAGCGTGGGCAACGGTGCCGCGAGCGCGGGCCGGTCGATGCCGGGCAGGGTGCGCAGCGACAACTTGGCCATCGCCATCAACGCGCCGGTATTGCCCGACGACACGGCGGCGGCGGCGCGGCCACGCTTCACCAAATCGATGGCGATACCCATCGATGTCGTGCGCGCACGCCGAATCGCCTGGCTCGGCTTCTCGCTCGAGCCGACCACTTCGGGCGCGTGCACGATTTCGGACGCGGCGGACAGATTGGGATGGGTCTTCAACCCCTCCGCAATCTGCGCCTCGTCCCCGACCAGCAGGAAGCGCATGCCTTCGAAGCGGCGTCGCGCTCTGGCGACACCGGCCAGCATCACGGCCAGCCCGTCGTCGCCGCCCATCGCATCGACGGCGATCCAGGCGTTATCGGCCATGCGTTCCTCTAACGGTCGTTATTGCCAGGAAGAGGGGATCAGCCCTCGACCGACACGACCTCACGGCCGTTATAGTGGCCGCAAGCGGTGCACAGATTGTGCGGACGCTTCAGCTCGCCGCAGTTCGGGCATTCTTGGAACGCGGCGATCGACAGCGAGTCGTGGCCACGGCGCATGCCGCGCTTGGAGGGCGAAGTCTTTCTCTTGGGGACGGCCATTGCGGCACCTTATCAATTCGAACAATGGGTGGAATACGCCACGGTCAGCACCCATTGCGCGCCCGGATCGAAGACCCGGCCGCGTGAGCACCCAGCCGGACGCATCGCGAAGCCCCGCGCCTATAGCGAGTTTTGCCGATGTTGCAAGCATCGCCGCAGAATGGCACGCGGTGTTCGGGTTCAATCTACGGAGAATATGGCGCTTATGGTCCTGCCGGTCACGCTCAGCATCGCGGCGGCCGCCGCGCTGGTCAATCTGTGGCTCGCGCTGCGAATCGTCGTCGGGCGGTTTCGCGGCAAGATCCTGATCGGCGACGGGGGCGATTCGCGACTCGTGGCGGGGATGCGGGCCCAGGCCAATTTCGTCGAATATGCGCCCTTCGTCCTGATCCTGATGGGGCTGATCGAACTGGCGGGTGGCGCGCGCTTCTGGCTGTGGGTGCTGGGCGGTGCGTTCATCGTCGCGCGGATCGGCCATGGCTGGGGCATGACCCGGCCCGCGCCCAATGTCGGTCGCGCGGGCGGGGCGATCGGAACCTGGGCGATCCTGGCCTTGTTGGCCGGCTGGGCGATCGGGATCGTCTATACCGCGCAGGCCGTGCCTGTCGCGACCACCACCGTCGTGAGGATCGACCGATGATGATTCGCCTTCCCCTGATCGGCCTGGCCGCCGTCGCGCTGACCGCTGCCGCACCCGACCCCATCTCGCCCGCGCGGCTGTCGGCGGATGTGAAGACGCTCGCCTCCGACGCCTTTGAGGGGCGCGCGCCGGGCACCCCGGGCGAGGCGAAGACCGTCGACTGGCTGGTCGCGCAGTTCAAGGCAATGGGGCTGCAACCCGGCGGTCCGAACGGACAATGGACCCAGCCGGTGCCGCTGATCCGTACCCAGATCGGGCAGGGGACGATGCGCGCGGGCGCGATGCCGCTCGTCCAGGGGCAGGGCGTCTATGTCTCGACCGTGCGGCCCGTCGACCGGGTGGCGATTGCGAACGCGCCGATGGTGTTCGTCGGGTACGGCGTCCATGCGCCCGAGCGCGGCTGGGACGATTTCAAGGGCGTCGACCTGAAGGGCAAGATCGCGGTCTTCCTGGTCAACGATCCCGATTTCGAGGCCGCTCCGGGCGACGACGCCAAGGGGAAGTTCGGCGACCGGCGGATGACCTATTATGGCCGCTGGACCTATAAATATGAGGAAGCCGCGCGACAGGGCGCGATCGGCGCGCTGATCGTCCATGACACGCCGGGCGCGGGCTATGGCTGGGCGACGGTGACGGCCCCGGCGGGCGAGAATTACGATATCGTCCGCGCCGATCCGACCTCGCGCGTGCTGCTTCAGGGCTGGCTGTCGGGCGAGGCGGCAACGAAGCTGTTCGCCGCCGCCGGGCTCGACCTGGCGCAGCAGCGTGCCCGTGCGCGGCGGGCCGATTTCCGCCCCGTCACGCTGGAGGGGCAGCGATTCTCCGCCGATCTGCCGGTCAAGACGGTGCGCGCGGAAAGCCGCAACGTGCTGGCCAGGCTGCCCGGCAGGACGCACCCCGACGAGGTGGTGATGTTCGGCGCGCATTGGGACGCCTATGGCAAGGGTGCGCCGGACGCGCAGGGCCGGGTGATCCGGCCGGGCGCCAATGACGATGCGCTGGGCGTGGCGGGCGTGCTGGAACTGGCGCGCGCGTTCAAGGCGGCGCCACGCACCGACCGCAGCCTCGTCTTCGCGCTGTGGACCGGCGAGGAGCGCGGCCTGCTGGGGTCCGAGACCTATGCGGTGAACCCGGTCACGCCGTTGGCCAAGACGGTCGCGAACCTGACGCTCGACATCCTCCAGACGGCGGGACCGTCGCGGGACGTGATGCTGGTCGGAGACGGGCAGAACGATCTGGAGGACCGGCTGAAGGTCGCCGCCGCCGCGCAAGGGCGCACGGTGACCCCCGAGGCGCTGCCCGAGCGCGGGCTGTTCTACCGCGCCGATCACTTCTCGGTCGCGCGGCGCGGCGTGCCGACGCTGCTGCTGATGGCGATCAGCGGCGCGCCCGATCTGGTGGCCGGGGGACGCCCGGCGGGGCAGGCATGGCTCGACGCCTATATGCGCTGCTACCACCAGACCTGCGACGCCTGGGACGCGAAGTGGGATTTGCGCGGGGCGGCGGCGGATGTCGGGCTGTTCTACCGGATCGGGCGCGATCTGGCGGATGGGCGGGACTGGCCGGAATGGCGCGCGGGGTCCGAGTTCAAGGCGATTCGGGCGGAGAGTGCTGCGGAGCGGAAGTGATTCCCTTGGCCTTCGACTTCGGCGCAAAGCGCCGAAGTTTATCCTGAGCGGCTGGCTTGCCAGCCAGCCCAAGGGCTCAGGCTGAACGGGGGTAGGGCTCGGGCTGAACGGGGTGTAGGGAGTGGGTTCTCTTCTCAACCTCCGTTCAGGCTGAGCGAAGTCGAAGCCCACGCCCCACCTGACCCCAGATGACAAAGGCCCCAGCCTGCGCTGGGGCGACGGGTCAAAGCCCCAAGACCCGGTCCGCCACGAAGGCATTGCTCTGCCGCTCATGCCCGAAGGTGCTGGGCTGGCCATGGCCGGGGATGAAGGCGGTCTCGTTGCCCAGCGGCCAGAGCTTCTCGACGATCGAGCGGATCAGCGTGTCGTGATCCCCGCCGGGCAGGTCCGAGCGCCCGACCGAGCCCTGGAACAGCACGTCGCCGACCAGCGCGAAATGCGACGGCGCATGGTGGAAGATCACATGGCCGCGCGTATGCCCCGGCGTCTCGTACACATCGAGCGTCAGGTCGCCGATCGTCACCGTGTCGCCCTCCGACAGCCAGCGGGTCGGCTCCAGCACCTGGGCGGGGATGCCATAAGCCTGGCCGTCCTCGTCCAGCCGCGCCAGCCAGAATCGATCCTCCTCCTGCGGACCCTCCACGGGCACGCCCAGCATATCGGACAGCGCCTTGGCGCCGCCCGCATGGTCGATATGGCCATGGGTCAGCAGGATTTTTTCCACCGTCACGCCGGTCTTGGCGATGGCATCCCGGATGCGCGGCAGATCGCCGCCGGGATCGACCACCGCCGCCTTCATCGTCGCGGTGCACCAGACGATCGAGCAATTCTGCTGAAGCGGGGTGACGGGGACGATCGCGGCGCGCAGCGGCGGATTTTGCAAGGGGTCGGTCATCCCCCCGAGATAGGCAATGGCACAGGATCGGCCAATCGATACTTGCATGTGCGGGGGCGGGCCGTGCATGCATGGCCCTTCATGATCGTGAACCCCCCTCCGTTCGTCCTGCTGGACGATGCCCGCCACGGGGGAGCGGCCGCGCGTCTCTATACCGCGCCGGTCGACATCGTGACCGCGCATCGCCCCGAACAGGTCGCCCCCGCGCTGGCCGCGCTACGCCGCGCGCAGCGACAGGGGCTGCATGCCGCTGGCTATCTGGCCTATGAGGCGGGGGCGGCGTTCGAGCCGGGGGTGACGGCCCGCGCGGTCGAGGGGCCGCTGCTGTGGTTCGGGCTGTTCCGCGATCATGCGACGGTCGATGTCGCGGCGCTGCTGCCCGACCCCGCCGGTGCCTGGGCGGGCGATCTGGTTCCCGAGGGCGATGCGCAGCGCCATGCCCGGCAATTCGCCGAGGTGCAGGCGCTGATCGCGGCGGGCGATCTCTATCAGGTCAATCTGACTTTTCGCGCGCAGGTGCCGGTCGCGGGCGATCCGCTGGCGCTCTATGCGGGGCTGCGCGCCCGGTCGCGCGCGGGCTGGGGCGCGGTGGTGGCGACGGAGGAGGCGACCATCCTGTCGCTGTCGCCCGAGCTGTTCTTCGCGCTGGAGGATGGCCGCCTGACTGCGCGGCCGATGAAGGGGACCGCACGGCGCGACGACGACCCCGCCGCCGATGCGCGCGCGGCGCAGGAACTGCGCGACGACCCCAAGCAGCGCGCCGAGAATCTGATGATCGTCGACCTGATGCGTAACGACCTGTCGCGAGTCGCGCGGCCGGGCAGCGTCGCGGTGCCCGCGCTTTTTGCGGTCGAACCCTATCCGACCGTCCACCAGATGGTGTCGACTGTCACCGCCGATCTGGCCGAAGGGCAGGACGCGCTGGACGTGCTGTCCGCGCTTTTCCCCTGCGGTTCGATCACCGGCGCGCCCAAGATCCGCGCGATGCAGGCGATCGCGGAGATCGAGGATTCGCCCCGCGGCCTCTATACCGGCGCGATCGGGCGACTCGATGCGGATGGCGATGCGATGTTCAACGTTGCGATCCGCACCCTGACCTGGCCGCACGGCGCCGACCATGCGACGCTGGGGCTGGGATCGGGGGTGGTCGCCGACTCGGTGGCGGCGGACGAGTGGGACGAATGCCTCGCCAAGGCCGCCTTCCTGGACGGCGGGCGCAGCGATGTCGATCTGATCGAGACCATGGCCTTCGATCCCGTCGACGGCATCCAGCATCTGGAGGAGCATCTCGCCCGGATGAAGGCGAGCGCGGCGGCGCTGGGCTTCACCTTCGACCGGCATGACGCACGCAACGAGTTGCAGGCGGCGACCTTCCGCCTGCGCGATACCCGGCGCATCCGGCTGTTGCTGGCGCGTAGCGGCGCGGTGGTGGTCGAGGTCGCGCCGCGTCCGGCGCCGTTCGACGGGGTGGTGCCGGTGCGGATCGTGCCGCTGCCCGTCGCCGCGTCCGACCTGCGGCTGCGCCACAAGACCAGCGCGCGCGGCTTCTACGACTCGGCGCGGGTGGCGGCGGGCACGGCCGAGGTCGTGTTCGAGACGCCCGACGGCTATCTGACCGAGGGCAGCTATACCTCGCTGTTCGTCGCGCGCGGCGACAAGCTGGTGACGCCGCCGCTGGCGCAGGGGCTGCTGCCCGGCGTGCTGCGCGGCCATTTGATCGAGAGCGGTCGCGCGGTCGAGGGGCCGTTGACCCGTGCCGATCTGCAAGACGGATTCTTGCTTGGCAACGCGCTTCGCGGATTGTTTCGTGCACAGATGGTTGCGGATTGAGGCAGGAGGGCGCTAAAGCGCGCCCGCACTCTCCTGTCGCAAAGGTTCCGTTCCATGCAGCCCTCCGCCGCGCTCGGCCGTATCAGCCCGTCCCCCACGCTCGCCATCACCAGCCGCGTGATGGAGCTGAAGCGCGCCGGCGTCGACGTGATCGGGCTGGGCGCGGGCGAGCCCGATTTCGACACGCCCGACTTCGTGAAAGAAGCCGCGATCCAGGCGATTCGCGACGGCAAGACCAAATATACCAACGTCGACGGCACGCCCGAGCTGAAGGCCGCGATCGCGCAGAAGTTCGCGCGCGACAACGGCCTGACCTACAAGGCCGACCAGATCAGCGTGAATGTCGGCGGCAAGCACACGCTGTTCAACGCGATGGTCGCGACGATCGATGCGGGCGACGAGGTGGTGATCCCTGCGCCCTATTGGGTCAGCTATCCGGACGTCGTCCAGTTCGCAGGCGGCGTGCCGGTGATCGTGAAGGCGGGGCCGGAGCAGGGTTACAAGCTGACCCCCGAGGCGCTCGACGCCGCGATCACGCCCAGGACCAAGTGGGTCATCCTCAACTCGCCGTCCAATCCAACGGGCGCGGGCTATACCGCCGACGAGCTGAAGGCGCTGGGCGAGGTGATCCTGCGCCATCCGCATGTCTGGGTCTTCGCCGACGATATGTACGAGCATATCGTCTATGACGGCTTCCGCTTCGCCACCATCGCGCAGGTCTGCCCCGAGCTGTACGAGCGCACGCTGACCGTCAACGGCTGTTCCAAGGCCTATGCGATGACCGGCTGGCGAATCGGCTATGCGGGCGGCGCGCCCTGGCTGATCAAGGCCATCGCCAAGCTCCAGTCGCAGTCGACCTCCAACCCCTGCTCGATCGCGCAGGCGGCGGCGACGGCGGCGCTGACCGGCGACCAGAGCTTCCTGGCCGAGCGCAATCTGGCGTTCCAGGCGCGGCGCGACATGGTCGTGTCGATGCTCAACGCAATCGACGGCATGACCTGCCCAACGCCTGAGGGGGCCTTCTACGTCTATCCGTCCTTCGCGCCGCTGATCGGCAAGACCACGCCCTCGGGCCGGTTGATCGACAGCGACGAGGCGTTTGTCGGCTATCTGCTCGACGATGCGAAGGTCGCGGCGGTGCAGGGCGCGGCGTTCGGCCTCTCGCCCGCGATGCGAATCAGCTATGCGACCTCGGACGCACTGCTCAAGGAAGCGTGCACCCGCATCCAGACGGCCTGCGCCGCGCTGAAATAATTTCCCGCCCTTGCGGCGGTGCGAAAGCCCGTGGGTATGACCAAAAGGCTGTACCTGCGGGCTTTTTCCTATCCCCATGTGCGCCGCAGCAATAAGGCCTAACTGTGGCATGAACGACACGTCCACGTGCCGTTAATGCTGTGTTTCTATAAATGCCATTGTCGGAAGGACGCGGATCGACCAGATGGCGCCCGGAAGATCGCCGCCCATTCGGGGGCGACCCGTTTTAGACAGGTGAAGACGAATGCGTGCCCTCCTCAAGTCCAGCTTCGTGTGGCAGTTCGCCGGCGGATTTGCGCTGGGTGCTCTGGGCCTCATCGTGCTTCACCCCGCCGAGGCGCCCAGCCGTTACGGTTCGGCCCCGGTCGAGGCGGTTCGCTAAGCGACGGGCCTGGCCTTCGACTTCGCGCAGGCGGAACGGAGGCCGGGAAAGCATGACGCAATCAGCCGTTCAGGCTGAGCGAAGTCAAAGCCCACGCTACAACGCCAGCCCCTGGCCGAACCCCAAAAACACCCCATATCCCGGCGATGCGCAATAGCCTCTGCATCGCCCTGGCCGCGACCGCATTCGGAGCGGTCGCCTTGTCCTCGCTTCCCGCGCACGCCGAGCGTGCCGTGCCGTTGCCCAAGGCGACGCTCGACCTGCCCGCCGCACGGCGTCCGCAGGTGGCGGTCCTGGCGGGCGGCTGTTTCTGGGGCATGGAGGCGGTGTTCGAGCGGGTGAAGGGCGTGCGCGGCGTCACCGCGGGCTATGCCGGGGGCGGGGCGGCCGATGCCAATTATGCCGCCGTCTCGACCGAGCGGACCCGCCATGCCGAGGCGATCCGGATCACCTACGACCCCGCGCAGGTCTCCTATGCCACGCTGCTGCGCGTCTATTTCTCGATCGCGCACGACCCGACCCAGGTCGGCGGACAGGGGCCCGATCGCGGTCCCAGCTATCGCTCGGCGATCTTCGCCCAGTCGCCCGAACAGGCGCGGGTGGCACGCGCCTATATCGCGCAGCTGAGCCAGGCCCATGCCTTTGCCCGGCCGATCACCACGCGGATCGAGCAGGGGCGTTTCTTCCCCGCCGAGGCGGATCACCAGAATTTCTACGACCGCAATCCCGGCCATCCCTATATCGTCCGCTGGGACAAGCCCAAGGTGGCGGGCTTCCGCGCGGGCTTCCCCGATTTGGCGCGCGCGGGATAGGCTTCAGGCCGCGACCGGAAAGCGCAGCATCCGGTCGCGCACGGGCACCAGCGCCTCGGCCGGGCGACCGACCGCCTGAACCAGCGCGGGATGGTCGACGTCCAGCCCCCCGGTCAGCGCCCCGAAGGCGGGCAGGACCAGCTTGCGCGCGGTGCCCACGAAACAGCGGCGCGCGACCATCTTGCCCCGGACGCGCAGGCGCAGCTTGGGATGGAAATGGCCCGACAATTCGGGCCGCGTCTCGGCGGGATCGGCCTCGTGGCGCAGGATCAGCCCGTCGACCGCCGCTTCGTCCATCACCGCGCCGCCGCAGCGATCGCGCAGGACGGGATCGTGATTGCCGGTGATCCACATCCACCGCGTCGCGCCGGTCAGCGCCAGCAGCATCGCGCGCGCCTCGGGCAGCAGGCGGTCGCACCCCTCCGCATCGTGAAAGCTGTCGCCCAGGCACCAGACCTCGCGCGCGCCGGTCTGGCGGACCAGCGCGGTCAGCTCGGTCAGCGTGGCGAGCGAATCATAGGGCGGCAGCATCTGCCCGCCCCCGGCATACCAGCTCGCCTTCTCCAGATGGAGATCGGCGACCAGCAGCGCGCCCCGCGCGGGCCAGAACAGCGCGCCATCGGCCAGGGCCTTGAACGCCTGGCCGCCGAACGAAAAGGGAACCATTTCCTGTCCATGCGCTTGACGCCTGGCAAGATCAAGCGATTGCAGAGGCTATGGGAAAGCCCTTGCGTCAGGCGCGCAGAAGCGTAAAGCGCGCCGTCCTTTTGGCACAGGGGGTTCCGGCGGACATGACGGGGACGGCGACCGATATGACGGGCATCCAGACCGCATCCGTGGAGTCGGCGGAGAGCGGCGCATCGTCGCATGCGCCCCACCCCGCGCTGGTCGCGCTGACCATCGGCGCGATCGGCGTCGTCTTCGGCGATATCGGCACCAGCCCGCTCTACGCCTTTCGCGAGGCGCTGGGCCAGTCGGCGGGGGACGGCATCGACCCCAGCGAGATTCTGGGCGTGCTCAGCCTGGCGCTCTGGTCGCTGATCCTGGTCGTGACGATCAAATATGTCGTCTTCCTGATGCGCGCCGACAATCAGGGCGAGGGCGGGGTGCTGGCGCTGGCCGCGCTCGCCCGGCGGGCGACCGGCGTGCGGTCGCGCGTCGCGCTGGTGCTGGGCGCGGCGGGCGCCTCGCTCTTTTATGGCGATGCGATCATCACGCCCGCGCTGTCGGTGCTGTCGGCGATGGAGGGGTTGCGCACCATTCCCGCCGCCGCGACGATCTTCGACGAGAATATCATCCGGCTGTGCACCATCGTCATCCTGGTCGTGCTCTTCTGTATCCAGTCGCGCGGGACCGCGCAGGTGTCGAAGCTGTTCGGCCCGATCTGTATCCTGTGGTTCCTGGTCATCGGCGGGCTGGGCGTCTGGCATATCGCCGACGAACCCTCGATCGCACGGGTCGTCTGGCCGGGCTATGGCGTCAGCTTCCTGGCGAGCCACGGGCTGGTCGGGCTGTTCGTGCTGGGCGCGGTGTTCCTGACCGTGACCGGGGCCGAGGCGCTGACCGCCGATATGGGCCATTTCGGGCGGCTGCCCATCCGCATCGGCTGGTTCTCGCTCGTCCTGCCCGCGCTGGCGCTCAACTATCTGGGGCAGGGGGCGTTCGCGCTGTCGACGCTGGAACAGGCGGTGGCGAGCGGCCAGCCCTTCGCCAACCAAGACTGGTTCTTCCTGATGGCGCCCGAGCCGTTGCGCCCCGCGCTGATCGTGCTGGCGGGCCTTGCCACCGTGATCGCGGCGCAGGCGGTGATCACCGGTGCCTTCTCGCTGACCCAGCAGGCGATCCAGCTGGGGCTGTTGCCGCGCCTGCGCGTCCGCCAGACCTCGGCCGATTTCCGGGGGCAGATCTATCTGCCCGCGATCAACTGGATGCTGTTGTTCGGGGTGCTGGTGCTGGTGATCCAGTTCAAGACCTCCTCGGCGATGGCGGCGGCCTATGGC
This sequence comes from Sphingomonas sp. NCPPB 2930, assembly GCF_042867205.1. Taxonomy (NCBI): domain Bacteria; kingdom Pseudomonadati; phylum Pseudomonadota; class Alphaproteobacteria; order Sphingomonadales; family Sphingomonadaceae; genus Sphingomonas; species Sphingomonas sp. NCPPB 2930. The sequence goes on along the minus strand of NZ_JBHZQU010000008.1, from coordinate 63,468 downwards.
ATCGCGGTGACGGGCACGATGGTCGTGACCACCTGCCTGGCCTATCTGGTGGTGCGGCATCGCTGGGGCTGGTCGCGCGGCGTTGCGGTGGCGGCGCTGCTGCCCTTCCTGGCGCTCGACCTCGTCTTCTTCGGCGCGAACATCCTGCGGGTGATCGAGGGGGGCTGGGTGCCGCTGTTGGTCGGTGCGGGCGTCGGCCTGATCATCCATACCTGGGTGCGCGGGCGGGGCATCGTCTCGGCCTTCGAGAAGCGGCAGGCGATCCCGCTCGCCGACCTTGCCGCCGCGCTCGCCAAGCGGCCGCCCGAGCGGGTGGCGGGGACCGCCGTATTCCTGACCGCCAACCCCGCCTCGGCCCCCGGCGCGCTGCTCCACAATCTGAAGCACAACAAGATCCTGCACGCGCAGAATCTGGTGGTGACCATCCGCACCGCCGACCGTCCGGTGGTCCCGCCCGAGCGGCGCGCGCATGTCGAGCGGCTGGACGATAATTTCGCGACCGTCACGCTGACCTATGGCTTCATGGAAACGCCCGACGTGCCGCGCGACCTGAAGGACCTGGGCGTCGAGACCCGGCATTCGGGGCTGGACCCGATGAAGACCAGCTATTTCATCGGCCGCAACACGCTCAAGCCCGAAGCGGAAAAGGGCATGCCGCCCTGGCAGGACCGGGTGTTCATGTTCCTGCAGCGCAACGCCAGCGACCCGACCGACTTCCTGCGGATTCCGCCGGGCAAGGTCCTCGAACTAGGCGAGCAGGTCACGGTCTAGGGACTGGCCCTCCCCAGACTCGCCTGGGGAGAAACAGCGGTTACAGCGTGACCTTGGGCGGCTTGGCGGCCTCGACCGCCACGAGGATCATCTTTTCCCAGATGGCGGGATCGCCTGCATCGGCCATCGCCTGATCGGGTTCGCGCAGCGTGCGCAGCACCGCCAGCGCATCGGTCATATGCTCGCGCCAGTGATCGTCGACGAGACGCCCGGCGGACTCGGCATCGCCCCCCGCATTGGCGCTGAGCCGCTGGCCGCACAGCACGCGTGCGATGCGTTCGGCGGCGGGGGTGTGGGCAATATCCATGGCAATCTCTCCTGACGCGTGGAAATCGTTACGCGATCAACGCGGGAGAGGTGGGAATGGTGCCCTTGCATAGCCCCTCTCCCGGCAGGGGGAGGGGTTGGGGAGGGGAAAGAGACCCAGGGGATGGTCTCCGTGAGACCCCGCCCTCCCCTATCCCCTCCCGCTTGCGGGAGGGGCGTGCTGTTGGAGAGGGCAGGCCTCTATTTTCAGCCCTGGGCGCCGCGCCCCGCACCGCCGCCGGAGCGGCCGCCACGACCGCGGCCACCGCCGCCGCCCGGACCACCAGCTCCGCCACCGCCGCCACGACGGCGCGGCTGGCGACCCTGGGGCGCGCGCGAGTCGGTCGCGCGCGGGGAATGCGTGGCGCGCGGCCGCGCCGGATCACGCGGGCGGTCGACGCGCGGCGCGGGATCGGCGCCGATCGCCTTGACCCGCTGCGACTTGATCGTCTCGGCGCGCTTCACGAAGTCGGCGGGCAGCGGGACGACGGTGATCTTCTGCCGCGTCAGCTTCTCGATGTCCTTCAGATACGGACGCTCATCCTCGGCGCAGAAGGCGATGGCCATGCCCGAACGGCCGGCGCGCGCGGTGCGGCCGATGCGGTGGACATATTGCTCGGCGACATTGGGCAGCTCGAAGTTGAAGACGTGGCTGACGCCCGGAATGTCGATGCCGCGCGCCGCGATGTCGGTCGCCACCAGCACGCGGGTCTGGCCCGAGCGGAACTCGCCCAGCGCGCGCTCGCGCTGGCCCTGGCTCTTGTTGCCATGGATCGCGTTGGCGGCGATGCCGTTGCCCGCCAGCAGCTTCACGACGCGGTCGGCGCCATGCTTGGTGCGGGTGAAGACCAGCGCCAGCTCGATCGCGGGATCGGCGAGCAGGATGGTCAGCAGCGCCTGCTTTTCCTGCTGCGTCACGAACGTCACCGACTGGTCGACACGCTCGGCGGTGGTCGACACCGGGGTCACGGTAACGGTCGCGGGATTGTCGAGGAACTTGTCGGCCAGGTCACGGATCGCGGCGGGCATGGTGGCCGAGAAGAACAGCGTCTGGCGCTTGCGCGGGATCATCTTCACGATGCGGCGCAGCGCGTGGATGAAGCCCAGGTCGAGCATCTGGTCGGCCTCGTCCAGCACCAGGATCTCGATCATCGACAGGTTCAGGAAGCCCTGCTCGACGAGATCGATCAGGCGGCCCGGCGTCGCGACCAGGATGTCGACGCCGCGCGACAGGTCCTGACGGTTCTTGTTCAGGCTGGTGCCGCCGAAGACGGTCGCGACCGCCAGCTTGGAAAACTTGGCATAGCCCTTCGCATTCTCGGCGATCTGGCTGGCCAGTTCGCGGGTGGGGGCCAGGACCAGCATCCGGCAATGGGTCGGCAGGACGCGCTTGTTCGCCTCGACCAGGCGCTGGATCGACGGCAGCACGAACGCGGCGGTCTTGCCGGTGCCGGTCTGTGCGATGCCCAGCAGGTCGCGGCCTTCCAGCAGCGTCGGGATCGAGTCGCGCTGGATCGGGGTGGGTTCGGAATAGCCCTTGGCCTCGAGCGCGCGGACGAGCGGCTCGGCAAGGCCGAGTTCGGAAAACGACATGAAATGACTTTCTGACATGGGCGCGCGAGTCACGAAGGGCCGCGAGAGGCGGCGCCGGGGTTGATGACACCCCGCGTGACAAGGGAAGCCTGGAGACAGGGTCGGGGCGGAGCCGGGACTGGAGAGTCCGTTCACGCTGCAAGTGGACGCCTTCGACGGGTGGGCATGTGCGCCCCGCCTTGCGAAAAGTCAAGTTTCGGGCAGGATCATTGTCGCGGTGCGTGACAACCGCGGGCGGATGGTTACATCCGATACCAGTTAGCGAAGAGGAGTCCTGCATGAAACTCGCCAGTCTCAAGGGTGGTCGCGACGGCAAGCTGGTCGTCGTGTCGAGCGATCTCGCCTGGTATGCCGATGCGGGCCATATCGCCCCGACCTTGCAGGCCGCCCTCGACGACTGGAATGCCGTCGCCCCCGCGCTGGCCAATCTGGCGACCGACCTCGACCATGAGGTGATCCCGCGCGAGCGATTCCACGAGCATGACGCCGCCTCGCCCCTGCCGCGCGCCTATCAATGGGCGGACGGATCGGCCTATGTGAATCACGTCGCGCTCGTCCGCCAGGCGCGCGGGGCGGAACTGCCCGACAGCTTCTGGCACGATCCGCTGATGTATCAGGGCGGGTCGGACGGATTCCTGGCCCCGCGCGACGCGATTCCGCTGGCCGACGAAAGCTGGGGCTGCGACCTGGAGGGCGAGGTCGTCGTCGTCACCGGCGACGTGCCCATGGGGGCGAGCCGTGAGGAGGCATTGGCGGCGATCCGGCTGGTCGGGCTGACCAACGACGTGTCGCTGCGCGGGCTGATCCCCGGCGAACTGGCCAAGGGGTTCGGGTTTTTCCAGTCCAAGCCCGCCTCGGCCTTCTCGCCGGTCTTCGTGACGCCCGAGTCGCTGGGTGACTGGTGGCGCGACGGCAAGCTGCACCGGGTGCTGAAGGTCGATCTCAACGGCCAGCCCTTCGGCCGTGCGGATGCGGGGCAGGACATGACCTTCGACTTCGGCACGCTGGTCGCCCATGCCGCCAAGACGCGCGCGCTGGGGGCGGGGACGATCATCGGTTCGGGCACCGTGTCCAACCGCGACGCCGATGGCGGGCCGGGCAAGCCCGTCGCCGAGGGCGGCGTCGGCTATAGCTGCCTGGCCGAGCTGCGCATGATCGAGACGATCCGGGGCGGCGAGCCCGTCACGCCGTTTCTGAAGAAGGGCGATACCGTCCGCATCTGGATGGAGGACGACCGCCACCATCCGATCTTCGGCGCGATCGAGCAGACGGTGGGCTGATCCCATACCTCCCCAGGCCTTGCTTGGGGAGGGGCAGACCGCAACCGTCCGGCATTGCCCCTCCACCACCGGGCTATCGCCCGGCGGTCCCCCTCCCCATCGGAGATGGGGAGGACCGGGGTCACTCCACCAGCGCGTCGATCGCCTCGGCCATGTCGATGTCGCGCGCCGACAGGCCGCCCGCGTCATGGGTGGTCAGCACGATGTCGACCCGGTTCCACACGTTCGACCATTCGGGATGATGGTCCGCCTTCTCCGCCAGCAGCGCCACGCGGGTCATGAAGCCGAACGCCTCGTTGAAATCGGCGAAGACGAAACGGCGGCTGATCGCGTCGCGTCCCTCGTCCCAGTCCCAGTCGGGCAGGCCGTCCAGCGCCTCGTCCCGGTCCAGCTCGCTCAGCCGCTCCACCATTGCCGTCCCCTTGCTTCTCTTGTTCTTTTGACCGGCACAGCGGTATGACGACGCGCATGAGCGGGCAAGACGGGATCGGCGCGGCACCGGGGGCCGATGTGATCGAGGCGATCGCGCGCGACGCCATCGCGCGCCTTCCCGCGGCGTTCGCGGCGCATCTGGGCGATGTGGTGCTGATCGTCGAGGAATTCGCCGATGACGAGACGCTGGCCGCGCTGGGGCTCGACCATCCGCTCGACCTGACCGGCCTGTATCACGGGCGGCCGGTGGGCGAGAAGAGCAGCATGGATTCGGGCGCGCTGCCCGACCGCATCCATCTCTATCGCCGCGCGATCCTGGACGAATGGGTCGAGACCGGGGTGCGGCTGGACGATCTGGTCGTGCATGTGACGATCCATGAGATCGGCCATCATTTCGGCCTGTCGGACGAGGATATGCACGCGCTCGAAGAGGCGATGGACGGTCCGGCCGCGTGATATTGCAGCTGTCCCAGGTCGCCTGCGCGCGCGGCGGGCGGCTGTTGTTCGCCGGGCTGTCGCTGGCGCTGGGCCCCGGCGGGGCGGCGCTCGTCACCGGTCCCAACGGCATCGGCAAGTCCAGCCTGCTGCGCCTCGCCGCCGGGCTGATCGCCCCGTTCGAGGGACATGTCGTGCGAAGCGGGCGGGTGGCGCTGATGGCCGAGGATCTGGCGCTCGACCTGGACAGGCGCCTCGTCGATGCGCTGTCCTTCTGGGCGAAGCTGGATGGCGGCGACCAGGCATCCGCGCGGGTGGCCGCGGCGCTGGCCGAGGTCGGGCTGGCGACACTGGCCGAGGTGCCGGTGCGGCTGCTGTCCACCGGGCAGCGGCGGCGCGCGGCGCTGGCGCGGGTGCTGGCGGCCGATGCGCCGCTCTGGCTGCTGGACGAGCCGGGCAACGGGCTGGATGCCGCCGGGGTCGCGATGCTCGAACAGGCCATCGCCCGCCACCGCGCCGGGGGCGGGGCGGTGCTGCTCGCCACGCATCAGACGCTCGCCCTGCCCGATGCCGAGCCGGTCCTGCTGGCCGAGAGGGTTCCGACATGACGATCATCGGCACGCTGATCGCGCGCGATGTGCGGCGCGGCTATGCCGGGGGCGGGGCGGGGCTGGTCAGCGGCTTCTTCCTGTTGGCGGTCATCCTCTTTCCCTTCGCCATCGGACCCGACCGGGCGATGCTGGCGCGGATCGGTGCGGGCGCGATCTGGGTGGCGGCGCTGCTCGCGGCGCTGTTGCCGGTCGAGCGGCTGGTCGCGCCCGATTGCGAATCGGGTTGGTTCGATCAGGTCGCGGTGCGCGGCCTGTCGCTGCCGCTCGTCATGGGGGTGCGGATCATGGGGCACTGGCTGGCCTTTGCGCCGCCGCTGATGCTCGCGGCGCTGCTCGCGGTCGGGCTGTTCGGGCTGGACGGCGCGGCGCTGGTCCGGGTCGAGGCGGGGCTGCTGCTCGGCACGCCGGGGCTGGCCGCGCTTGCGGTGGCGACGGGAGCGCTGACCGCCGGGCTGCGCGGCGCGGGCGGCGTGGCGGGGCTGCTGCTGTTGCCGCTGGCGCTGCCGCTGTTGATCTTCGGCGCGGGCGGCGGCGATATGGGGGCGATGAAGCTTTTGGCGGCCTGTTCGCTGCTGCTGGTGGCGGGAGCGCCCTGGCTGGCGGCGGCGGCGGTCCGGTCGGTGCGGGACTGACATCATGGCAGACGCCCAGGTGATCGCGCGGGCCTTCGACGCGGCGGCGGCCTATGACGCGCATGCGGTGGTGCAGCGGCAGGTCGCCGACTGGCTGGCCGAGCGGATCGTCACGGTCGCGCCGTCCGGTCCCCGCGTGCTGGAGGTGGGATGCGGTACCGGCTTCCTGACCGGCGCGGTGCGGCCCCGGCTGGAGGGGGCCGACTGGCTGATGACCGACATCGCCCCCGCCATGCTGGCGCGCGGACTGGCGGGGCAGCCGGGCGCGCGGGGGCGGGTGATGGACGGCGAGCATCCCGACCTGCCCGACGAAGCGCCGTTCGACCTGATCGTCAGCAGCCTGGCGGTGCAGTGGTTCGCCGATCTGGCCAGCGGGTTGCAGCGGCTGGCGGCGTTGCTGGCGCCGGGCGGGCGGATGCTGGTGACGACGCTGGTCGAGGGGACGTTCGCGGCCTGGCACGAGGCGCACCAGGCGGAGGGATTCGCGGCGGGGAGTCCGGTCTATCCGCCGGTCGAGTCGCTGGGTTGGCCGGTCGAGACCCGGCGGTTCGAGCAGCGGCACGGCTCGGCGGCCGCGTTCATGCGCGCGCTCCGGGCGATCGGTGCGGGAACGCCGCGCGAAGGGCACCGACCGATCCCGCCGGGCGCGATGCGGCGGATCGCGAAGCGGTTCGAGGCTGGGGGTGCGGTGGCGACCTATGAGGTCGCGTTGATCGAAATTCCCAACTCCCGTTCGTGCTGAGCGAAGTCGAAGCACACGCCCCGCCGCTATGACCGTGCGTGGCCTTCGACTTCGCTCAGGCTGAACGGAGGGTGTGTCTTTACCGGCTCCACCGCGCCCAGATGGCGGTGGGCAGGGTCAGCCCGCGTGCTTCCTCGCGCACGCCGAGTTCGCCGCACTCCACCTTGCCGGGCAGGTCGGCCATCACCTGGCGCATCATCTCGCCGATCGCCATCGCCGACATGCGCACCGCGTACACCGTCAGGAACAGGAAGCGCGAATCACTATCGAGCAGCTGGCGGCAATTGGCGATCAGGCCGGGCAGGTCTTCCTCCAGCCGCCACACCTCGCCCTCCGGCCCGCGTCCATATTTGGGCGGGTCGAGCAATATGCCGTCATAGCGCCGTCCACGCCGCACCTCGCGCGCGACGAACTTGGCGGCGTCGTCGATGATCCAGCGGACCGGCGCATCGCCCAGGCCCGACAGCATCGCATTGCTCCGCGCCGCCTCGACCGATTTCTTCGACGCATCGACATGGACCATCTTGGCGCCCGCGCTCGCCATCGCCAGCGTGCCGACGCCCGTATAGCCGAACAGGTTCATGCACTCGGGTTCGGCCAGGCCATCGACCTGCTCGCGCATCCAGCTCCAGACGGGCGCCATGTCGGGGAAGAAGCCCAGATGGCGGAACGGCGTGTTCTGCGCGGTGAAGCGCACCTCGTTCCACTTCAGCGGCCATCCCTCGCGCGGGACCGGCTCGTTGAAGTTCCAGCGGCCGCCGCCATCCTCGTCCGAGCCGGGCACGAACTCGGCCGCCGCGCGCCAGTCGCTGGTCGCCGGGGCCCACATCGCCTGGGGTTCGGGGCGGATGAAGCGGAACCGGCCATAGCGTTCCAGCTTGCGACCATGGCCGGAGTCGACCAGCCCGTAATCCGCCCAGGGCTCGCCGATCATCGTTTCGAGTTTCATGCGCGCTGCGTTAGCGCAAACCATGCCCGTCGATAAAGGCCGTCACCGCGTCGAAGGTGGCGGGCAGGGTGGTGAAGCGTTCCTCGCGCTCGAACAGGTCGCCGACGCGGGGGGGCAGCGGGGGCCGCACCCCGGTCGCGCGCTCGACCGCGTCGGTGAACTTGGCCGGATGCGCGGTGGCCAGCGTCACCACGGGCACCGCGACGTCGCTGGCCCGTGCGGCGGACAGCGCGATGGCGGTGTGCGGGTCGAGGATCTGTCCGGTCGACTCGGCGGCCCAGCGCATCGCGCGGCTCATATCGTCGGCATCGATCCGCGCGCTGGTGAAGAGCGGGGCGATATTCTGGCTCTGCGCATTGGTCAGCCGCATCGCGCCCGACGATTCGAAGCCCTTCATCTGCGCCGCCAGCGCGGCGCCGTCGCGGCCGTTCGCATCGAACAGCAGCCGTTCGAAATTGGAGCTGACCTGGATGTCCATCGACGGCGTCGCGGTCGCCTGCACCTGCCCCTTGGAATAGTCGCCCGAGGACAGCGCGCGGTGGAGGATGTCGTTGACGTTGGTCGCGACGATCAGCCGCTCGACCGGCAGGCCCATGCGCGCCGCGACATAGCCTGCGAACACGTCGCCGAAATTGCCCGTCGGCACCGAAAAGGCGACGGCCTTGCCTGGCGCGCCCAGTCGGACGGCGGCGTAGAAATAATAGACGACCTGCGCCATCAACCGCGCCCAGTTGATCGAGTTGACCGCCGACAGGGTATGCCGATCGGCAAAGGCGCGGTCGTTGAACATCGCCTTCACCAGCGCCTGCGCGTCGTCGAAATTCCCCTCGATCGCGATATTGTGGACATTGGGGGCCAGCACCGTGGTCATCTGGCGCCGCTGGATCTCGGTCACGCGCCCCGCCGGATGCAGCATGAAGATGTCGATATTGGCGCGCCCCGCCACCGCGTCGATCGCCGCCGACCCGGTATCGCCGCTGGTCGCGCCGACGATGGTCAGCCGCGTCTCGGTGCCGCGCAGGAACCGCTCGAACAACAGGCCCAACATCTGGAGCGCGACGTCCTTGAACGCCAGCGTCGGCCCGTGGAACAGCTCCAGCAGCCACTGGTCATGGTCGAGCTGGACCAAGGGCGTCACGGCGGCGTGCGAGAAGCGGCCATAGGCGGCGTTGCACAGGTCCTGGAGCTCCTCGGCGGTCAGGCTGTCGCCGACGAACGGCGCCATGATCTTGGCGGCGGTCTGCGCATAGGACAGCCCCGCCAGTCCCTCGATTTCTTCCGTAGAGAGGGTCGGCCAGGCTTCCGGAACATAGAGCCCGCCATCGCTGGCGAGACCGGCCAGGGTCGCGCCCCGGAAATCGAGGACGGGGGCGGAGCCGCGGGTACTGTGATAGCGCATGATGCGGTGCGGCTTAACCGTGTGTGTCGGTCATCACAACCATTCGATTGCGCCGAACGACCGCCAAAGCATAGATAATTGCGGCGATGGCGGCGAACAGGAACCATTGCACGGCATAGGCCAGGTGGTTGTTGGGCACCGCGTCAATATCGGGGCTGGGGTTGGGCTCCAGTCCGGTGGCCGGGCTGTCCGCGACCAGCAGCATGGCTTGCGGCCGGTGGTCGAAGGCCGACTGGATCAGCGAACGGCCGTCGGGGGCGTGGGCGACATAGCCCGTCACCCGGCCGCCGGGCCAGGCGATCGCCTTGCGCGGATCATGGGTGGTGCCCAGCTGTACCTGCATCGCGCCGCGCTGCATCGAACAGGTCGCGATCAGCCGAAACCCCGCCGCCCCGGCCCCGGCGCGGCGCACCGTGACGGGCGGTCGGCACTCGGCGACGGTGCGGCGGAAGAGCAGGCTGTCGTCGGGGAACAGTGGAAAGGCGATGGGCGGCCTGGCGGGGTTGGCGGCCAGCTGCGCCAGATAGGCCTCCTTTTGCGGCAACCGTTCGAGTAATTGCCACAGCCCCAGCGCGATCATCGCCGCGACCGCCAGCCCGACGATCAGCGTGGGCAGGACCGGCACCCGCTTCATGCGTCGTCGTCCGCGTCGGGTCTGGCGACCGCGCCCTCGCGCGCTTCGTTGCGATATTCGGCGGCCATCAGCGCCCCCTTGGCGACGCGCAGCGTATAGACGACGCCGATGGCGGTCAGCGGCAGCCAGATCAGCATGTGCAGCCAGAGCGGCGGATGCAGCGTCAGCTCGACCGCGATCGCCGCGATGGTGACGACCGTGCCCAGGATCAGCGTCAGGAAGGCGGCGGGCCCATCGCCGACATTGAAGCGGGTGAAATCCAGCCCGCACGCCGCGCATGTATCGGCGAAGGTCGTCACCTGTTTCGAGAAGAGCGGCCCGGCAAACAAATGGGGCTGGCCGCAACGCGGACACAGCCCCCCGAATGCGGCCTGCGCGATGGTGGGCGGGGCAGGCTCAGCCACTATGGACCGGCGCGCCCCAGCCACCCCAGACATAGATGGTGACGAACAGGAACAGCCACACCACGTCGACGAAATGCCAGTACCAGGCCGCCGCCTCGAACCCGAAATGCTGGCGCGGGGTGAAGTCGCCGCGATAGGCGCGGATCAGGCAGACGATCAGGAAGATGGTGCCGACGATGACGTGGAAACCGTGGAACCCGGTCGCCATGAAGAAGGCCGCGCCATAGTTGATGCCCTTAAAAGGGAAGGGCGCGTGGACATATTCATAGGCCTGGATCGAACTGAAGATCAGGCCCAGCACGACCGTCAGCCACAGGCCCTTCAGCACGCCGTCCCGGTCGCCGACGCCCAGCACCCCCCACAGGCCGCGCTTCTCGCCGCCGCGCTGGTTGTGGATCAGCGCATGGTGCGCCCAGGTCACGGTGGTGCCGCTGGTCAGCAGGATCAGCGTGTTGAGCAAGGGCAGCTTGAAGGCGTCGATCACCTCCAGCCCCTTGGGCGGCCAGGTCGCGGCGATGGCGGCGGCGCCCTCGGTCGCGCGTTCCACCTGGCCGTCGACGAAGCTCATCGCGGTCGGGAACAGCGCGAAGTCGAAAAAGGCCCAGAACCAGCCGACGAAGAACATCACCTCCGACGCGATGAACAGGATCATGCCGTATCGGAAATGCAGCTGGACGACGGGGGTGTGGTCGCCATGATGCGCCTCGCGCACGACATCGGCCCACCAGCTGCCCATGCAGAACAGCACCGCCGCCAGCCCCGCCAGGAACGCCCAGCCGCCGCCGGGCGCGCTGTGCATCCACATGATCGCGCCCGAGGCCATGAGCAGCGCCGACATCGAACTGGCCAGCGGCCAGGGGCTCGGCGGCAGGATATGATAGTCGTGGTTCTTCGCGCCAGCCATGATCCCGTCCCTATGTTTCTCTTTTGGGGGGAGGCTAACCCGCTTTCTTCCCCGAATCCACCGGGTAAAATGTGTAGGACAGGGTGATGGTCTCGATGTCGCGCGCGTCCGGGTCGTTCAGGATCTTGGGGTCAATGAAGAAGATCACCGGCATCCGCGCCGTCTCACCGGGTTGCAGCGTCTGCTGGGTGAAGCAGAAGCACTGGATCTTGGTGAAATAGCGGCCCGCCTGGTCGGGGGTGACGTTGAAGGTCGCGGTGCCGGTGACGGGCACCTTCGCATTGTTGGTCGCGGTGAAGAACACCATGTCGCGCGCGCCGATATCGACCGTCTCGTGCGGGTTTTCGGGCTTGAAGGTCCAGGCCAGCCGCGAGGAGACATTGGCGTCGAAATCGACGCGGATCTGGCGGTGGACGCTGCCCGGCGCGGCCGCCCCGCGCTGGGTCGTGCCCTGATAGCCCGTAACCTGGCAGAACATGCGGTAGAGCGGCACGCTGGCAAAGGCGAGGCCGGTCATGAACACCACGCCGAACAGCGCGAACGCGACCGTCCGGGCCTGGCGCGTCAGCCGCATCAGTGCATCCCCGACCGGATCTTCGACAGGGTGATGAAGAAGATCAGCACGACCAGGAAGCCGAGCAGCAGGGCCATCACCATGGCACGGGCGCGCTGCTTGGCGCGAATCCGATTCGAATCGTCAGGCGTCATGCCCAACGATCCACCACCAGCGCGCCGAAGAGAAGGAAAAGATAGAGGATCGAATATTTGAACAGCCGCTTTTCGGGCTTCATCGCGTCATCGGGCCGGGTGTGGCGAAAGGCGACCACCGCGGCATAGGCGGCGAAGATCGCCGTCCCGACGCTGGCGATCGCGCCATAGATCGCACCCGTCAGGCCCAGCGGCCAGGGCGCGACGGCGGCGATGGCCATCGGGATGGTGTAGAGCCCGATCTGCGCCCGCGTCACCCGCTCGCCCGCGACGACGGGCAGCATCGGCACACCCGCATTGGCGTAATCGGTCTTCACGAACAGCGCGAGCGCCCAGAAATGCGGCGGGGTCCACAGGAAGACGAGGCTGAACAGCAGGAAGGGCAGCAGCGCCACTTCGCCGGTCGCGGCGGCCCAGCCGATCAGCGGCGGAAACGCCCCCGCCGCGCCGCCGATGACGATATTCTGCGGCGTCCGCCGCTTCAGCCAGACGGTATAGACGAGGACGTAGAACAGGATCGAGACGGTCAGGATCCCCGCGGCGACGTAATTCACCGCCAGCCCCATCAGCAGCACCGAGAAACAGGCCAGCCCCACCCCGAAATGCAGCGCCGACTCGCGGGTCATCCGACCGGCGGGCAGGGGACGCTTGGCGGTGCGCTTCATCAGCGCATCCAGGTCCGCCTCATACCATTGGTTGAGCGCCCCCGCCGCGCCGGCGCCCAGCGCGATGCACAATATGGCAGTGAAGCCGATCACCGGATCGACCCCCACCGGCGCGGCCAGCATTCCGCACAGGCCGGTGAACACGACCAGCGTCATCACCCGCGGCTTGGTCAGGGCGAGGAAGTCGCGCCAGTCGGCGGGCACGAAAACGGAAGAGGGAATGCTGGACATGGGAGTCCCGCATATAGGGCTTGGCGGGGAGGGGGGCAATCGAAGCGTCTGTGCCGGGGCTGGGGGGAGTCTCATCAAGGTCAACCCCTGGGGCACCCCCTCCCCCGCCTGCGGGATGGGGAGAAGAATATGGCCCCGCCCGCCAAGAGCGCACCCCCTCCCGCAAGCGGGAGGGGGACGGGGGGAGGGCCAGAGGTCTCACCGAGACCATCGCCCGTGGCCTGCCCTCCCCCATCCCCTCCCGCCTGCGGGAGGGGCGTGCCCAGTACCGATGGGCCTCAGCCCTTCAGCGTCGCCATGTCGATGACGAAGCGATATTTCACATCGCTCTTCTGCATCCGGTCATAGGCGGTGTTGACCTCGTCCATCGCGATCATCTCGATATCGGCGGTCAGGCCGTGCTGGTGGCAGAAGTCCAGCATCTCCTGCGTCTCGGCGATGCCGCCGATCAGCGAGCCCGCCAGCGACCGACGGCGGAAGACGAGATTGCCGACCGAAGGCGACGGGTGCGGCGAGTCGGGCACGCCGACCAGCGTCATCGTCCCATCGCGCTTGAGCAGCATCAGGAACGCGTCGAGATCGTGCGGCGCGGCCACGGTGTTCAGGATGAAGTCGAAGCTATTGGCGTGTTCCGCCATCTGCGCCTCGTCCTTCGACACGATCAGGTCCTTGGCGCCCAGCCGCTTGGCGTCGTCGCGCTTGCCCGGTGACGTCGAGAAGACATAGACCTCGGCCCCCATCGCGGCGGCGATCTTCACACCCATATGGCCCAGGCCGCCCAGACCGACGATGCCGACCTTCTGGCCCGGCCCGACCTTCCAGTGGCGCAAGGGGGAATAGGTGGTGATTCCGGCGCAGAGCAAAGGTGCGACGGCGGCCAGATCGGCATCGTCATGGTTGATCTTCAGGACGAAGCCTTCCTTGACCACGATATGGTCGGAATAGCCGCCGAAGGTATGGCCGCCCAGCACGGGGTCGGGGCCGTTATAGGTGCCGACGAAGCCGGTCGTCTCGCAATATTGCTCCTCGCCGTCATGGCAGGACGGGCAATGGCCGCAACTGTCGACCATGCAGCCGACGCCGACCAGATCGCCGACCCGGTACTTGGTCACGGCATCGCCGACGGCGGTCACGCGCCCGACGATCTCATGGCCCGGCACGCACGGATATTGGGTGCCCGCCCATTCGCTCCGTGCGGTGTGGAGGTCGGAGTGGCAGACCCCGCAATAGAGGATGTCGATCGCGACATCGTCGCCCTGCGGATCGCGACGCTCGAAGGAAAAGGGCGCGAGCGGGGTCTCGGCCGACTGGGCGGCATAGCCCTTGGCGGGAGTGGGCATGGAAGCTCCTCTGGAAATCTGTGACGCGACCGAAGGATCGCGGCGCCCATATGGGGCGGGCGGAGTCGCGTGCCAGCCAAGAGAAGGGCAAGTTTTTCCGATCGTTGATGATCGGATAATCGCCGCAATGCAGGATGTTATATTGTCACTATACTATTCGCGGCCATGCTTTGGGGGGCAAAGATTGTCCGGAGCCGGCCGGGAAAGGCGGTATTCCGGCCCCGATCCTATCCCATGAATCCCTGGTTCCAGGTCGAGGCGTCGTAATTGCCGATATTGGGAAGCACGGTGCGCAAGCCGCCCGAGTCGATCCCGAACCAACTGGCCAGCGTCGCGGCATATTGATCGACCGACATGGTGGGCAGCAGGCGGCCTTGCCCGACATCGTCGCTGCTGTTCGTGCCGACGATCGGCGCCTTGCCATAGAAACGCTGGCCCCGCACCGCGCCGCCAACGACGAAATGCATGCCGCCCCAGCCATGGTCGGAGCCGTCGTCATTGGATTGCAGCGTCCGCCCGAAGTCGGAGGCGGTGAAGCTGGTCACCTGATTGGCGACGCCCATCGCAGCGGTGGTGTCGTAAAAGGCCTTCATCGCCGCCGACACCTTGGCGAGCAGCCCCGGATGCTGCGCGACCAGATTGTCGTGCAGGTCGAACCCGCCCATCGAGACGAAGAAGACCTGCCGCTTCAGCCCCAGCGTCTGGCTGATCGCGATCATCCGCGCGACCATCCTCAACTGGTCGGCCAGCGTGTTGCCGGAGGGGAAGAGCGGGAAATTGGCGGCGGGCGCCCCGGCCAGCGCGCTGCTCAACTGCGCCTGGATGTCGAGCGCGCGCTTGCTGATCCGGGCATGTTCGCTCGCCATGGCAAAGCCCGGCTCGGTGGTCATCAACCCGCGCAGCGTGTCGAGCGCCGTTGACGAGCCATAGAGCGTCCGGCTGCCGCCGAGCAGCGCCACCGGCCCGCCCGTGCCCACCGCATATTGGATCGCGCTGCGCCCGGTCAGATAGACGGCGTTGCCGCTGGTGTTGATGCAGGTCAGCGCGGCGGCGCCGTTGCCGCTCTGGAACACGTCGCCAATCCGTCCGCCCCAGCCGCTCGTCGCACCCTCCGGGGTCGAGGCCTGGAAGAAGCTCTGCTGGTCGTTGTGGCTGAACAGCTTGGGCGGCAGCCTGACGGTGCGGTTGGCATATTGCGTCTTGGTCGTCGGCTCGACCAGCGTGCCGACGTTCAGCGCCACCGCCATCTTGCCCGCCGCGAACAGCTGGCTCATCTCGGGCATCGATGGCGACAGCGCATAGGCGCGGCCCCCCGGCAGCGCGACGGCGGGATTCAGGACGCTGCCCGCCAGCGCATCGCGCTGATAGCCGATATTGGCGCGCGCCGCGCGATAGGCCGCGAAGCTGGTCTCGTCATAGGGGACGAGCGTGTTGGCATAGTCGTTGCCGCCGTACAGGAACACGCAGACCAGCGCCTTGTAATCCGACGCGGTGGCCGCCGCCGCCTCGCCGATCGCGGCCAGGCTGGTGACAAAGGGGGTAGCGGTGCCCGCCAGGCCGAGCAGCGCGCTGCGCTTCAGGAAGGCGCGTCGGGACTGATCGTGGATCATGCTCATCACCGCAGGGTCAGATAGTCGGGGGAGGCCATGGTCAGCAGGATCGCGATGCCGACCCGGTTGATCGCGCCGTTGGTCGCAGTGGCCGACACGCTGTCGACCGCGCCCCGGATCGCGGCCAGCGTCGCGGTGGAGAGCTGCCCGGCGGCGAGGACCAGGTTCACCTCGTCGACCAGCGCCTGCGCATCGGCCGCCTTGGTCAGGATCGCGCTATAGTCCGCCTTCACATCGCCGGTGCCGTTGGCGATCAGGCCGTACATATAGTTCACATAGCCCATGACGCTTTGTTCGTTGGTGATCTGGAACTCGGGCGCGACCAGCCCGGCGCTGGCGATGCTGGTCCCCGCCGGGGTGTAGCCGGGGCGGTAGAAGTTGAAGACCGAGGGGCTGCGGCCCTTGCTCTGTCCCAGCCGGTTGGCGGGATTGGAGGTGTCGCCGATCGCCCAGCCATTGGACGGCGAGGTGACGCCGAAGGCGCGCGCCCAGCCGGTCAGCCGCAGCACCGGCTCGCGCAGCTTGCCCGCGGTGGTGGCGCTGGACAGGGTGCGGGCCTCGCTGTCGAGCAGGATGGCGCGGATCACCGCCTTCATGTCGCCGCGCACCCCCTGGCCATTGTCGGCGAACGCGGTCGCGACGCGGGTGACATAGGCGGGCGAGGGATTGCTGGTGACGAGCCGCTGGATCAGCTGCTTCGAGATGAAGGGCGCGACGTTGGGATGCGCGAAGATCGTGTCCAGCGCCGCCTTGATCCCCGCCATGCCGCCGCCCGACACGGTCGTGCCGAGAAAGCTGGACGCGCCGGTTTCGTTCAGCGCGGCGTTCATCACCAGCGGCTGGCGATAGCGCGCCGGGGTCGAGCTGTCGTTCGTCGCGGGCACCAGCCCGGTGAAGACGCGCGCCAGCCCCGACACATCGGCCTGGTTATAGGTCTCGACCGGCTGCCCGCCGTTCAGCCGGGGCGATCCGTCCATGTTGAGTTGGTAAAGGCCGAGCGTGAACAGCTGCATCAGCTCGCGCGCGTAATTCTCGTCGGGCTGCGCGCCGGTCGCGGCATTGGCCTTGCGGTTCGACAGATAGGTCAGATAGCTGCCCATCGCGAAGCTGGTCGTTACCGCGCCCAGCAGGTCGCGATAATTGCCGAAGGCGTTGTCGAGCAGGATGTCGACATAGGCGGCCATGCTGAAGGCGCGCCACGCATCGTTGATGCCGTCCACCCCGACGACGAGGATGTCGAGCAGCGCCATGCCCACCCGCTGGCGCAGCTGGTCGGGCTCGACGATCATCTGGCGCCACAGCGTCGGGTCGAGCCCGGCGAGCGAATTGCGGTTGGCCGCCGCGTCATAGCCGTTCGCGGTCAGCCAGTCCCAATGGCTGGTCGCCCGCCCCATCGCGAATTGATCGGTCAGCCAGCCGTCATAGCCGCGCGACACGACCGCATCGATCCCGCTGCGGGTCGCGCCCATCGTCGCCTGTGCCAGGAATCGACTCGCCTCGGTGGTGGTGGGAGAGGGGGTGACGACGACGACCGGCGTGGTGGTCGAACCGCCCGCGCCGGTGCCGGTGGCCCCCGCGCTTCCGCTGCCCCCGCCGCCACAGGCCGCGAGCGCCAGCAGGGGCAGCATCGCCGCGGCGCTCGCGCCGTGTCGCGCGATCGGACCCGGCCCGCCTGCCCGATGTTCGGACAAGAGGAAGTCCGCGTCCCTGTCTCCGGTCGCCTCCGCCGGTCGGATGCTGACCGTAGGTTCGTCCCGCTGCATCGCCGCGCTATCCTGCCAACCCGCCGCCCGTCGCGGCAGGACGATATGTGCCGCACCTGTGGATAACAATCGGTGAAAGGTTCCGCCGTTCGTCGCAGCCCAGGGGCGGCTGGCGGCATTAAGGGGTCCATATCGGCATAGCGGACATGCAAAAGACCCCGGAGGCGATGCTCCGGGGTCTTGCAAGGGCGGCGTGGAGCCGGGCGGTCAGTCGATGCGCGGCAGCGTCTCGAACTGGTGATAGGGCGGCGGGCTGGACAGCGTCCATTCCAGCGTCGTCGCGCCCTCGCCCCACGGATTGTCACCCGCGGGCTTGCCCGCGATCAGCGACCAGATCAGGTTGATGAAGAAGATCGCCATGCCCGCCGCCATGATCTCATAGCCGTGGGTCGCGACCTTGTTCCACAACGCGAAGGCATCCGGATAGTCGGGATAGCGGCGCGGCATGCCCTGGAGCCCCAGGAAGTGCATCGGGAAGAACAACAGGTTCACGCCCGCGAAGAAGACCCAGAAATGCAGCTGGCCGAGCAGCTCGCTATACATCTTCCCCGACATTTTCGGGAACCAGTAATAGAAGCCCGCGAACAGCGCGAAGACCGCGCCCAGCGACAGGACATAGTGGAAATGCGCGACGACATAATAGGTGTCGTGCATGTAATCGTCGATGCCGCCGTTCGCGAGCACCACGCCGGTCACGCCGCCGACGGTGAACATGAAGATGAAGCCGATCGCCCAGACCATCGGCGTCTTGAAGGTCAGCGAACCGCCCCACATGGTCGCGATCCACGAGAAGATCTTGATGCCGGTCGGCACCGCGATGATCATCGTCGCGGCGGTGAAATACATCTTGGTGTTCACGCTCAGGCCGGTGGCGAACATATGGTGCGCCCACACGACGAAGCCGACCACGCCGATCGCGACCATGGCATAGGCCATGCCGAGATAGCCGAAGACGGGCTTGCGGCTGAAGGTCGCGATGATCTGGCTGACGATGCCGAAGCCCGGCAGGATCATGATGTACACTTCGGGATGGCCGAAGAACCAGAAGAGATGCTGGTACAGGATCGGGTCGCCGCCCCCGGCGGGGTCGAAGAAGGTCGTGCCGAAATTGCGGTCGGTCAGCAACATGGTGATCGCGGCGGCCAGCACCGGCAGCGACAGCAGCAGCAGGAAGGCGGTGACCAGCACCGACCAGACGAACAGCGGCATCTTGTGCAGCGTCATGCCCGGCGCGCGCATGTTGAAGATGGTGGTGATGAAGTTGATCGCCCCCAGGATCGACGAGGCGCCCGCCAGATGGAGCGACAGGATCGCCATGTCGACCGACGGCCCCGGCTCGCCGAAGGTCGATAGCGGGGCGTATGCGGTCCAGCCCACGCCTGCGCCCGACCCGAAAAAGGGCGAGGCGAGCAGCAGCGTGAAGGCCGGGATCAGCAGCCAGAAGGACACGTTGTTCATGCGCGGGAAGGCCATGTCGGGCGCGCCGATCATGATCGGCACGAACCAGTTACCGAACCCGCCGATCATCGCGGGCATCACCATGAAGAACACCATGATCAGGCCATGCGCGGTGATCAGCACGTTCCACAGGTGCAGCGATTGGTCCAGGCTCTGCGCGCCGCCGTGCAGCATCCCCGCCCAGATGCCCAGATACTGGATACCCGGCTCGCGCAGCTCGGCACGCATCAGGCCCGAGATCGCGCCGCCGATGATCCCCGCCACGATCGCGAAGATCAGATAGAGGGTGCCGATATCCTTGTGGTTGGTCGACAGGAACCAGCGCGCGAAGAAGCCGGGCTTGTGATCGGCGTCATGGTGCGCGTGGTGATGGTCGTCATGACCGACGAAAGCCGATCCGGGGTGAAGTGCGGTGTCGGTCATGGCTTATTGTCCAGCGTTGCCGGGGCCCGCCGGATTGCCGGTGGCGCCTTGCGCGGAAGAGGGGGACTGGGCGGGCGTGGAGGCGTTTTCGGCCGGACCCGTCACCGCGTCGGCGGCATTGGCCTGCGCCGCTTCGGCGGCCGAACCCTCGGCCCCGGGCTGCGGAATGACCGAGGAGGAGGGGGCGGCCGAACCCGGCATCTTGCCGCCCTTGGCCGCGACCCATGCCGCGAACTGCGCCGGGGGCACCGCCTGCACCGCGATCGGCATGAAGGCATGGCGCGCGCCGCACAGTTCCGAACATTGCCCGAAATACAGGCCCGGCTTCTCGATGGTGAAGCTCGTCTCGTTCAACCGGCCGGGCACCGCGTCCAGCTTCATCCAGAAGGCCGGGATCGCCCAGCTGTGGATGACGTCGTTGGAGGTGGTGATGAGGCGGATCGGCACGCCCACGGGCAGGACGATGCGATTGTCCACCGCCAGCAGGCGCGGGCCGTCGGCATCGGTGCGCGCCCGCTCACCCGGCGCCACCTGATCCTTTTCCTTCAGCATGTTGGCGGTGATCTCGATCCCGCCATGATCCGGATATTGATAGGTCCAATACCATTGGTTGCCGATCGCCTTCAGCGTGACGGCCCCGGCGGGCGCGGGCTTGAACTGCGCCTGGAGCAGCCCGATCGAGGGGATGGCGATCAGGACCAGGACGACGACCGGGCCCAGCGTCCACAGCACCTCGACCAGCGTGTTGTGGCTGGTCTTGGACGGCACCGGATTGGCGGCCCGGCGATAGCGGAAGACGACCCAGGCCAGCAGCAGCAGGACGAGGACGCAGATGGCGGTGATGACCGGCACCAGCACGCCATTGTGCATCCAGTGCGCGAACTCGCCGTTCTTCGTCACCTGCGGCTGGAGCCCGATGCGGCCGTCGATCGGCAGGCCGACCTGCGGGTCGATGGTGGTCGCGGGCGCGCCGTCCTGCGCCAGCAGCGGGCTGGTCGGGGCGGCGGTGGCGGGCGCGGCGGCGCTGGTCGGCGCGGTGTTGGCGACGCCCGCACCCTCGGCCGCGGCCTGGGGAACGGGCCTGGCGGGCGCGGCCGGAGTCGCAAGGGCGGTTCCCGACAGCGCGGCGCATCCCATCCCGGCGGCGATCGCGATCGCCTTCATCCGTCTGGGCATCCTCATCCTCCGGGGTCCGGACATGCGCTTGGCCTCGCTCATCCCGCTCTCGTCTCCCATCTCCCTCGCCCGCCCATCGTGGTCCGACGGGTCGCGGGCGGGGCGTCATGTCGTTCTTGTTAGATGGACTATAGCACGGGACCGCGCCCCCTCAACCCATAGCTGTCGCGACCATGATTGCGCCCGCGCAGGCGCGATCCTATGAGGCCGGGTCATCTGATAACGACCTGCCGGAGTTGCCCCGCATGACCGATGACGACGTCCTTGCCGAGTTCCGCGCCGCCGAGGCGCTCCTCGAGGGGCATTTCATCCTGTCCTCGGGCCTGCGCAGCCCCCGCTATCTGCAATGCGCGCGCGTCCTGATGGACCCGGCGCGCGCGGCGCGGCTGTGCGAGGCGGTGGCGGCCAAGATCCCGGCCGAGATCAGGGCGCAGATCAGCGCGGTCGTCGCCCCGGCCATGGGCGGCGTGATCGTCGGCCATGAAATGGCGCGCGCGCTGGGCGTACCGGGCATGTTTCTGGAGCGGCCCGAGGGAACCTTCCACCTGCGTCGCGGCTTCCGGCTTGATGCAGGTCAGAAGGTGCTGATGATGGAGGACGTGGTCACCACCGGGCTGTCGAGCCGGGAGGCGATCGCCGCCATCGCGCGCGAAGGGGGGCAGACGATCGCGGCGGCCTCGTTGGTCGATCGTTCCAACGGCGCGGCCGATCTGGGCGTTCCCTTCTTCCCGCTGATCCGCCTCGACGTGCCCAGCTACAGCCTCGACGATCTGCCGCCCGAACTGGCCGCGATCCCTGCGATCAAGCCGGGGAGCCGCGCGGCGGCATGAGCGGGCATCTGCGGCTGGGGGTCAATATCGACCATGTCGCGACCGTGCGCAACGCGCGCGGGGCGGGCTATCCCGATCCGGTCAAGGCGGCGCTGCTCGCGGCCGAGGCGGGGGCCGACGGCATCACCGCGCATCTGCGCGAGGACCGGCGGCATATCACCGACGACGACATCGCGCGGCTGTCGGCCGAACTGACCGTGCCGCTCAACCTGGAGATGGCGGCCACGCAAGAGATGCTGGCCATCGCGCTGAAGCATCGTCCGCACGCCGCCTGCATCGTCCCCGAAAAGCGCGAGGAGCGCACGACCGAGGGCGGGCTGGACGCCGCCGGGCAACGCGAATGGCTGGCCCCGATGGTGGCGCAGCTGGGCGAGGCGGGCATCCGCGTCTCGCTGTTCATCGAACCCGATCCCCGCCAGATCGAGGCGGCGCTGGCCCTGCGCGTGCCGGTGGTCGAACTTCACACCGGCCGCTATGCCGAACTGGACGGCGAGGACCGCACCGCGGAACTCCGTCGCCTGTCGGACGCCGCCGCGCTGGCCGCCAAGAACGGGATCGAGGTCCATGCCGGTCACGGCCTGACCTATGACAATGTCGCCCCCATCGCGGCGATCCCGCAGGTGCGCGAGCTGAACATCGGCCATTTCCTGATCGCCGATGCGGTGTTCGTCGGCCTGCCCGAAGTGGTCCGCAAGATGCGCGCCGCGATGGACGTGGCGCGGTGAATCCTCCCCGGCACGGGGAGGGGGACCAGCCGCAGGCTGGTGGACGGGGAGCGCCCCAAATGACTCGCGTGGTGGAGAACCCCCTCCACCACCGCTCCGCGGCGGTCCCCCTCCCCGTACCGGGGAGGATGTCATGATCATCGGCCTGGGCTCCGACCTCTGCAATATCGAGCGCATCCAGGCCGCGCTCGACCGGCATGGCGGCCGGTTCGAGGCGCGCTGCTTTACGGATGTGGAGCAGGCCAAGGCGGCGAAACGCCCCTTCACCCGCGCCGGAACCTACGCCAAGCGCTTCGCCGCCAAGGAGGCCTTTTCCAAGGCGGTGGGCACGGGTTTTGCGCAAGGCGTGTTCATGCGCGACATCGGCGTCGTCAACCAGCCCGGCGGCGCACCGACGCTGGTCCTGACCGGCGGCGCGCGCGAACGACTTGACGCGATGACCCCGCCGGGCCACGTCGCGCATATTCACTTGACCATGACCGACGATCACCCCTGGGCGCAGGCCTTTGTGGTGATCGAGGCAAGACCGGAAGTTTCCGCATGAAGGACGCGGTGTTGGATACCAACCAGGGCTCGCCCACGGACCAGCCGGGGCCGCAGCCGTCGGATTCCGCGCCCCGACCCAGGAAGCGCACCGACTGGTGGTCCGAGGTCAAGGGGCTGTTCTGGCTGCTGCTGATCGTGCTGGGCTTCCACAGCTTCATCGCCAAGCCCTTCTACATCCCGTCCGAATCAATGCTGCCGGGCCTGCGCGTCGGCGACCGGCTGGTCGTCAGCAAATTCGCCTATGGCTGGTCCTTCGTCTCGCCGACCATCCCCAATCCGGTGGCGATCTTCAAATCGGTCGTGCTGCACCAGCCGACCGACAGCTGGAGCTTCCAGCTGCCCTTCATCCATGGCCGCCTCTTCGGCTCGCTGCCGACGCGCGGCGATGTGGTGATCGTGACCCCGCCGGGGACGCATAACGACTATATCAAGCGGGTCATCGGCCTGCCCGGCGACCGGCTGGAGGTGCGCGACGGCACCGTCATCCTGAACGGCCAGCCGGTGAAGCGCGGGCCGCTCCATTATGTCGACATCCCGGTCGACACCAACAGCCCGTGCAACGCGTCCGACTATGGCGACGGGGCGAAGGTGCGGCTGGCGAGCGGCCAATGGGTCTGCCACCTGCCGATCGTGACCGAGACGCTGCCCAACAACCGCCGCTACGACACGGTCGAGCTGGGCTGGAGCCCGGGCGACAATTACGGCCCGATCACCATCCCGGCCAATCATGTCTTCCTGATGGGCGACAATCGCGACCGTTCGGCGGACAGCCGCTTCTCGCTGGCCGAGCTGGGGCTGGGCGGCGCGGTGCCCTATGAGAATATCGGCGGGCGGGCCGAGTTCGTGACGTTCAGCCTGGACGGCGATGCGACGCTGAA
Organism: Sphingomonas sp. NCPPB 2930; assembly: GCF_042867205.1. Lineage (NCBI taxonomy): Bacteria > Pseudomonadati > Pseudomonadota > Alphaproteobacteria > Sphingomonadales > Sphingomonadaceae > Sphingomonas > Sphingomonas sp. NCPPB 2930. The sequence continues at coordinate 40,023 of NZ_JBHZQU010000008.1, read as the reverse complement.
CCCGCTGACCTGGTGGGGATCGCTGCGCTCGGGCCGGGCGGGCACTTCGCTGCATCCGGCCAAGGCGGACTGAGCGCCATGACCGACCCGGCCCCGCTGACCGACGCCCCCGCACCGATCGAGTTTCGCGAGGGCTTCGTCCGGCGGGAGCTGACGCGCGCGGCGATCTGGCTGGGGCTGATCGCGGCCATGGCGATCGCGGTGCTGCTGGTCCAGCCGCTGCTGGTGATCTTTGCCGGGCTGGTCTTCGCCACGCTGCTCGACGGCGGCGTGCGGCTGCTCGGGCGGGTGTTGCCGATCGGGCGCGGCTGGCGGCTGTTGATCGTCGTGCTGGCGGTGACGGCGTTCCTGCTCGGCACCTTCTTCCTGACCGGCGTCGAGATGACGCAGCAGGTGACGCAGCTTCGCTCCACGCTGGAGACCCAGGTCGGGCGGTTGACCGAATGGCTGGCGTCGCAGGGGCTGATGCCCGGCACCTCGGACATCAACGGGCTGGTGAAACAGTCGCTGGGATCGATCGGGCGGCTGACCTCGTGGGTGGGTACGGCGGTCGGGGCGATCACCTCGGCGTTCATGATCCTCATCATCGGGCTGTTCCTGGCGATGGACCCGGAAGGCTATGCGCGCGGCCTGCAATGGATGGTCCCGCGCGCCGCGCGCGCCGAGTTCGCGATCACCCAGGCGCGCGTCATGAGCACGCTGCGCAAGCTGCTCGCCGGGCGGCTGCTGGGCATGGCGGTGGAGGGGGTGCTGACCGGCATCGCGCTGATGATCGGGGGCGTGCCGATGGCGCTGCTGCTGGGCATCATCGCGGGCATCCTGGCCTTCATCCCCAATATCGGGGCGATCATCACCGGCACGCTGATGATCGCGGTCGGCTTTTCGGCGGGGACCGATGCCGGTTTCTGGGCGATCGGCACCTATCTGGTCGTGCAGACCTTCGACGGATATGTCGTGGTGCCGATGGTCGCCAAGCGGACGGTCGACCTGCCCCCCGCGCTGACCCTGTCGACCCAGATCATGGCGAGCGCGCTGTTCGGCATCCTGGGGCTGGCGCTGGCCGACCCGATGACCGCGATGGCCAAGTCCGCGCTACAGCGCCGGTCGGAGCGCGAGGCGGCGCGCGACGGCGACAGCGCGCGCGCCGAAGCGGACATTGCCTGACGCCAGCGTCTGGCGGTTGTGCCGGGCGGTGACGATCGAATCGAACAGCGCCAGATAGCGGTCGGGCGAATCCTGCCCCGGCTGCGGCACGGGATCGGGGCGTGGCGCGACCGGGTCCAGCCAGTGGCGGAGCGCCGCGACCAGCCCCGCCAGATCCTCGCGCGCGACGACCGTGCCCAGCGCGGGGTCGCGGACGATCTCGCGCACCGCCGGGCTCGAATCGGTCGCGACGACCGGGGTCCCGACCGCCAGCGCCTCGCGCAGCACGCCGGGCACGCCTTCATAATCCGACGCCAGCGCCACCACCTGCGCCGCCGCCATCGCGGCGGGGGCGTCGGCGCTATGTCCCGGCAACGTCACGCGGCCGGTGAGGCCCAGCGCGGCGATCTGCGCGGTCAGCGCGGGGCGCAGGCTGCCTTCGCCCAGGATGGTCAGCCCGATATCGGGCGGCAGATGCGTCATCGCGGTGATCAGCCGGTCCCAGCGCTTCTGCGGCTCGAGTCGTCCGACGCCTAGGATCCGGCGACCGGGCGGGCGCGGCCGGTCGAGCGCCAGGTCGGGCAGCGCGGCGGGCGGGTTGGGGATGACCGCGACCGACAGCCCGGTGGCATCCTGCGCCGCGCGGGCGGTGGCGGGGGTCATCGCCACCAGCGCGTCGAGGAACAGCCGGTGCCGCGCCAGCCATTGCCGCTGGCCCCAGGCGAGGACGGGATGATGGTCGCCGCGATCGACCGCGTTCGACATCTTGGCGACGATCGGCGGGCAGGCCCCGGCCAGCCGCAACCGGCTCCATGCCGCCATGCTGGTATAATGATTGCCGGGGCAGAAGATGATGTCGGGCCGCATCCGCCCGATCATCGCGGGCAGGGTGGTGCACAGCCCGGCATAGCTCTGATGCCCCAGCGTCACCGTCTCCACCCCCATCGGCACGCCCGCCTGGAACTGGCCGCTTTCCTCGCCCAGCACCAGCGTCACCCGGCGGCCGCGGTCCAGCCAGCCCTGGAACATCCGGCCCAGCGCCGCTTCCACGCCGCCGCGCATCGCCAGCGCGTAAGTCAGGATATGATCGGCTGGCATGGGCTCCCACGGGGACGATGGCGACAATGGGATGCGGCGATAATCGGCGCTTGTCGCTCAATTATGTCAGGATCAGCCCTATGGTGGACACAATCAGCGGACAGAGATGAATTCTTATTCAGGTGCGAGAAAGCAGTGTTGAGGTTAGCGGGCGCCGCCGGCGCGCCGCCGCCGAGGAATCTCCCTAACGTGCAGAATGAACGAGATGATCCCATGACCCCGCAACAGGCGATCCCGTCTGCGACGAGCGGACCGGTCGCGCGCGACATGGCCGCGCTGGAGCCGCTGAAGACCGTGAAGAGCCGCTGGCCCGCCATTATCGGCGGGGCGCTGACGCTCGCCATGATCGTGGGGCTGGGGCATGAGCTGCTGGGGCGCGGACTGGTCGGGCTGAGCCATTCGGTGCCGACCAATCCGATGTTCTACATCGTCTTCTTCGGCCTCTACATGGCGCTGCCGATCGGCGACTACATCATCTTCCGGCGGCTGTGGGGCATTCCGATCAGCGGCATGGCCGCGCTGATCCGCAAGCGGATCGCCAATGAGGTCGCGTTCAGCTATTCGGGCGAGGCCTATTTCTATGCCTGGGCGCGCGCCAATGCGAAGATGGTCGCGGCGCCCTTCGGCGCGGTCAAGGATGTCGGCATCCTGTCGGCGATCGCGGGCAATGCGATCACCCTGTTGATGATCGGGCTGGCGCTGCCGGTCGGGCGCGAATTGCTGACCGCCGACCAGTTGCGGCTGGTCTGGGGATCGATCGCGATCGTCATGGCGACCTCCTTGCCCTTCCTGATCTTCTCGCGCCGGGTCTTCTCGCTCGATCGCAGGACGCTCTGGTGGGTCTTCATGGTCCATTGCGTCCGCCTGATCGCCAATTCGCTGCTGGTGGCGCTCGCCTGGCATTACGGGATGCCCAGCGTGTCGCTCGGCATGTGGCTGTTCCTGTCGGCGGCGCGGCTGCTCGTCTCGCGCCTGCCGCTGGTGCCCAACAAGGACCTTCTTTTCGCCAATTTCGCGATCCTGTTGATCGGGCAGGATCAGGAATTGAGCGAACTGATCGCGTTCACCGCGGCGCTAACTTTGTTGGTCCATGTCGTGCTGATCGCCGGGTTCGGTTTGACGGCGTTGGTTCGGAAGGTGCGCGCATGATTCGCGTGATGAAGATGATGGCGGTTGCGGTGGTCGCGCTGGCGGTGGTGCCGCAGGCGGCGGGCGCGCAGGTATTGGGCAGCGATGCGGCGGCCTGCACCGGCGGCGGCGGCCCGGCGATCCTGGCCCGGATCGAGGGGCTGAAGGACCGCAAGGGCAATCTGAAGCTGGAACTCTATCCGGCGAACGAGGAGGATTTCCTGGCCGACGACGGCGTGCTGGTCCGCGCGGGCAAGACGTTCCGCCGCGTCCAGGTGCCGACGCCGACGGGCGGCGGGCCGATCGCGATGTGCATCCGGGTGCCGCGCCCGGGCCGCTATGCGCTGTTGTTCACGCATGACCGCGATGGCAAGAACAAGTTCAACTTCTGGAGCGACGGCGCGGGCTTCCCGGCCAACACCAAGCTGGGCCGCCGCAAGCCGCCGCTCGAATCGGCGCTGATCGACGTGCCGTCGGGGGTGGCGACGGTGACCATCCGCGCCCAATATCTGCGGGGCCTGAGCGGCTTCGGCCCGGTCGAATAAGGGGAAGACGATGCGTATCGTCGACGTCAACGAATTCTACTCGCCCACCGGCGGGGGGGTGCGGACCTATATCGACCGCAAGATGTCGATCCTGGCCGAGATGGGCCATGAGCTGATCGTCCTGGCCCCCGGCACCGAGGACATGGTCGAGGAGCGTCCGGGCGGCGGCAAGATCATCTATATCAAGGCGCCGCGCCTGATCCTGGACACCAATTACGGCATGTTCTGGGACGGCGCGCCCGTCTGTCGCCTACTCGACGAGCTGGACCCCGACATCGTCGAGGTGTCCTCGCCCGCCAAGCCCGCCTGGTTCGTCGCCAACTGGCAGGGGCGCGCGAAGAAGGTCTTCTTCATGCACAACGACAATGTCGGCACCTATCCGGTCCGCTGGCTGGACGGCATCGTCGCGCAGGAGCGGGTGGAGGACTGGTTCAGCTGGTACAGCCGCTACATGAACCGCTTCCTCGACCATTACGACCTGGTGCTGTCCAACGGCCCGGCGCTGGTCAAGCGGCTGGGCAAGCGCGGCGTGCGGGTGGACGAGGGGATTCCGCTGGGCATCGAGCGGCATTTCTTCTCGCCCGACCACCGCGACGAACGGCTGCGTGCGGCGCTGCTGGCGCAGTGTGCGCTGCCCGAGGATGCGCATCTGCTGCTGGGGCTGGGGCGGCATCACCCCGAAAAGCGCTGGACGATGGTGATCGACGCGGTCGAGCGGGTGGCCTCCAGCCGTCCGGTCGGGCTGGTCCTGATCGGCGGCGGCGTCGCCAGCCGCGCGCTGGAGAAGCGGATCGCGGGCAGCCCGCATATCCGCCTGTTCCGCCCGGTCTATGACCGCCCGCGCCTGGCGCGGATCATGGCGAGCTGCGACGCGCTGGTCCATGGGTGCGAGACCGAGACCTTCGGCCTGGTGGCGTCGGAGGCGCTGGCCTCCGGATTGCCGCTGGTGGTGCCCGATTATGGCGGGTGCGCCGAGGTCGCCAATCCGCTGTTCGCCGAGACGTTCCGCGCCCGCGACGGCGCGGCCTGCGCCGAGGCGATCGAGCGGCTCCTGTCCCGCGACCAGCGTGTCCTGCGCAACGCCGCGCGCGTGGCGGCGGGCAAGGTGTTCAGCGACCGCGACCATGCCGATGCGCTGATCGCGCGCTATCAGCGGCTGCTCGACGAGGGCGCGGAGCAGCGCGCGGTCGCTTAAGCCGAAACGGACCTTTCGTGCCGCTCGGGAGTCTGTCATCATGACAAAAATGTCATGGGAGATGGTCGATGGGTCGGGGCTTCGCAGTCGTGATCGGCGTCATGCTGGTGTCCACGGGCACGGCCCAGGCTGCCGACCGTCCCCCGATCGAAAGCTGGGGTAAGCCCGGCGTCGGCTATGACCAGTACCGCTCCGACTCGGTGGAATGTGCCAAGGCCGGCTATTTCCGCGATGTCTCGCAGGACGAACTGGCCAAGCGTTTCATCGCCGGTTTCACGGCGGCCGATAATGCATTGAACGGCGGCGGGGCAGTGGGAGGCTGGACCGATTCGATATTGCGGACTCAACCCGATCGGCAGAAGCGCCTGCTCCACGCCATTCAAGTTGGCGATGTCGAACAATGTCTGGTCGACAAGGGCTATCGCAAGTTCAGCCTGACCAAAAGCGAGCAGAAGACGCTGAGCCGATACCCGAAAGGATCGGAGGCCCGGCGCCAATATCTCCATGCCCTGGCCGCGCGTCAGGTGGCGGCGTCATGAAGCGGGTATGTTTCGCCGTTATGCTGGCGATATCGTCGGTCTCGGCGTCGGCGGCATCGCGTGGGCCCGTGGAAAGCTGGGGCAAGCCCGGCATCGGCTTTGCCCAATACCGTGCCGACGCGATCGAATGTGCCAAGACCGGTTACTTCCGAGACGTGTCGCAGGACGAACCGGCCAAGCGTTTCATCCGGGGGTTCGAGACGGCGGATCGCCTTTTGAATTTCCCCAGCGTTTCCGAAAGCGATAGCTGGGGCGATTCGGTCCGGCGAACGCAACCCGACCGGCAGAAGCGTGACCTTCAGGCGATTCAGGTCGGCGATGTCGAGCAATGCCTGACCGGCAAGGGCTATCACCGCTTCACCCTGACGCGCGCCGAGGTGAAGACACTGTCCCGCTATCCACGCGGGTCAGAAGCGCGGCGCCAATATCTTCACAGCCTCGCCGCGCGCTGATCAGGCGGCGAGCAAATCCGCATAGCGCGACGGCGTATGGGTCCTCGCCAGCCGCGAATAGGTCTTGTCGATGCTGTCGAGCAGCGCGGGCACGCCATTGTCGCCCGGATGGACCGCGACCCGCGCCACCGGCGTCGGGCGCAGGCCGTGGCGCAGCACGGCGGCGGCGGCGAGCGAGCTCAACTGCCGCCCGCGCGAGCGACTCGCCCAGGTCACGACCGGCCCGCGCGCGACGATCCGGCCATCGGCGGGCGTCCAGACGCGGAAATGATCCTCGGCCAGACCGAAGCCCGCATCGCCCAGCGCCGCCCGCGCCTCGTCCGAATAGAGCCAGGCGGGCGCGATGAAGCCGGTCGCGCGACGGCCGATGATATCCTCGATCAGCGCGGTGCCGCGCTTCATCCGGCGGAGCGCCTCGGCGTGGGGCAAGCCGACGAACTCGCCTTCGCCCGCGGTCATGTGCTTGGCCTTCAGCGCGGTCTTCTGGTCGGTGTGGACCATGTCGTCCTTGTGCGACCAGCCATGGACGAACATCTCGATCCCCATGTCCGCCCAGTCGCGCAGGCGGGTGGCAAAGGGGGTGCCCGGCGCGATCGGCGCGCTGTTCCAATGGTCGGGGATGACCAGCATGGCCAGGCGCGGCCCGCCGAGATGCCCCGACAGCCGGTCGAACAGCGCATCGACCGCCCCCTCGAACCGGGGGGACACGTCATGGATCGAGGCGAGAAGGCGTTTCATCGCGTGGATTTATAGACGCTGATCATCTCATTGCCCATCGGCAGTTTCGCGGTCAGCCGGTATCCGTTGGCCATCGCCGCCATGATGCGGGCATGGGCGGCGGGCCGCTCGCCATTATAGGGCGGGCGCATCACGACCACGGCGGGGCGACGGGCAAGGATTTGGGCGATCTCGGCATCCTGGTCGACGCCGGTGGCGCCCGCTTCGCGCGCCCGGCTGAGATGCGCGGGCACGATATAGCGCGACAGGGTGCAACGCTCGGTCGCGACATAGAGCATCGTGCTGCCCGAATAGACATAGAGGCATCCCGGCCCCTTGCCGACCGCCTGGGACAAGGCAGCGAACTCGGCGGGGCCGCCCCGCTCGTGGCGCAGCGCGACCAGCACGATCTGCCCGGCCAGCGCGGCGGTCAGCAGCAGCGCGGGCGTATAGCGCCGCCGCCAGTCCGCGCGCCCCAGCATCGCGGCGGCGGCGGTGCAGGCGGGCAGCAGGATGGGCAGGCCATAATGGTCGAACCAGGGCCGGAACAGCAGCACGCCGACGATGGCGGCGGCCAGCCAGACCGCCAGGAAGCCATGCTCCCGAGTGCGGGTCGCGCGCTTGAGGCCCAGCACCGCCAGCGTCACGACCGGCGACAGGATCAGGACCATCTGCCCCAGATTGCCCGCCAGCTCGGGCAGGGGATCGGGGTTGCGGTGGAAGATCGACAGGAAATTGGCGTAGAGGAATGCGTCCCACTGGCCGATCGCGGCATAGACGCCCGCCGCCAGCGCGGTCGGGATCAGCGACACCAGGACCAGCGCCACGCCGTACAGGATCAGCGCGACCGGGCTCCGGCTCCGCCGCCACTCGCTGCCCAGCAGCCAGAGGCCGAAGACCATCCCCTCGAACACCGCCGAATATTTGATCTGGAGGACCAATCCGACCAGCGCCATCGCGGCCAGCCCCAGGCTGCGCACCCCCCGCCGATCCGATTCGAGGATCGCCCAGGCCGCGCCCATCATCAGCAGATTGTAGAAGACCGGCGCCTGCCCGCCCTGTCCGCCGAGCAGGCCGAGCCACAGGATATAGGCGATGCCCGCCGCCGTCGCGCCCGCGCCCCAGCCGAGTCGCTCCGCCATCCGCGCGACCAGCCATCCGGTCGCGACCACGCTGGCCAGTGCCATCGCCTGATAGGCCCAGATGCCCGCCGGAAACCCGAATGCGGCTGGCACGGCATAGAGCAGGAACAGCCCGATCGGCTTGCGGTCCCACACATCGACGAAGGGCCACGCGCCCTGCCACATCGCATGGCCGGTGAAGAAGTAGAATTCCTCGTCCACATGGACCACCGGATTGCCGAAGGTCGCCATGCGGGCGAGGATCGCTACGGCGAGCAGGATGAGGAGGCGGTGGTTCGCCGTGGCGGGGCGATTGCTAGGCAGTCTCGACATTCGGATAGGTCCAGAATCATTCCTCCCCTGCAAGGGGAGGGGGACCATGCGAAGCATGGTGGAGGGGTGTCCCCGGCGGCGAGGGTATCCCTGTCCTATCTGGCCGGGACACCCCTCCGTCAGGCCTGCGGCCTGCCACCTCCCCTTGCAGGGGAGGAAAGGGAATTACCGCGTCGCGGTGACGAAATAGTCGAGCGCGGTCCAGTCGCTGACCATGAACCCCTTGGTCGGCGAGAAGCTGAGCCCCCGCACGTCACGCACCTGCAATCCGGCATCGGTCAGCAGTGCGGACAATTCCTCCGGCGTCAGGAATTTCGACCAGTCATGCGTGCCCTTGGGGATCGCGCCCGTCCCCTCCGCCAGCGTGATGAGCGCCAGTTTCGACAGCGGCGTGCGGTTGGGCGTCGACAGGATCATCAGCCCGCCGGGTGCCAGCGCATCGGCCAGCCCGCGCACGAAGCGCGCCGGATCGGCGACATGCTCGATCACCTCCAGCGAGGTGACGAGGTCGAACGTCTCGCCCGCCAGCCCCTCGACGCTGCCCGCGCGGTAATGGATCGCCAGGCCCGATTGCGCGGCATGGGCGGCGGCGACCGCGACATTCTCGGCCGCCGCGTCCAGCCCCGTCACCTCGGCGCCCAGGCGCGCCAGCGGCTCGCACAGCAGCCCCGCGCCGCAGCCGACGTCGAGCGCGCGCTTGCCCGAAAGCGGGGTGAAGCCCTGCCCATCGGCATCCCAATGCAGATCCATCTGCTCGCGGATATAGCGCAGGCGCGGCGGGTTCAGCCGGTGCAGCATCGCGCTCGACCCTTTTGGGTCCCACCACTCGGCCGCCATCTTTCCGAAATGTGCGGCTTCGGCGCCTATAATGGTAGAATCGTTCAAATGGCTTGCGTTCGTCATGGGGGCTACCTATCAGGACCGCCGTTTTACCCCAAGGAGATTGGCAAAAACCGCATGGCCCGTATCGTGATGAAGTTCGGCGGCACCTCGATGGCCGGAATCGAGCGCATCCGCAACGTGGCGGCGCGGGTCAAACGCGAGGTGGAGGCTGGGCATCAGGTCGCGGTCGTCGTCTCCGCGATGGCGGGCGAGACCGACCGACTGGTCGGTTTCTGCCGCGAGGCCTCGTCGCTCTACGATCCCCAGGAATATGACGTCGTCGTCTCGGCGGGCGAACAGATCACCAGCGGGCTGCTGGCGATCACGCTCCAGGCGATGGGCGTCCCCGCCCGTTCGTGGCTGGGTTGGCAATTGCCGATCCATACCGACACGGCCTTCGCGAAGGCGCGCATCGGCGAGATCGACACGACCGCGCTCGACGAGAGCCTGGCGGCGGGCGTGGTCGCGGTGATTCCCGGCTTCCAGGGCGTGGCCGAGGGCAACCGGGTCACGACGCTGGGCCGCGGCGGTTCGGACACCAGCGCGGTCGCGGTGGCGGCGGCGATGAAGGCGGAGCGGTGCGACATCTACACCGATGTCGACGGCGTCTACACCACCGACCCCCGCATCGTGCCGCGTGCGCGGAAACTGTCGAAGGTCACCTATGAGGAGATGCTGGAACTCGCCAGCGTCGGCGCCAAGGTGCTCCAGACCCGCTCGGTGGGTCTGGCGATGAAGGAACAGGTGCGCGTGCGGGTGCTCAGCTCGTTCGACGACGCACGGGACGAAGACGGACATCGCGGCACGTTGATCGTGGGCGAAGAGGAAATCGACGATATGGAACGCCAGCTCATCACCGGCATCGCGCATGACAAGAACGAAGCCAAGATCACCCTGACCGCCGTGCCGGATCGGCCCGGTTCGGTGGGCGCGATCTTCGCGCCGCTCGCGGATGCAGGCATCAACGTGGACATGATCGTCCAGAACATCGCGCATTCGACCGGCTCGACCGACGTGACCTTCACGGTCCCCTCGGCCGACCTCGCCCGCACGCTGGACGTGCTGGAAAAGGCGAGCGGTGACATCGGTTATGCCAAGATGGTCCACGACACGCGAGTCGCCAAGATCTCGGTCGTCGGCGTCGGCATGCGCAGCCATGCGGGCGTGGCGTCGACCATGTTCCAGACGCTGGGTGCGCGCGGGATCAACATCCTCGCCATCACCACTTCGGAGATCAAGGTCAGCGTGCTGATCGAAGAGGATTATACCGAACTGGCGGTGCGCGTGCTGCACACCGCTTATGGTCTGGACGCCGAGGCGGCGTAACGACCCGACCGATGCCCCGTCGCCCCAGCGAAGGCTGGGGCCTCTGGCCCGGATATGATTCGGCCCGCCAAAGATCCCAGCCTTCGCTGGGATGACGGTTATGGGGTATGGGGTTCACGCGAAGCCGCTAAGACGCGAAGCGTATTCAGGAAGGTTGGTTCGCGCAGAGGCGCGGAGGGCGCAGAGGTGGCGTATCCGGCCGCTACTGAAGTCCTCCAACAACGGTCTGTTGGAGATTCGATTGCGCTGCCGCGCGCGAAACCTCTCTGCGTCCTCTGCGCCTCTGCGCGAACCTCTTCTTCTTCGCGTCATCGCGGCTTCGCGTGAACCAAATCTTGCCGTCCGCCGCGCTCCACGGCATGGAGCGCCGATGACCGACACCCTCACCACCACCACCGGCGAACAGCGTCTCGCCACCCGCATGGCGCGCGGCGCGGAATTTCTCGGCGCCGACATGGCGATCATGGCGGGTGCCATGTCCTGGGTGTCGGAGCGCAACCTCGTCTCCGCCATGTCCAATGCGGGCGGCTTCGGCGTGATCGCGTGCGGCGCGATGACGCCCGAACTGCTCGACACCGAAATCGCCGCGACCAAGGCGATGACCACGCGCCCCTTCGGCGTGAACCTGATCACCATGCACCCGCAGCTGTTCGACCTGATCGCGGTGTGCGGCCGTCACGGCGTCGGCCATGTCGTGCTCGCCGGCGGCCTGCCCCCCAAGGGCGCGCTGGAGGCGATCAAGGAGACGGGCGCGAAGGTCATCTGCTTCGCCCCCGCGCTCAGCCTCGCCAAGAAGCTGATCCGCTCGGGCGTCGATGCGCTGGTGATCGAGGGGATGGAAGCCGGCGGCCATATCGGCCCCGTCTCGACCAGCGTGCTGGCGCAGGAAATGCTGCCCGAGATCGCCGACCAAGTCCCCGTCTTTGTCGCGGGCGGTATCGGCCGGGGCGAGGCGATCGCCGCCTATCTCGACATGGGGGCGGCGGGCGTCCAGCTCGGCACGCGCTTCGTCTGCGCGACCGAATCGATCGCGCATCCCAATTTCAAGAAGGCGTTCATCCGCGCCTCCGCCCGCGACGCGGTGGCGAGCGTGCAGATCGATCCGCGCCTGCCGGTCATCCCGGTCCGCGCGCTCAAGAATGCGGGCGGCGAGCTGTTCACCGCCAAGCAGCGCGAAGTCGCCCAGTCGCTCGACGAGGGCAAGGTCGCGATGGCCGAGGCGCAGCTCCAGATCGAGCATTACTGGGCGGGTGCGCTGCGCCGCGCGGTGATCGAGGGCGATGTCGAGCATGGCAGCGTGATGGCGGGCCAGTCGGTCGGCATGGTCACGAAGGAAGAGCCGATCGCCGACATCCTGGCGCAACTGATGGCCGAGGCCGCCGCCGCGCTGGTCGCGCGCACGGCCTGATCCTCCCCGCGGCGGGGAGGATTTCCAACCCTCGGACATAAGGCTCGCTTCATCGCACGGGTTACGACGCGTTAACCTTGATTCGGCATGATGTCTCCAACAGCCGGGGGCGGGGTTTTCCGAGGATCAGGGTCATGGCGAGTTTGCGTGTTGTATCGGGTATCGCGATCGGTCTCTCGCTGGCGGGATGTACCGCGCGCGAGACCGCCAAGGTCGCGCCGCCGCCGGTGATGGTGCCCGCCCCGCCGCAGGTCGCGCGCGCCCCGCTGCCCCCCGGCGCCACGCCGGGGATGCGGATCCCCGCGCTGCTGCCCGACGGCAATTACGCCACGCCCAACCGTGCGCTGACCAGCGCGGCGACGATCTGGCATCTGCGCTCGGCGCTGAACGTCGCGGCGCTGGCCTGTCGCGGGCCCGACGAGGGGCTGATCGTCACCCGCTACAACACCATGCTGACCACGCGGAAGATCGCGCTGGCCGCCGCCGAGAAACGCTATTCGGCCGAATATCAGGCGCAGGGCGGCGACTGGCGCGACCGGTATGACGATGCGATGACCCGGCTGTACAATTTCTTCTCGACCACTCCGGTGCGCAAGGGCTTCTGCGCCGCCGCCGATGCGGTGCTCGCCGATATCAGCAGTGCGCCCACCGACGATTTCGAAACCGGCGCGGCGGCGCGGCTGGACCGGCTGGATGCGCCGTTCATCGCCTTCTTCCGCGCCTATGATGCGTGGCGCGCGGGGACGATGGTGCCGGTGCAGCGCACGACCGCGCCGCTCGCCATCGCCGCACAGGCCAATCCGCCGGTCGCGCAGGCCGGGGCGAGCGGCCCCGTGCTGTCGAGCCAGCCGGTCCCCGCCGCCAAGCCCTATGCGCCGCCGGTCATCAACCCGCCCTCGCTGAAGGTCGATTCCGCCGCGCTGCAATAAGCGCGGCTCACTCCGCGATCCAGAAGAGCGACTCGACCGGCCGACCCAAGGCGCATGCCAGTTTGAGCGCGAGTAGGGTCGATGGCTGGAAGACCCCGTTTTCCACCGTGTTGATCGTCTTGCGGCTGACCCCGATCGCCTCGGCGAGGCCGCCCTGGGTCAGCCCGGCGGCTTCGCGCGCGGCCTTCAGGTCGTTGCAAAGCGTCTCGTTCATCGGCTGGCACGCAGCTCCAGCGTGGAGAAGCATATCAGCGCGGCGATCAGCCCGGCGGTGATGACGATGCGGCCCGTCATGATCGCGTCGACAGGCTGGAATGTGGCCACCGTAATCGTCAGGGCAGAGGCTAGCAGCATCGCCCAAAAACCGGCGGCAAGGCTCGACCGTCGGTGATCGCGGGTCGTCTCGTCATTGAGTAGGGCCGCCATGCCGTTCCATTTCCAGAGCCGGAAGGGCGCGCTCGTCAGGTTGAGCGCGGCGGCACCGACCATGACGAACCAGGGAATGAGGCGGGTGGAAGCGCCATCGAGATGCTGGGGAGACGTCATGGCCGACATCAATAGGCAAAGCGCCAAAAGGTAGAAGACGATCGCCCGGTCTCGGGTCTTCCGCTCGGCCTTTTCCACCAGATTCATGACGACCTCCTGTAACCTATAGGTGTCATGTAACCCGTAGGTAACAGGCGAGCAAGTGCCTTCCTTCCCCCGGACGGATGGGTTAACGGGCGGTCACCATGACGGTGACGGACGACGACCAGCCGAGGGGCGGCCGCTTCGAGGGGCACGAGCATCGCTTTGCGGTGCGCGTCTATTTCGAGGATACCGACCTGTCGGGCGTGGTCTATCACGCCAACTATCTCCGCTACATGGAGCGCGCGCGCTCCGACATGCTGCGGGTCGCGGGGATCGACCAGCGCGCCGCGCATGAGGCGGGGCAGGGCGCCTATGCCGTCACCGACATCGCCATCCGCTATGCCGCCTCCGCGCGGCTCGACGACGATCTGGTCGTCACGTCGCGGCTGATCCAGGTCAGTGCGGTTCGCGTCGTCATTCATCAGACAGTCAGGTGCGGCGCGGTCATGCTGGCCGACGCGCGTGTGACCGTCGCATGGGTCGGCCCGAACGGCCGCCCGCGACGCCAGCCCGCCGACTGGATCGCCATCTACCAACGCCTTGTCTGGCAAGGGGACACCCAACACCCATGAATCCCGTCTTCAACATGGATGCCGCCAGTTTGTCGCCCGTCGCGCTGTTCCTCCACGCCGACTGGGTGGTGAAGTTCGTGATGATCGGACTTTTGCTGTCCAGCATCTGGACCTGGACGATCATCGTCGCCTTTTCGCGCAAGCTGGCGCGCACGAAGAAGGGCATGACCCGGTTCGAGCGCGATTTCTGGAAGGCGGAGGATATCGACGCCTTTCACCGGATGGAGCAGGACAGCGAACTGCCCTCCGCACGGGTCTTCTCGGCGGGCGTGCAGGAATGGCGTCGCTCGACCGCGGGCGGGCATATCGACCGCGACGGCACGCGCGAGCGGCTCGCCACCGCGATGGGGTCGGCGGTCGCGGGTGAGATCGACAAGCTGTCGGACCGGCTGAACGTGCTGGCGACGGTCGGCTCGGTCGCGCCGTTCGTCGGCCTGTTCGGCACCGTCTGGGGCATCATGCGCAGCTTCACCGGCATCGCGCAGGCGCAGAACACCTCGCTGGCGGTCGTGGCGCCCGGCATTTCGGAGGCGCTGTTCGCCACCGCCATCGGCCTGTTCGCCGCCATCCCGGCGGTGATCGCCTATAACCGGTTCAGCCACGGGGTGAACAAGGTGGAGGCGTCGCTCAACCGCTTTGCCGACGGGTTCCACACCACGCTCAGCCGCCAGCTCGACTCGGCACGCTGAAGGGGTACGGGCGATGGCCATGAACCTTCCCTCCCGCTCCGGCCGGGGGCGACGCGCGCCGATGGCGGACATCAACGTCACGCCCCTGGTCGACGTGATGCTGGTGCTGCTGATCATCTTCATGGTGACCGCGCCGCTGCTGACCACGGGCGTGCCGGTCAACCTGCCCGACAGCCGGGCCAAGGCGCTGGACCAGGACCAGAAGCCCGAGCAGATCGCTATCGACGAGCAGGGGCGGCTGTTCCTGAACGACGATGAGATCAGCGATGCCGACCTGCCCGCGCGGCTGGATGCGATCGCCGCGCGGAAAGGCGCCGATGGGCAGGCGCCGCAAATCTATCTGCGCGCCGACCGGGCGCTGGATTACGGCCGGGTGATGCGCGTCATGGGCGAGCTGAACCGCGCCGGGCTGAACCGCGTGTCGCTGGTCACCGTGGAAGGTGGCGCGGGCGAGGGAACGGGCCAGCGCTGATGGAGCGTGGCGAGCGGACGGGATTGGCGATAGCGGTCGCAGGGCATCTCGTCCTGTTCGGCCTGTTGTCGGTCGGCTTTCTGGCGACGCCGAACCCGGAAAAGCTGAAGGTCACGCCGATCGACATCTCGCTGGTCAAGGATGTCGCGCTGGACGCGGCGTCGCCCACCCCCAACCAGCAGGCCGCCCAGTCGATCGCCCCCGAAGAGGGCGCGCCGGAAGACGCGGCCCCCCCCGAGCCGGTCGAGGCCAAGCCCGCGCCGCAGCCTGGGCCGCCACCGCCCGCGCCCCAGCCGCAACCGCAGCCCAAGCCTCAACCCCGACCACAGCCGAAACCCGAACCGGCCAAGCCCGAGCCGCGTCCCGAGCCCAAGCCGCAACCCAAGCCCGCCCCCAGACCGGCGGAAAAGCCCAAGCCCAAACCGCCCGAGCCGCGCCCCAGGCCGCAACCGGCCAAGCCTGCGCCCGCCAGGCCCGCTCCGGCCAAGCCGACGCCAGCGGCCAAGCCCGCACCGGCGGCGCGGCCCAGCCGGTCGGAGGGCAAGCCCGCCGCGACCCGGCCGACCACCCCGGCGCGCGGCAGCGGCAAGAGCGAGACGGCGACCACGACCCGCCCGCGCGGCTCGCATCTGGGTGCCGACTTCCTGAAGGGGCTGTCGGCCGATCCGTCGCCCTCCAAGTCGCAGGCCGCACCCGCCGCCCGGATCGGAGCGCAGCAACTGGCGAACATCGCCTCGGCGATCCTGCGTCAGGTCCAGCCCTGTGCGAACCGTCAGGTGACGCCGGGGCCGGGCGCCGAGCGCATCCGCGTCGCGATCAACCTGCACCTCAACAAGGACGGCAGCCTGGCCGCCGCCCCGCGTGTGGTCGGGCATAGCGGTGTCGATGGCGAAAACGAACGCTATGTCGACCGGGTCGACGATCTGGCGATCGCCACCTTCAAAGGATGCTCGCCGCTGCGCGGGCTTCCCGCCGAGCTGTACGACGTGCCGGGCGGGTGGAGCAATTTCACGCTGCGCTACAAGTTGCCGGGTTGAGGATGGCCGGTCCGTCCTTTCGCCCACGTCCGGCGGTGGCCGCGCCCCCGAAAAAACGGGGCGTGGGATCGTTGGCATGATGACGACAGTTTTCAGAAACTGTCCATTGGATGACAGGCCGTCCGCGCTTTATGGAGCGCAAGGCGGCTGGAGCGACACGCGTTTCCGTTTCAGTTACCCGGGTTGAGGATCTGTTTATGCCCCGTTCCCTGCTGACCCTGCCGCTCACGCTGGCCCTGGCGGCCAGTGCCGTCGGCGCGCAGGACGTGCCCGCGCCCGCGCCCCAGGAACAGCCTGCGGCCCCCGCGCCCGCCGGGCAGCAGCCTGCGGCCGTGCCCGCCAATGGCCAGGAAGGGCTGGTCGTCGATGTCGAGGGCGGCATCTCCGCGCCGATGCCGATCGCGATCCCGGCGATGCCGACCAGCGCGGTGGTGCAGACGGCGGCGGGCACCACCGATGTCGTCGGGCAGGAACTGTCCAAGATCATCACCAACGACCTGCGCAATTCGGGGCTGTTCACGCCGGTCCCGCCCGCGCAGCTGCGCACCGTGTCCTTTCCGGAGGTGACCGCGCCCGCCTTCGACTATTGGAACGGCACCGGCGCGCAGGCGCTGGTCCAGGGCTATGTCCGCGCCAATGGCGACGGGACGCTGACGGTCGGCTGCTACCTCTATGACGTGCTGGCCAAGAGCGAGCTGGCGCGGCAGGGCTTCGTCGTGTCGCCGGGCGACTGGCGGCGGGCCGCGCACAAATGCGCCGACACCATCTATACCAAGCTGACCGGCGAAGGCCCCTATTTCGACAGCCGGATCGTCTATGTCTCCGAGACGGGGTCCAAGGCGCGGCGGATCAAGCGGCTGGCGATCATGGACCAGGACGGCGCCAATCACCGTTTCCTGACCAACGGCCAGTCGATCGTGCTGACCCCGCGCTTCGCGCCGAACCAGCAGTCGATCGTCTATATGTCCTATGTCGACAAGCGGCCCGCCATCTATGTCTATGACATCGGTTCGGGCCGTCAGCGGCTGGTGGTGCAGAATGCCGCGACGACCTTCGCGCCGCGCTTCTCGCCCGATGGCCGCTGGATCCTGTTCTCGATGGCGCAGGGCGGCAATACCGACATCTACCGCGTCTCGGCGCAAGGGGGCACGCCGCAGCGGCTGACCAACGCGCCCGGCATCGATACCGGCGGCAGCTATTCGCCCGACGGCTCCAAGATCGTGTTCGAAAGCGATCGTTCGGGCGGGCAGCAAATCTATGTCATGAACGCGGACGGTTCCAACCAGCAGCGGATCAGCTTCGGCGGCGGCCGCTATGCGACCCCGGTCTGGAGCCCGCGCGGCGACCTGATCGCCTTCACCAAGCTGGGCGGCGCGTTCCGCATCGGCATCATGAATCCCTCGGGCGGCGGCGAAAAGCTGCTGACCAACAGTTGGCAGGACGAGGGGCCGAGCTGGTCCCCCAATGGCCGCGTCATCACCTTCCAGCGCTCGACACAGGGGGCGTCGGGCAAGGCGGATGTGTGGATGGTCGACCTGACCGGGGTGAACGAACGTCGCATTCCGACGCCGCTCGACGGCTCGGACCCGGCCTGGGGGCCGTTGCGGCCGTAATGGGGTATAGGGGTTTCAGTTTCGGGGGCGAAACGAACCAAAAGGGAGTGACAGTCCAGTGACCAAGATCAAGACCACCCTGCTCGTCGCCACGATGGCGCTGGCCATCGCCGGTTGCGCCAAGAAGCGGCCCGCCGTCCTGCCGCCCGCGCCGGTCGACCAGAATGCGGCCACCGACCCCAATGCGGGCCAGACCACCCCGACCGACGGCGCGATCGTCCCCGGCTCGGACGCCGACTTCAAGCGTTCGGTGACGTCGAACACCATCCATTTCGGGCTCGATCAATATGATATCGACCCCGAGTCGCGCGCGATCCTGGACAGCCAGGCGGCCTGGCTTCAGCGCTATCCCAATGTCCGCATCACCATCGAGGGGCATTGCGACGAGCGCGGCACGCGCGAATATAATCTCGCGCTGGGCGATCGTCGTGCGAACGCGGCCAAGAATTATCTGGCGGCGCGCGGCATCTCGCCCGACCGGATGAACGTCATCAGCTATGGCAAGGAACGCCCGATCGCGCTCGGCTCGGACGAGGCGAGCTATGCGCAGAACCGCCGCGCGGTGACCGTGGTCCTGAGCTGACGATCGTCATTCCTCCCCAAGCATAGCTTGGGGAGGAATGGGGTGCGGTCGGCGCCGTACCCCAAAACCTCCGTTCAGCCTGAGCGAAGTCGAAGGCCACGGGACTCGGCATGGTCCGGGCGTGCACTTCGACTTCGCTCAGTGCGAACGGCTGGCGGGATTATCCGCGAAACGCGCTGTTCAGCAGCTTCGCCAGCCGCAACCCGCCCCGCTTCACCTGCTCGCGCTCGACCGGGGCCATCGCCCGGATCGCGGCGTCATCCATCGTCATATGCGCCGGCGTCGGCTGGCAGGGATTGCCGCCCATCGCGGCGGCATAGGCGCGCTTGGCGACCGCCCAGTTCTCGCGGCTCCAGGCCATCACGCCGCCCGCCGCCTCGCGCCGCCGCTCGGCCGCCGGATAGGCGCGGACCAATTTGGGGGGCGTCGAGATCGCCCGCTCGGCGAGCAGCCCGTCCCAGATCGAATGCAGGTTCAGCCGCGCGGTCGCATAGTCGCCATAATCGACATGGGTGTCGTTGCCGCCCTTGTCGCCCTTGTCCCCGGCATGGAGCGGCTGGTGCAGGTCGCCGACGAAGTGGACGAGGAAGGCCAGCGCCATCACCCGGTCCTTATCGCTGGCGCGCTTGTCCTTCAGGATCGCGAGCTGGCGCGGGATCTGCGCCGATACGCAGTCCCCGCTGTCGCAGGCGGGGGGCAGGCGAAAGGGCTGGCAGATGTCCACATTCTGATAATGCCAGCTATAGGCATAGCCGAAGCGCGACTTGCCGTTTTCGTCCTTCAGCGGCTTGACGCAATCGGGCCAGACGCTGGCCTCCTCGATCGTCCGGACCGGGCAGCTCGGCGTGTCGAGCTCGCCTTGCGCGCGCAGGATCCGGCGGATTTCGGCGCGGGCATGCGGGGTGATGTTGGCCCAGGCGATGGCCGCCACCGTCTGATGTCCATAGTCCCAATAGGCGGCGGCGGGGGAGGCGAGGAACGACGCCGCGATCATCGCGACGAACAGGCGCAAGTGCTTCATGACGCGGGTTTTATCCCTCGTCGGCGTAGATCGCCACCCTGTGTTCGCCGCCACTCGTCGCACGGCCGCGATACATGCCCGCGGTCGTCATGCTCCAGGCGATCGCGCCATCGGGCCCGGCCAGGATGGTGCCGCCGGTGCCGCCCAGTGCCTTCACCTCGGCCAGCACCGTGTCGGCGGCGGCCTGGAGGCTGTCGCCGGTGAAGCGGCGGCGCGCGGCGATCTCATGCCCCACGCCGACGCGGATGAAGACCTCGCCCGAGCCGGTGCACGACACCGCACAGGCGCGGTCGTCGGCATAGGTGCCCGCGCCGATCAGCGGCGAATCGCCGATCCGGCCCCAGCGCTTGCCCGTCACCCCGCCGGTCGAGGTGGCGGCGGCGACATGGCCCCGCGCGTCGCAGGCGACCGCGCCGACCGTGCCGTACTTCATGTCGCTGTCGAACGCATCGGCGCCGCGCGACAGCAGCTCGTCGAGCTGGCGGCGACGCTCGTCGGTGTGGAACCAGGCGGGGTCGACCTGCTCCAGCCCCTGGTCGACCGCGAATCGGTCCGCGCCCTGCCCGGCCAGCAGGACATGCGGGCTGGCCTCCATGATCTTGCGCGCCAGCGTCACCGGGTTGCGGGTCCGCGTCACCCCCGCGACCGAGCCCGCCTGCCGGTCGCGCCCGTCCATGATCGCGGCGTCGAGTTCGTTGGTGCCGTGCTGCGTGAAGCAGGCACCGCGCCCGGCGTTGAAATGGGGATCGTCCTCCAGGACGCGCACGGCCGCCTCGACCGCGTCCAGCGCGCTGCCGCCCTCCGCCAGCACCGCCGAGCCGGCCCTCAGCGCGGCGTCGAGCCCGGCGCGTGCTCCGGCATCCTGTTCGGGGGTCAGGACGTCGCGGGTGATCCGGCCCGCGCCGCCATGGATGACCAGCGACCAGGATGCGGACATGGGGAAACTCCGATACTTGAAGGGGACAGGCTTTGCGCCCGAGCCCCTATCAGATCGTCGCTTTCCCGCCATCCCCCGGACGCAGCCCGATCAGCGGGCGGAGCCAGCGCAGCTTGCGGCCGACCAGATAAAAGGCCCAGCAGCCCGCCACCGTCGCCGCCACCAGGATCGCGGCATCGACCGCCAGCGGCCAGCCCAGCCTGCGCAGGCCCAGCGCGACGAGGATGATGATCGTCTGGTGGATCAGATAGAAGGGGAAGACCGCCTCGGTCAGCGTGCGGCGCCACGGATGGTCGCGGTTCCAGAAACGCTCGGCCAGCCCGATCAGCGCGACGACCGCCATCCAGCCCTGCACCGCGCGTGCGCCCGCAAAGACGGTGCCCAGCCCCGCGGGTGCGCCCGCCAGCCCCGGCCAGCGCCACTCCAGCGCGGCGGCAACCGCATAGCTGGCCAGCGCGATGGCCGCCGCGACGATCCAGCCGCGCCGGAAACTGTCCAGCACTCGCTCCGATCCCGCCATGCCGAAGCCGAAGAGCAGCGCGGGGAAATAGATGGCATGCGCCAGCCAGTCGTCGATCAGGCCATGCGTCTCCAGCCCGCCGGGGAACAGGCGAATATCGACCAGCAACAGCCACAGCACCGGCAGCACCGCGCCGCCCCATCCGCCGAACACCCGGTCGAACAGCGCCTGCGCCCTGCCGCCGAACCGGCCGCCCACCGCCAGCAGCATCGCCACCGCCATGGTATAGACCCACAGATAGGCGACGAACCACAGATGGTTCCAGGCGGGCGTCGGCACCACCCCGCCGATCAGCCGGAAGCCCAGCCAGTCGTGCAGCCAGAAGGTCGCATAGGAGCCCGGATAGCCATATTTGCTGACCAGCTCGGCCCAGATCTGCGGCGGCACCAGCACCGCGATCCCGAACGCCAGCGGGACGAGCAGCCGGATGCTCCGCCCCCGCGCGAAGCTGGCGATCGAGGGATGCCGGACCGCCAGTGCGCGGGTCGCATAGCCCGATACGACGAACAGCAGCATCAGCCGCCACGGATTGCTCGCCAGCATCGGGATCGCGACCCAGGGCAGCCGGGCGAGCTGCACATGGAAGCCCCACGGCACGAAGACCATGCCGATATGATAGAGGATCAGGATGGCGAAGGCGCCGATGCGCAGCCAGTCGAGTCCGTAATGGCGGGGGATGGGGGCGGCGACGGTCATTCTTTGCCCGGTCTGGTACAGCACTGACTTTGAACCGCAACGCGCTTGCGCGTATATAGGGCCCATGTCCATTCGTCCCTGGCGAGACATCGTCCGCCGCCAAAGCCGTCAGATCATGGTGGGCCAAGTGCCCGTGGGCGGCGACGCCCCCGTCACCGTGCAGACCATGACCAACACGCCGACCAGCGATCCGGTCGCCACGATCAACCAGATCCGGCGCTGCGAAGAGGCGGGGGCGGACATCATCCGCGTCTCCTGCCCCGACACCGATTCGACCGCCGCGCTGGCCAAGATCACCAAGGCGGCGCGCGTGCCGATCGTCGCCGACATCCATTTCCACTATAAGCGCGCGCTGGAAGCCGCCGATGCGGGCGCGGCCTGCCTGCGCATCAATCCGGGCAATATCGGATCGTCCGAGCGCGTCGCCGAGGTCGTCCGCGCGGCCAAGGCCAATGGCTGCGCCATCCGCATCGGCGTGAATGCCGGTAGCCTCGAGAAGGACCTGCTCGAAAAATATGGCGAGCCCTGTCCCGAGGCGCTGGTCGAATCGGCGCTCGACCATATCAAGCTGCTCCAGGACCATGATTTCCACGAATATAAGGTCGCGGTGAAGGCGTCCGACGTCTTCCTGGCGGTGGCGGCCTATCAGGGGCTGGCCGAGGCGACCGACTGCCCGCTGCATCTGGGCATCACCGAGGCGGGCGGGCTGATCGGCGGGACGGTCAAGTCCTCGATCGGCATCGGTTCGCTCCTCTGGTTCGGGATTGGCGACACGATCCGCGTCTCGCTCTCGGCCGAGCCCGAGGAAGAGGTGCGCGTCGGCTTCGAGATCCTGAAGGCGCTGGGCATCCGCAATCGCGGCGTGCGCGTCGTGTCCTGCCCGTCCTGCGCGCGCCAGGGCTTCGACGTGATCCGCACCGTGCAGGTGCTGGAGGAACGGCTCCAGCACATCCGCACGCCCATGTCGCTGTCGGTGCTGGGCTGCGTGGTCAACGGTCCTGGCGAAGCGCGCGAGACCGATATCGGCGTGACCGGCGGCGGCAATGGCAAGCACATGGTCTATCTGTCGGGGCTGACCGATCATACGGTCGAGGACGCCGACATGGTCGATCATATCGTCAAGCTGGTCGAGGCGAAGGCCGCCGAACTCGAAGCGGCGGACGTCGCCAAGACGGCGATCGCGGCGGAATGATCCGGGCCCATTCCTCTCCTTGCGGGGTGGGAATGGGTTTCGTTACGATGCGGGCATGACCGTCCTCCGTATCGCCGCCGCCCTGATCGAAGACGGAGGCGGGCGCATCCTGCTGGTGCGCAAGGCGGGCACCCGCTGGTTCATGCAGGCGGGCGGCAAGATCGAACCCGGCGAGGACGCCGCCGCCGCGCTGATCCGCGAACTGGACGAGGAGATCGGGCTGACGGTCGCCCAATCGGCGCTGCGCCCGATCGGGCGATTCTCGGCGGCGGCGGCCAATGAGCCGGGGCACCGCGTCGACGCCACGGTCTTTCACCTGACCGTCGACCATGACCCGGTGCCCGCCGCCGAGATCGAGGAGGCGATCTGGGTCGATGGCCGCTCGGTCGAAACCCTGCCGCTGGCACCGTTGCTTCGTGACCATATCCTGCCATGGTGGCGGGGCGGCACGGGCAGGGGGGAATGACATGCGGCGGGGCGTGGCGATGATGGCGAGCGCGTTGATCCTGTCGGGTTGCGTCACGACCACGACCGAGAAGCCGTTGCTGACCAAAAAGGTCTTTTATCGCCTATCGAAAGCCTGCGGTGTGACGCCGACCCATTTCGGCAAATTGCGCAACGGTATGCCTTATGTCGATCTGGTCTATCATGACGCGGCGGCAGCGACCGAGGATCATGCCGCGCCCAGTATCGAATGCATGGACCGGGGTCTGAAGCGCTATCGTTACGATCATTATGGAATCGTTGCCGATCCGCCCGAGCCGGAGGATTGAGGGCCTATAGCCGCAGGCCCAGCCGAACCCCCGCCCCGGCATCGGGGGCACCCCGGCTGACCCCGGCGCTGCCCTGGATGCCCAGCGACAGGCGCTGCGACAGTGCGGTGTCCAGCCCCGCGCCGATCTCCTGCCGGTCGGCGCTCTGGTCGCTGGCGCGCGAGGCATAGTTGTACGAGACGCTGACCTCGCTCGCCTTGCCCATGCGGACCGCCACGCCGCCCCGCGCGCTGGTCACGTCGCGCAGGGCATAGCCGTCGGGCTGCCCGACAAAGCTGTGGCCGATCGCGGCAAAGGGCGTGACCTTGCCGGGCACCGCGGCTTCCGCCCCGATCGAATAATCGGTCTTGCCCGTCCCCAGGCCGCGCGAGGCCGAGGCGGTGGGCAGCTTGGCGCTGCCGGTCAGGGCCAGCGCCAGATGGTGCGGGCGCGGCTCGACCAGCTGGACCGACGCCCCCACCACCGC
This sequence comes from Sphingomonas sp. NCPPB 2930, assembly GCF_042867205.1. Taxonomy (NCBI): domain Bacteria; kingdom Pseudomonadati; phylum Pseudomonadota; class Alphaproteobacteria; order Sphingomonadales; family Sphingomonadaceae; genus Sphingomonas; species Sphingomonas sp. NCPPB 2930. The sequence continues at coordinate 16,006 of NZ_JBHZQU010000008.1, read as the reverse complement.
ATCGCCCAGCCCGCTGCGCCGGACGCGCGTGGCCGGGCGGGTGGGGTCGACGAAGATGGGCAGGCCCAGCGGCCCGCCGGGCGCGACGACATTGCCCGGCGCGTCCACCTGCACAACCGGCAGCGCGGCGAACACCGTCACCCGCTTGCGCTTGGCCCGCAGGCCCAGCGACGTGCTGGCGGTATCCACACGCTGTCCGGTGCCATAGCGGCCCGAGGCATAGTCCGCCCCGACCGTCGCGGTGACCTGCGCCCCCGCCGGTGCCGCCAGCATCATGGCCAGACCCGTCGCCATCCATGCCGTCTTCATGCCCGTCATCCCTTTTTGCATCGGTGTTTGCGGGGGCAACGGATGCGGGGTGGGATTTCATCCGATCATCGGCGCAGCCTCACCCTTCCGTCGGGAGAAGGCGGCAATCGGCTCCTCTCGCCTTTCGGGGCCGTCCCCGTTATCGCCACGGGCATGAGCGCGCGCACGTCCCCCGTCATCGCCTTCGGCGCCGCGGCGCTGGGCATCGCCATCTATTCGGTGATGGACACGCTGATGAAGCGGCTGTCGATCGACAGCGGCGCCTATAGCGCGGTGCTGTGGCGGTCCTGGGTCGGGGTGGTGTTGACCGGCGCGCTGTTTCTGGCGCGGGGCGGGCGCTGGCCGGGGCGGCAGGCGCTGGCCCTGCATGTCGCGCGCGGTGCGACCGGGGGGGCGTCGGTGTTGCTGTTCTTCTGGGGGCTGGCGCGGGTGCCGATGGCGCAGAGCATCGCGCTGACCTTTCTCGCGCCGCTGATCGCGCTGTTCCTGGCGGCCTTCACGCTGGGCGAGCGAATCCGGCGCGCGGCGATCCTGGGTTCGCTGATCGCGGGCGTCGGGGTGCTGGTGATCGCGGCGGGCGAGGTGCAGGCGCAGGCCTCGACCGAGACGGTGCTGGGCTCGCTGGCGATCCTCGCTGCCTCGATCCTCTATGCGGTCAGCCTGGTGCTGCTGCGGCGGCAGGCGCAGGTGGCGGGGCCGGTCGAGGTCGCGCTGTTCACCATGCTGGTGATCGCGGTGCTGATGCTGCCCGCCGCGCCCTTCGTCTCGGGCTGGCCCGCCACGGCGCAATGGCCCGCCATCGTCGTCGCGGCGGCGCTGGGCAGCCTGTCGGCGCTGCTGCTCGCCTGGGCCTATGCGCGGGCGGAGGCCCAGATCCTTGCGCCGGTCGAATATACCGCCTTCGTCTGGGCCGCGCTGCTCGGCTATGCGGTGTTCGGCGAGCGCGTGTCGCCGTTCACGCTGGTCGGGGCGGCGGCGATCATCGGGGGCTGCGTCGTCGCGGTGCGGCGGCCCGGGCCGGGGCCGCACAGCGAGGCGGGACTATGACGACGACCATCCGGGCCGCCCGGCCCAGCGATACCGCGACCATCCTGGGCTTCGTGCGCGAACTGGCGGCGTTCGAGCGCGAGCCCGATGCCGTCCACGCCACCGAGCCGATGCTGGCGGCGGCGCTGTTCGGCGAACGCCCCGCCGCCGAGGCGGTGATCGCCGAGCGTGACGGCATAGCGATCGGCTTTGCGCTGTTCTTCGCCAATTTCTCGACCTGGACCGGACGGCGCGGCCTGTATCTGGAGGACCTCTACGTCACGCCCACCGCGCGCGGGGGCGGGGTGGGCAAGGCGCTGCTGGTCCATCTGGCAGGGATTGCGCGCGATCGGGGCTGGGCGCGGTTCGAATGGTCGGTGCTCGACTGGAACACGCCGGCGGTCGAATTCTACCGCGCGATGGGCGCGCAGCCGATGGCGGAATGGACGGTGCAGCGCGTGTCGGGCGAGGCGCTGGAGAAACTGGCGGGGCGGTGATCGGGTTCCCGCGGAGGCGCGCCTCGCTATGTCGTCTCGGGCTGATTGTTCGGAAATAGGAGGTGCGGCAGGCAAGACACCTCCGCGTTCTCCGCGCCTCCGCGCGAACCATTCTTCCTGCCCGCCGCACCCTCTCCGCTCCGTTCAGCCTGAGCGAAGTCGAAGGCCAAGGCCAAGGCCAAGGGATTGCCGTCGCCAAGCCGCGCGCATGGTGCGTGCGCTTCGACTTCGCTCAGCGTGAACGGAGGAGGAGAATCGGAACGCCGGTCCCAGGTCCCGACCTCACCCGCCGACGATAAAAAAAGCCCCGGTGCGGGTGGCACCGGGGCGTTCTTCAAACCGAAATCCGAAAAGGATTATTCGCGGCCGGGCACGTCGTGGTCGTGCGGCTCTTCGCCCTTGGCCTTGGCGGCCTCGTAACGCTCGATTGCTTCCAGGGTGATGCGGCGCGCTTCGTCGCGGTCGCCCCAGGTGCCGATGCGCACCCACTTCTTCTTCTCCAGGTCCTTGTAATGGGTGAAGAAGTGCTCGATCTGCTGGAACACGATCTCGGGCAGGTCGTCGCGACCGCCGACATTCGAGTAATAGGGGAAGGTCGAGTCGACCGGCACGCAGACCAGCTTCTCGTCGCCGCCGGCTTCGTCTTCCAGGTTCAGCACCGCGATCGGACGCGCGCGCACGACGCAGCCCGGGATGAAGGGCGAGCGCGACACGACCAGCGCGTCGAGCGGATCGCCGTCGGGCGACAGGGTGTGCGGTACGAAGCCGTAATTGGCCGGATAGCGCATCGGCGTGTGCAGGATGCGGTCGACGAACAGGGCGCCGCTCGCCTTGTCGAACTCGTACTTCACGGGCTCGCCGCCGGTGGGCACCTCGATCACGACATTGAGGTCATCGGGCGGGCTCTTGCCGACGGGAATGAGGTCGATACGCATGGTCAGTCTTTCTCTGCCAGGGGGCCGGATACAAGTTCCGGTGCAAAAACAATGGCGGGCGCGATAGCGCAACCCGCCATGCCCTGTCGATAGATGTCCTCAGCGCGCCTTCAGAAGACGATCGAGCCCGGTTTCGCCGGTGCCGACCTTTTCCAGACGCGGATAACGCGGACCGCCGGTATAGGCGAGCGTGACGTCGCGGAAGACATCCTGGTTCTTTATCACCAACTTGACCGGCTTGGCCGGGTCCTTGGCGGCCAGGATCGCGGCCTTCAGTCGATCGCCCGAATAGCTCTCGCCGTTGACCGCCTGGATTTGCGTGCCGACATCGATTCCCGCCTTGAACGCCGGGCTGTCCCAAATCGAGCTGGTCACTTCGCCGCTGTTCGACACGATCATGCCCAGCGAATAGCTGACATTGGTGCTGTTCTTCTCGCCCTGCTTGAAGGTCGCGGTGGGCTCGGGCGTATAGACCAGCTTGTAGCCGTTCATCGCAAAGCCCTGGATCGGGGCGGGCTGGCCCGTCTCGGTGATGCGGCGGCGCAGGAAATCGGCCCAGTCATAGGGGACGATCTTGTTCAGCGTGGCCGCCACATCGTCGAAGGTGTAGGTCACCTCGCCCCAGTCGCCGTTGCGGATGCCGAAAAAGGCCTTGGCGAAATCGTCGATCGACTTGGTGCCGTTCGACTTCTGGCGGAGCATCGCATCGACCTCCATCCAGACCATCAGCCCTTCGTTGTAATAATCCTCCGACCGCTGCCAGCTGGTCCAGCCCTTGGGCTTGCGCGCCGAGATGATCGGGTCGTTGGTGGTGTCGACCAGGTTGCGCCACTGACGCGCGGGCGCGGTGTCGTAGATGGCGAGGATCGAGGCATATTGGTCCAGCGTATCCTGCTTCGACACCATGCCCGACCGCGCCTGGAGGACATAGCCCCAGAACTGGGTCTGCCCCTCATAGACCCACAGCAGCGAGTCGCGCATCGGCGCGCGATAATCGGGGGTCCACAGGTCCGCGCCGCGCCGGAACTTGCCGTCCCAGCTATGGGTGAATTCGTGCGGCAGCAGGTTGCGGCGGCCCGGCCCGGCATTCCACTCGGTGAAATAGCCCGGCGTCACGCCATTTTCGGACGAGCGGTGATGCTCCAGCCCGATGCCGCCCAGCTGGTCGCTGATCGACAGCAGGAATTCATAATGGTCGTAATGCTCCGCGCCGAAGGTCTTGACCGCCTGTTCGACCAGCCGCCGGTGCGCCTCGATCTGATCGGGCTTGGCGGCCAGTTCGGCGGGGTTGTCGGCGAAGACGTCCAGGTTGACGCGCGGGGTCAGCGGGAAGACCTTGCCATATTTGCCCGCCAGCACCGGCGAATCGACCAGGATCTCGTAATTGGTCGTGTCATAGGTGTAGGTCGAACCCGACGCCTTGGACGGCACCGCGCCCGCGGCGGTCCAGCCGGTCGGGAAGGTGGCGGTCATCTGGATCGGGATCTGGCGGGTATAATAGCCCGCCGGATAGAGGCTGACCGAATTGGGTTGCAGCGAGATCATCGTCGGGGTGACCGCGACGCGGCCCTGGTCGGGCTTGGTCGCCGACAGGAACTGGAACTCCAGGTCGAGCTGCGCCGCGCCCGCGGGCACGTCGATATGGAAGGCGAAGACGTCGACCGGGTCGCGGGTCCAGGGCAGGATCTGCCCGTTGGCGCGGATGACCAGGCCCGCCAGCTTCTCGATCTCGCCGCGCGGGGAATGCGCGCCGGGCAGCCATTTCGGGAAGAGCAGCGCCATCGGCCCGGCCTTGGCGACCGGGATCGTCTCCTTCACGCGGAAGATGCCGCGCTCGGTATCGGTGGCGTCGACCACCAGCTTGATCGTGCCCGGATAGGGGGTGTCGACCGCGTCGGGGATGGTGTTGACGAACGGGGCCTGCGCGGCGGGCGCGGAATTGCCCGGCGGCACCTGGGCGTTCGCCACGTAGAGTGGGGCGGCAGCGGCCGAGGCGAGCAGCGAGGCGACGACAATCGAACGAAACGCGGTACGGATCATGGAGAGCCTTTTGCGGCGAAGAGAGACACCGGCAGGTTAGGCACCCGATAGGCCAGTCGTCCAGACCCTTTTGCCCGGCTCAGCTCCCGCCGCCCAGCACGTTGACCGTGAAGGCGATGACGCCGAGGTTGAAGACGAACGCCGCCAGGCACTGTCCCGTCACCACGCGGCGCATCCGGCGCGAGGCGATCGACACGTCGCTGGTCTGGAAGGTCATGCCCAGCGTCACCGAGAAATACAGGAAATCCCAGTAATCCGGCTCGGTGGTGTCGGGGAATTGCAGGCCGCCCGCATCGCCCTTGTCGCCCGCGCTGTAGAAGAGATGCGCATAATGCAGCGCATAGACGATGTTGGAGAACAGCCAGGCCAGGATCAGCGTGGCCACGACCAGCGCGATGGTGACGAGGCTGCTCCGCCCGCGCAACTCGCCGCCGACCGCGACCAGGACGACGAACAGCACGATCCCGCAAAACACCAGCAGCACCGCGCGATTGGCGTCGTTGCGTGCGGCGCGGCGGCGCATCGTGGCCGCCTGTCCCTGTTTCAGCAGCGGGACCAGCGAACCGATGAACAGGAGCGCGGCGGCATCGAACCCGGCAAGAATGCCCCGCGTCAGACCCAGCCGCGGAATCAGCAGCGCCGCCGCCACGATCAGGACGAACCCGAACAGCACGAATCGCGGCGGTGCGATCCGGTCCCCGATACGACGTTGCAGCCGTTGCCAGCGTGTGATGGTCATGGGACCGATCTACCCGGACGCGGGCGGGGTCGGCCAGTGACAATGGCGACGCCTATCGCGGCCGTCCGAAATCCCGGCACAGCCCGGATGCGCGGCAGGCGTCAACCCGCCGCGCGCGCGCCCTCATCCGCGATCGCCACCCGATTGCGTCCGTCGCGCTTGGCCCGATAGAGCGCTTCGTCCGCCCGGCGGAAGAGGTCGTCCTGCGTGGCGTCGCTGCGCCCCGGGTCGAGACAGGCCTGCCCGATGCTGACCGTGACGACCCGGCCGGGGGGCAGGCCCGGATGCGGCAGGGCCATGGCCTCGACCTGGCGGCGGATGCCCTCCGCGATATCGATCTCTTCCCATGGCAGCAGCAGCGCGAATTCCTCGCCGCCGAACCGCGTCACCATCTCGATCGGACAGCTCGCGCCGCGGGCAATGGCCTTGGTCACGGCCTGCAGGCACCGGTCGCCGGCGGCGTGGCCGGCGGCGTCGTTGAACAGCTTGAAATGATCGACATCGATCAGGATCAGGCGGATCGCGTCCCCGCGCATCCGGGCGGTCTGCCGCAGTCGGGCATAGCGTATGTCCATGCTGCGCCGGTTGCCCGCGCCGGTCAGCGGATCGCGATGCGACATGCGGGTCAGTTCCTCGACCGCCGCCTCCAGCTCGCTGCTCTGGCGCTGCTGGATCAGGGTCAGCAGGAAACTCTGCTTCTGCACCCGCTCGTTGAAATAGGCGCCGATCGGCGTCGCCAGCATTATGGCGCCGTGGAAGGCCAGGATGTCGACCGACTGGAAAAGCAGCGTCCGTGGCGCGATGGCGAGGGGCAGTCCGAGATAGACGACCATGTTGGCGAGCGCGACGAGGATCGCGGGACGCACCTTGATCGGCAGGATCAGATTGGCGGTGAAGGCTGTCGCCAGTGCCGTCGTGCTCAGCTGCTCGGCCATGGGCGACGGGACCGCCAGCGAGAGCCGGGTGACGAGGCCGACCGTGATGACGAACGGGATGGCACCGGCAAGCCATATCAGATGGGGCGGAATCCGCCGCTGCCCGACAAGGATCAGCGCCAGCACGATGGACGGCAGTTGTACGCTGAGCTTCCAGTAGAGGGATAGCGCCAGCACCCCCACGCGCATGTCCACGATCACACCGAACAGCGTCAGGACCAGAAGCGTGGCGAGGACATAGACGACCTGGCTGCGCACGCTATCGGCGCGATAGCGGTCGAAGTCCCGCTCGAGGCGCGGGGTCAGGCGGATCGAGGACGTCAGCCTGGAAAGCGCATCCTCCAAAGCGGGTCGATCGGGCATCAGGCACTCCGGCTGACCGCGTCCTAGGGGGACGACGGTAAACCATAGGTTATAGACACAGATTTGGCTTTCGCGGCGGTGAATCCCGTCCTGTCCGGCCGCGGCGAACGGGCGACCCGCCATTCTGTTCGAGGCGGCTTCCGGTCACGGCGCTTTCGGGTCGGAACTTGGGCCAGATCAACGCCTTGCCTCTGGCGGTATGACATGCAGGGGGCATGTCCGAACCCGCTACCCCCTCGCCGAGCGGCACGTCCGCCCCCCATGCCGCCGCGCTGATCGTCATCGACATGATCAACGATCTCGATTTCGAGGGCGGCGAGGATTTGCGCGAACCGGCCGAGGCGGCGGCGCAGCGGATCGTGGCGCTGCGCGATGCGGCGGACGAGGCCGGGGTGCCGGTGATCTACGTCAACGACAATTTCGGCCATTGGCATTCCGAACGCTCCTCGATCATCGCGCATTGCGACCGAGAGGACAGTCCGGGCCGCGCGCTGATCGCCGCGCTCCGGCCGCGCGACCGCGACTATTTCGTGGTGAAGCCGCAATTTTCGGGCTTCTATGCGACCAACCTGCCCGTCCTGCTGCCGCAACTGGGCGTCACGCGCGTCATCCTGACCGGGGTGGCCGCCGACATCTGCGTGCTGTTCACCGCCGCCGATGCGCATATGCGCGAGTACGACCTGTGGGTGCCGGGCGACACGGTGGCGAGCGAGAGCGACGCGCATCGCCGCTGGGCGCTGGAGATCATGCGGCACAGCATGTGCGCGGAGACCCGGCCGACCGACGAACTGGCGCTGGGCGACTGGCTATCCCAAGGGGCGTGATCGCACTCTAGCGCGCCGGGCTTCGCTACCTTAGATAGCGCCACCTCTATGGCACGGATCGAAACCCCCAAGCGCGTGCGCGGCACGCAGGACATCTTCGGCGACGAGCAGCGCCGCTTCGCGGAGGTGCTGCAGACGTTCGAGCAGGTCCACACCCTCTACGCCTTCCAGCGACTCGACCTGCCGGTGTTCGAGGATACGCAGGTCTTTGCCCGCTCGATCGGCGAGACGACCGATGTCGTGTCGAAGGAGATGTACACCTTCCCCGATCGCGGCGGCGACCTGCTGACGCTGCGGCCCGAATTCACCGCGGGGATCGCGCGCGCCTATCTGACCGAGGGGTGGCAGCAATATGCGCCGCTGAAGCTCGTCACCTCGGGCCCGGTGTTCCGCTATGAGCGCCCGCAAAAGGGGCGGTATCGCCAGTTCCACCAGATCGACGCCGAAATCCTCGGCGCGGCCGAACCGGCGGCGGATGTCGAGCTGCTGGTGATGGCCGACCAGCTGCTGCGCGACCTGGGCATCGCCGAGGGCGTGACGCTCCAGCTCAACACGCTGGGCGATGCCGAGACCCGCGATGCCTGGCGCGACGCGCTGGTCGCGCATTTCGAGGCGCACCGCGACCAGCTGTCCGAGGACAGCCTGGTGCGGCTGGAGAAGAATCCGCTGCGCATCCTCGATTCGAAGGACCCGCGCGACCGGCCGATCGCCGATGCCGCGCCCGACATCGACGCCTATCTGACGCCCGAGGCGCGCGCCTTCTTTGAGGCGGTGACGGCGGGGCTGGACGCGGCGGGCGTCGCCTGGACGCGCAATGCGCGGCTGGTGCGCGGGCTTGATTATTATCGCCACACCGCCTTCGAGTTCGTGACCGACCGGCTGGGCTCGCAGGGCACCGTGCTGGCGGGTGGCCGCTATGACGGGCTGATCGAGTCGCTGGGCGGCCCCGCGACGGCGGGCGTGGGCTGGGCGGCGGGGGTCGAGCGGCTGGCGATGCTGCTCGACGAGCCCGCCAAGCCGACCATCGACGCGGTCGTTGTGCCGATGGGCGCGGCGGCGGAGCTGCGCGCGACGGGGCTGGTCGCGGAACTGCGTCGCGCGGGCGTCGCCACCGACATGGCGTTTCGCGGCAATATGAAGCGCCGCATGGCCAAGGCGAACGACCAGGGCGCGCGCTATGCGCTGATCCTGGGCGATGACGAGCTGGCGAACGGCCAGGTGCAGGTGAAGGCGCTGAAGACCGGCGAGCAGGCGACCGTCTCGCTCGACGGAGCGGTGCAGGGCCTGTCCGACCTGTTGTTCGAGGACGAGATCGCCGAGGCTCATGGCGAGACGCTCCCTCCATTGGCGCAGCGTCTGACCATCGCATGAAGACCATCTCCGCCGAACGCATCGCGCAGATCGAGGCGCGGCGCGACGAATTGCAGGCGATGATGGCGACCGGCGACCTGCCCTCGGACCGTTTCGTCGCGGTGTCGAAGGAATATGCCGAGCTGGAGCCGGTCGCCAACGCCGCCGCCGAAGTGCGGCGGTTGCGGCAGGAGGCCGACAGCCTGACCTTCATGACGCAGGACGGCGACGACGAATTGCGCGAGCTGGCGGCGGAGGAACTCCACGCCAACCGCACCGCGCTGGCCGAGGCGGATCGCCACCTGGCGCTGGCGCTGCTGCCCCGCGACGCCGCCGACGAGCGTGCGGCGATGCTGGAAATCCGCGCCGGGACCGGCGGCGACGAGGCTGCGCTGTTCGCGGGCGACCTGTTCCGCATGTACCAGCGCTATGCCGAACGGCAGGGCTGGCGGGTCGAGGTCATCTCCGCCTCGGTCCCCGATACGGGCGGTTACAAGGAAGTCGTCGCCTCGGTCGCGGGCGCGGGCGTCTTTGCCAAGCTGAAGTTCGAATCGGGCGTCCACCGGGTCCAGCGCGTGCCGGTCACCGAATCGGGCGGGCGCATCCACACCTCGGCGGCGACCGTGGCGGTGCTTCCGGAAGCGGAGGAGGTCGACCTCCAGATCGACGACAAGGATCTGCGCATCGACATCTACCGCTCGTCGGGCGCGGGCGGGCAGCACGTCAACACGACCGATTCGGCGATCCGCATCACCCATATCCCGAGCGGGCTGGTGGTGATCCAGCAGGACGAACGCTCGCAGCACAAGAACCGCGCCAAGGCGATGAAGGTGCTGCGGACCCGACTCTACGAGGCGGAGCGCGAGCGGCTGGCGGCGGAGCGGGCGGGCACGCGGCGCTCGATGGTCGGATCGGGCGACCGGTCGGAGCGGATCCGCACCTATAATTTCCCGCAAGGGCGCGTGACCGATCACCGGATCAACCTGACCCTCCACCGCCTGCCCGAAATCCTGGAGGGCGAGCTGGACGAACTGGTCGGCGCGCTGCTGGCGGAGGATGAGGCCGAACGGCTCGCCGCGCTCGATGGGTGAGGGGGCAAGCGCGGCCACAGACGATGTTCGCGCGGAGACGCGGAGACGCGGAGCGGTCCAGCCTGCCGCGCCGCAGGCCCTCCACCTTCGCCGGTGGATAGCGCCGCACCTTTGCCCCGTACCTGACATCTCCGCGCCTCCGCGCCTCCGCGCGAACCCATTTCTTCGGGGGCCCGGCATTCGTCGGGGCGAGGTGGCGGCGTGACGGACGCCCGCACCGCGCTCGCCCAGGCCGCCGAGCGTTTCGCCTTCTCCCCCACCGCGCGGCTGGATGCGGAACTGCTGCTCGCCCATGCCCTGGGGATCGAGCGCACCGCGTTGCTGCTCGATCTGAGCCGCGCCGTCCCCGACAGCTTCTGGCCACTGGTCGAGCGCCGCGCCGCGCAGGAGCCCATCGCCTATATCACCGGCACGCGCGGCTTCTGGACGCTGGACCTGGCGGTTGGCCCCGGCGCGCTGGTGCCGCGTGTGGACAGCGAAACGCTGATCGACGCGGCGCTGACTCATTTCAAAGGGCACCCGCCCGCCACGGTGCTGGACCTGGGCACCGGGCCGGGGACTTTGCTGCTGGCGCTGCTCGACGAGTGGCGGGACGCGGTCGGGCTGGGCGTGGATCGCTCCGCGCAGGCGCTGGACTATGCGCTCGCCAATGCCGCCGCCTGCGGGCTGGCCGATCGCGCGCGGTTCGTGCGGGGCGACTGGGCGGCGGCGCTGACCGGCGCGTTCGACTGCATCGTCACCAATCCGCCCTATATCGGCACCGACGAGATCCTCTCGCCCGAGGTGCGCGATTACGAGCCCGGCTCGGCGCTGTTCGCGGGGCCCGAGGGGCTGGACGACTATCGCCTGCTCGCCCCCGAACTGCGCCGCCTGCTCGCCCCCGGCGGAGCGGCGGTGGTCGAGATCGGGCACGAACAGGCGCCCGCCGTGACCATGCTTCTGGAAGCGCAGGGATTCCGGGTGGCGCTGCACCGCGATCTGGGCGGCCGCCCGCGCGCGCTGCTGGCGCATTGAACATTCCCGACGATGCCCCATATTTCACTTGTAGGACCGGCCCCCGACCCGCTACAGCGCGCACAGGGGCACGCGAACATCGACGGCTTGCACCGTGTTTTCGGGACACGACGTGGTTGGGCATCGTCGATGTCGGGCCGATGCCCGTACCCTTCGTCATGCAGTCGCTGCTGTCCGGCGGCCGTGGCAAGCGCCCGTTGGGCGCCAGAGCTTCGCATCGTGCGGGACGCGCGCGGTGCCGGGAAAAGTGGACCTTGTTGGTTTGACGACTAAGGACGAACAGCTTGATCAATAATCGGCAGGCCGGCCGCCGTCGCGGTCGTGGTGGCGGCAATAATGGTGGGCAGCGCCCGGGTGGCAATCCCGGTCGTCCCGACAATGGCAATCGCATCGACAACCGCGCGCGCGGCAACGCCAACCAGCTGTACGAGAAGTACAAGAATCTGGCGGCCGAGGCGCAGCGTCAGGGCGATCGGGTCAACACCGAATATTATTGGCAGTTCGCCGATCACTATTTCCGGGTGTTGAGCGAAAGCCGCTCGCGCTTCGAGGAGCAGAATCAGCGTCGCCAGCGCGAGGAATCGCGCGACGACGGCTTTGACGACGGCTTCGATGGCGGCGACGAGGATTATGGCGACGAGGGCGATCCCATCCGCCCCGGCGAGATGCAGGGCGAGGCGGAGCCGCGTCGCGAACGCCAGCCGCGCGAAGAGCGCAGCCGCGACGATCGCCCCCGCCGCGATCGTGAGAGCCGTGACCGTGAGGGGCGCGACCGTGAGGATCGCCCGCGTCGGGACGACCGCCGCCCGGCCCGCACCGAACAGCCGGTGATGGCCGAAGAGGCGCAGCCCGTCGTCGCCGCGAGCGTCGAGGTCGCCGAGCCGACCGCCGAGGCCGAAGCGCCCCGCCGTCGCGGTCGCCCGCGTCGCGAACGCCCGGTCGAGGCGCAGGCGCAGGACGGCGCGGAAGCGACCGGCTTCGACGCCGATCGCCTGCCGCCCGCGCTGAGCCCGGTGGCCGACAGCGAGGCTCCCGTCGAGGAAAAGCCCCGCCGTCGCCGTGTCCGCGCCGCCGCTCCGGTCGAGCCGGAAGCCGCGGCGGGCTGATACCGCCCGGACGGAATGAAAAAGGCCGGTCGTCGCACCCCGCGACGGCCGGCCTTTTTCATGGAATGGCGGGCGCGGGGCGCTCAATCGCGCCGGTCGACCTCCTCGTCATGCCCGGTGCCCGAGCTGAGGAAGACCAGCCCCATCAGCGCGCCGGTCAGCATCACCATGCCGCCGATCCCGCCGATCACCCCCAGCATGGTGACGGGGTTGAGCGGGCCATAGACCTCTGCCAGCACGACCAGCGCGAAGCAGACCGCCACGGCGGCAGCCAGCGTCATCCATGCCATGATCGCGCGGAACCGCGCCCAGGCGAAGGCCGCCTGTTCGGGATCGTCCAGACCGGATGGGGGAGGGGCCATGGCCCGACTATGGGTGCAGCGCCGCGCCCGGACAAGCCGCTCCGGCCGCGTCGGTCAGACGCCCAGCCCGGACCGCCGCACCGGCAACCGCGCCAGGACACCGCCGGCAATGGCGTTGATCTCCAGCCGGATCGGATGCCGCAGCGCATAGACCACCGCCAGCCATGCCAGCACCCCCGCCGCCGCCGCCAGCCCCAGCAGGCCCAGCCCCATCGCCTCGGGCGCCGCGACCCAATGGTACAGCGCCAGCAGCGGGACGATGGTGGCCAGCGCGCCGACCAGGCTCTGCGCATAGATGACCAGCATCGCGCGCCAGGCAAAGCCGGTCAGCCGCCGCATCAGCCCGACATAGATCAGGAACCAGGCGATGCCATAGCCGACGCGCGAGGCCGCCGCCGCCTCCAGCCCCGCCATCGCGCCCAGGAGCAGCAGCCCGATCGACGCGGCGGTATCGAGCATGTTGAACACCACCAGCTTGCGAATCCGCCCGAGCACGATCGGCAGCTCGATATGCAGCGGCAGCGCCGCCATGAAGATCTGCCCGATCGCGATCCAAACGAGGAGCGGCGCCACCCCCGCCCAGCGCGGGCCATAGAGCATGAGCACGATCGGCGTCGCGGCGGCGGCCAGGAACGCCATGGCGGGCCAGGTCACCGCGCTATAGGCGGCGACCACCCGCTGATAGGGCGCGGCCAGATCGGCGCCCGAATCGCGCAGGCGGGCAAAGGCGGGATAGAAGACGCCGTCGACCGCGCCGCTGACCAGCATCTGCAACTGCGCGGCCAGGCTGGAGGCGCGACCGAACAGGCCGACCGCGGTCAGGGTCAGGACACGGCCGATCACCAGATCGGGGCTGCGCATCCCGATCCCCCCGCTGATATGCAGCAGCGAGCTGTTCGACCCGAAGCGCAGGATCGGCCCGACGCCCTTCAGCCGGGGTGGAAAGGGCGGACGAAGGCCCGAGCGCCACTGGCCGATCAGCGCGCGCGTGGCTTGCTGCGCGACGGCGGCCCAGGCGAGCGAAAAGGCCGAATAGCCCGCCCAGGCCAGCCCCAGCGAAAAGCCCGCATTGACGATCGCGGCACCGACATTGACCAGGAACAGCGAGTGATAGTCCATGCGCCGCTGCAACATGGCGCTGGGCACGATGCCGAAGGGGACGACCAGATAGGAACCCGCGATGATCGCCAGCAACGGGGTCAGCCGCGCATTGTCGTAGAATTGCGCGAGCGGCCAGGCGAGCATCAGGATCAGCAGCCCGATCCCCAGCGCGAAGATCAGCGAGACCGAAAAGCACGTCTCCACCTGGGCGTCGGTCAGGTTGCGTTCGCCTGCGACGAACCGGCTGATGCCGAAATCCTGCACCACCGACACCATCATCGCGGCGGACAGCGCGATCGAATAGAGCCCCATTTCGGGCGGCGACAGGAAGAAGCGCGAGATCAGGACGCTGACGACGAACTGAATCGCAAAGGCGATATATTGCGCCCCGATCGACCAGAGCGCGGCGCCCCGGATCGACGACCCGCTCATCGGCGGATCCTGTCGCGGGCCAGCGCGCGGGCCAGCCGCACCGCCGCCAGCGGCCGCCCGGTCCGCGCCAGCCGCGCCACCGCGCGCCACAGGCCCGGCACCCGCCCGGCCGGATGCCCGTGCGTATCCGCCAGATGCGCGACGATCACCGGCAGTCCGGCGCCCGCCAGCGAAGGGGGGTCGAACAGGATGCCGGTGACTACCTCGCTGCGCACCGCCCGCGCCACGCCGTCACGACCAAAGGCGGCATCCAGCGCCTCGATCGGCGGCAATTCCTGCCAGCCGTCGGAGGGATCGGCCCGCCCGGCCAGCCGCTCGATCCGCACCTGCCGCGCGACGGCGGCGCCATAATGCTGCACCAGGACATGGCGATTGGACACCTGGGTCCCCGAATAGCGATAGAGGAGCAGGCGATCGGGCAGGTTGGCCATGCGCGTCCGCTCGGCAAGGCGCAGCCAGAGGTCGTAATCCTCGCAATGGCGATAGGCCGGGCGATATCCGCCCACGGCTCGCAACAGGTCGCGACGCATCATGACCGAGGGGTGGCAAAGAAGCGGCCCCGATTCCAGTGCCGCCGTTACCGATTCGGCGGAAAGGGGGTGATCGATCGCCGCGCCGCGCTTGGGCTCGCCGGTCTCGGTGATCCGCAGGACGCGGGTGCCGACGACGCCATGATCGGGATGCGCATCGAGAAAGGCGACCTGCCGGGCAAAACGCTCGGGCAGCGCGACGTCGTCGCCGTCCATGCGCGCGACATACTCGCCCCGCGCCAAATCCAGAATGTGATTGAGGCTGGCGATCAACCCGGAATTGGGCCGGTGCACCGCCCGGATCCGCGCATCCCGTGCGGCATAGGCGTCGATGATCGCCGGGGAGGCGTCGCTCGATCCGTCATTCACGATCACCAGCTCGAAATCGCCGAAACTCTGCGCGAGGATGCTGTCCAGCGCCTCGGCCAGATAGGCGGCGTTGTTATGCACGCTAAGAGCGACGGTGATACGGGGCGGCGTCATGATCGTTGACTCGGTCTGTAGGGGCACGATGGCTAAAGAATGGCTTCAGAGCCTCGTGAAATCGGGCCACGACCGGGGGTTCCGCCGCGTGACGCTGTTTTAGCGGCGTTAACGGACTGGAAAAGCGGCCTTTCGGCAAATTTTGCAGAAAAGTGTCACTTTTTGTGTTGACCGAATCCCGGCCCCCGCCTAGAGGGGTTTCACCGCGACGGAGCGGGCCGCTGCGGCGGCTTCGGGGTCAGCGGTACTGGCATTGAGATGCTGGCGCACGGAAGTTTCTAGGCCGAAAGGTTTAGGGGCGGAAGGGGTGCCGGTATTTGTTGTCGGCTCTTTGACATTGTAGGTTAGATGAAGGGACATGCGGGCGGCGGCTTGGCGGTCACTCACACATTCAAGGTGTGTTGGGGATCGTGAAAAGCTTAAGCCAGTTCGTATGTCTCGTTACATATCCACTTGAATATGTGATGTGCAGGAATTGGCTCCTTGAAGTGAGCGGTTCTTGGCTGGGTTATTCCACCTGGTTGAGGATCGAGCATCAAACTTGAGAGTTTGATCCTGGCTCAGAACGAACGCTGGCGGCATGCCTAACACATGCAAGTCGAACGAGGCCCTTCGGGGTTTAGTGGCGCACGGGTGCGTAACGCGTGGGAATCTGCCCTTTGGTTCGGAATAACAGCTGGAAACGGCTGCTAATACCGGATGATGACGAAAGTCCAAAGATTTATCGCCAGAGGATGAGCCCGCGTTGGATTAGGTAGTTGGTGGGGTAAAGGCCTACCAAGCCGACGATCCATAGCTGGTCTGAGAGGATGATCAGCCACACTGGGACTGAGACACGGCCCAGACTCCTACGGGAGGCAGCAGTGGGG
>NZ_JBHZQU010000007.1:0-180092 GCF_042867205.1 Sphingomonas sp. NCPPB 2930 | reverse complement strand
GCAGCTTGGGTGAGGGGTTGAGCGAGCCCAAAGGCTCGCGCGCTCGCCAAGCGAGCGCCCACCCCTCACCCAGCTCCTACTAAGCCTTTGCTTTCGCAAAGACTAAGTCTGCGCAACCCTCTCCCCTCTGCGAGGGGCGAGGGAAGGAAAGGCAGCGTTGAACGTCGACCCGCCTTGGAAACGTGCAACAAAAAAAGGGCCGCTCCCGATCGGAAGCGGCCCCCTTTGCCATAGCGTCATGCGGTCGATTAGCGATCGAGGATCGCGTCGATCGCCGTGCCCACATCGTCCATCCCGGCCATGCCGTCGACCCGCGTCACGATGCCGCGCGCCTCGTAGATCGGCAGGATCGGCGCAGTCTTGGCGCGATATTCGGCCATCCGCGTCCGCACCGTCTCGGCATTGTCGTCGGGACGCCGCTTGAACTCGGTCGAGCCGCAGACGTCGCAGACGCCCTCGACCTGGGTCGGCTTGAAGCTGTCATGATAGCCCGCGCCGCACGAGGCGCAGGTGAAGCGGCCGGTGATCCGCTCGACCAGCGCATCCTCGTCCACCGCCAGTTCGATGACATGGTCCAGCGACTTGCCGCGCTCGGCCAGCAGCACGTCCAGCGCCTCGGCCTGCGCCGCGGTGCGCGGATAGCCGTCGAAGATCGCGCCGCCTTCGGCCTCGGCCGCATCCAGCCGCTCGCCGATCAGCGCCGAGACGATCGCGTCCGACACCAGCTCGCCCGCATCCATCACCGCCTTGGCCTGAAGGCCGACGGGGGTGCCCGCCTTGACCGCCGCGCGCAGCATGTCGCCGGTCGACAGCTGCACCATGCCGCGATTCGCCACCAGCCGCTGCGCCTGGGTCCCCTTGCCCGCGCCCGGCGGCCCCAGCAGGATGATGTTCACGCCCACGTCATTCTCCCCTGTTTTCCGCTAGTCCCGTCCGCGCCTCAGCGCAGGCGGCCACCCTTCAGCTTCGCCTTCTTGATCAGGTCGCCATATTGATGCGCCAGCAGATGGCTTTGGATCTGGGTCACCGTGTCCATCGTCACGTTGACGACGATCAGCAGGCTGGTCCCGCCCAGATAGAAGGGAATCTGCAGCGCCGACACCAGATATTCGGGCAGCAGACAGATGATCGTCAGATAGGCCGCCCCGATCACCGTGATACGGGTCAGCACGTAATCGAGATAGGTCTCGGTGTTCTTGCCCGGACGGATGCCGGGGATGAAGCCGCCATAGCGCTTCAGATTGTCCGCCGTCTCCTCCGGGTTGAAGACAACCGCGGTGTAGAAGAACGAGAAGAAGATGATGCCAGCGCCGTAAAGCAGCATGTACACGGGGCTGCCGTGCTGCAGATACTGGTTGAGGCTGATGATGAAGTCGCCCCAGCGGCTCTCGCCCGCGACGCGCTGGCCTGCGAACTGCGAGATGGTCAGCGGCATCAGCAGCAGCGACGAGGCGAAGATCGGAGGAATCACGCCCGCGGTGTTGATCTTCAGCGGCAGGTGGCTGCGATCGGCCTGCATCCCCCGCTGCGTCGCGCGCTTGGGATACTGGATCAGGATGCGGCGCTGCGCGCGCTCCATGAAGCAGATGAACAGGACGAGGACGACGACCGCGACGATGATGCCGATCAGCCGGACCGGATCGATGCTGCCGGTACGGCCGCCTTCGAGCAGATTGACCAGCGTCGTCGGCAGATGCGCGACGATGCCCGCCATGATGATCAGCGACACGCCGTTGCCGATACCACGGCTGGTGATCTGCTCGCCCAGCCACATCAGGAACATCGTACCGCCGATCAGCGAGATGACCGCCGCGATGCGGAAGGTCATGCCCGGCTCGATCACCGCCTGGATGCCCTGGCTGGCGCCCAGCGTCTCGAGGCCCACGGCGATAAAATAGCCCTGGATCGCGGTCAGCAGCACCGTGCCATAGCGGGTATACTGGTTCAGCTTCTTGCGGCCGCTCTCGCCTTCCTTCTTGATGGCGGCGAGCTGCGGGCTCAGCGAAGTCGCGAGCTGGATGACGATCGACGCCGTGATGTACGGCATCACGCCCAGCGCGATCAGCGACATGCGGCTGAGCGAACCGCCCGAGAAGGTGTTGAAGAAGTCGAGCACGCCGCCCGTGGTCTTCTGGCTCAGCAGGCCCAGCGCGGTCGGGTCGACACCCGGCAGCGGGACATAGCTGAGCAGGCGGAAGACGATCAGCGCGCCGATCGTGAACCACAGCCGCTTCTTGAGGTCGGTGGCCTTGGCGAATTTCGCCAGGCTGATGCTTTGCGCCATCTGGTCGGCTGCGGATGCCATAGCTGTTGCGTTATCCTGGAAACGAAAAACGGCGGGATGCGTTTTGAACCGCCCCGCCGCTCATATAGGCGCGAAGACGCGCTTGTCTAACCCGGATGCAAAATCCGCCGCTGTCGGGGATGGCGTGGCGCCATTCGACAGCGGCGGATCCTATCCGGTTCAGGCCTTGGCGGCGAGCTTCGCGGCGCGGGCCTGGCCCTTCTTCGCGGCGGCCTTCTCGGCGGCGGGCACGACGTGCGGCACGTCGACCGAGCCACCGGCCTTCTCGACCGCTTCACGTGCCGAAGCCGACACGCCCTGAACGACGAACGACAGCTTGGCGGTCAGTTCGCCCTTGCCGAGCAGACGGACGCCGTCCTTGCCGCCGCGGGCGAGGCCGGCGGCCTTCAGCGCGGCGTGATCGATCGTGCCGTCGGTCTTCAGCTTGCCCGAGTCGACCGCCTTCTGGATCGCGCCCAGGTTCACCTCGGCATAGTCCTTGGCGAAGATGTTGTTGAAGCCGCGCTTCGGCAGACGCATGTGGAGCGGCATCTGACCGCCCTCGAAGCCCGCGATGGACACGCCCTCACGGCTCTTCTGACCCTTGACGCCGCGACCGCCGGTCTTGCCCTTGCCCGATCCGATACCGCGACCGACGCGGATCTTGGACTTGCGGGCACCCTGGTTGTCGAAAAGTTCGTTCAGCTTCATGATTTGCACTCGCTTTCGCTTGTTTCGCGCATGGCCGTCATTCGGGAAGAATCACGACCGCTGGATAAAAGGAAGGGGGCCGCATAGCCCCCTTCCCCGTGTTTGTCACTGTTCAATGTGACGGATATGAGACCGGGACCTCATCCCTCTCTCCATTCGCACTGAGCAAAGTCGAAGTGCAAGCCGAGCGGCGTGGCCTTCGACTACGCTCAGGCTGAACGGAGCGCAGGATCGATCCTGAAATGCCTCAGTCCACCACCTGAACCATGTGCTGCACCTTGCGGATCATGCCACGGACTTCAGGGCTGTCCTGAAGCTCGGCGACCTTGTGCATCTTGTTGAGGCCCAGGCCGACGAGGGTCGCGCGCTGGTCCTTGGTGCGGCGGATCGGCGAACCGGTCTGCTTGATCTTGATGGTTGCCATGGTCGCTTACTCCACGACGGCCGCGGCTTCCGCCTCGGCAGTCTGCTGGGTGGCACCGTGACCGCGACCCAGCAGGTCGGCGATCTTCTTGCCACGACGCTGCGCCACCGCCTTGGGCGAAGTCTGGTCGCCCAGCGCTTCGAAGGTGGCACGGATCATGTTGTACGGGTTCGAGGTGCCGATCGACTTCGTCACCACGTCGGCAACGCCGAGCGATTCGAAGATCGCGCGCATCGGACCGCCGGCGATGATGCCGGTCCCCTGCGGCGCCGAACGCACCGTCACGCGGCCCGCACCGAAATGGCCGTTGCCATCATGATGCAGCGTGCGACCGTCCTTCAGCGGAACGCGGACCATCGCCTTCTTGGCGGCAGCCGTCGCCTTCGAAATGGCTTCCGGCACTTCGCGCGCCTTGCCATGACCGAAGCCCGCACGTCCCTTGCCGTCGCCGACCACGACGAGCGCGGCGAAGCCGAAGCGCTTACCGCCCTTCACGGTCTTCGAGACGCGGTTGATGTGGACGAGCTTTTCGATCAGCTCTTCGCCCTGCTCCTCGGCGCCACCGCGGCGGTCGTCGCGACGACCGCGGTTGCCGTCACGGCCGCCACGGCCGCGATCGCCGCCCGGACCACGGCCACGGCCGCCCCGGGGACCGCGACCCTGGGTCGCGTCCTGCGCGGCGCCTTCGGCACCGGCAACGGCCACGTTGTTCTCGTCAGCCATATTAGAACTCCAATCCCGCTTCGCGTGCCGCCTCGGCCAGCGCCTTGACGCGACCGTGGAACAGGAAGCCGCCACGGTCGAAAACGACCTGCGTGACGCCGGCGGCCTTGGCCTTCTCGGCCACGCGCTTGCCGACTTCGCTCGCCGCTGCGACGTTCGCGCCCGACTGGCCGCGTGCGTCCTTTTCCAGCGTCGAGGCCGAAGCCACGGTACGACCGGCCTCGTCGTCGATCACCTGGGCATAGATGTGCTTGCCCGAGCGATGCACCGACAGGCGCGGACGGGTGCCCGCACGCGCACGCAGCGCGGTACGGTTGCGCCGACGGCGCTTCTCGAAAAGAGAGAGACCCTTGGTCATTACTTCTTCTTCCCTTCCTTGCGGAAGATGAACTCGCCGTCGTACTTGATGCCCTTGCCCTTATACGGCTCGGGCTTGCGCCAGCGACGGATCTCGGCGGCCAACTGGCCGACCTTCTGCTTGTCCGAACCGCTGATCTCGACGGTGGTGGCGTCCGGCGTCTTCACCTCGATGCCTTCCGGCACGTCGATGTTGACGTCGTGGCTGTAGCCGAGCTGCAGCTTCAGGGTCTTGCCCTGCGCGGCGGCGCGGTAGCCGACGCCGGTGATGACCAGCTTCTTCGAGAAGCCTGCGGTCACGCCGGTCACGAGGTTCTGCACCATGGTACGCTGCATGCCCCAGAAGGCGCGGGCGCGCTTCGTGGCGTTGGCAGGCTGCACCGCGATGGCGTCCGCCTGGACGTCATAGGTGATCTCGTCAACGAGTGGCATGGACAGGGTGCCCTTGGGACCCTTCACGCTCAGCACCTTGTCGGCGATGGTCGCGGTGACGCCGGCCGGAACCGGGACCGCCTTCTTACCGATGCGGCTCATCAGAACACCTCCGCCAGGACTTCGCCACCGACATTCTGCTCGCGCGCTTCGGCGTCCGACAGAACGCCACGCGGCGTCGACACGATGGTGATGCCCAGGCCGTTGCGAACGCGCGGCAGCTCCTGCGCGCCCGAATAGATACGGCGGCCGGGCTTGGACACGCGCGCGACATGCTTGATCGCGGGCTGGCCTTCGAAATACTTCAGCTCGATGCGGATGCCGGCCGCGGGGCCCATCTGCTCTTCGCTGTAGCCACGGATATAGCCTTCGCGCTGGAGCACGTCGAGCACGCGGGCGCGCAGCTTCGACGCAGGCGTCAGGACGGAGTCCTTGCGCGCGCGCTGGCCGTTGCGGATGCGGGTGAGCAGGTCACCCAGGGGATCGGTCACTGCCATCTCAAATGGTCCTTACCAGCTCGACTTGGTGACGCCGGGGATCAGGCCCTTGTTGGCCAGATCGCGCAGCATGACGCGAGCGAGACGGAACTTGCGGTAATACGCACGCGGGCGACCGGTGATCTCGCAGCGGTTGCGGATACGGGTCGGATTGCCGTTGCGGGGGATCTCGGCCATCTTCAGGCGCGCGATCAGACGCTCGGTCTCATCGAGGCTCTGGTCGTTCGCGATCGCCTTCAGCTTCGCGTACTTGCCGGCATACTTCTTGACGAGAAGGCGACGCTTCTCGTTCTTGTTGATTGAACTCAGTTTCGCCATGGACTTAAGCTCTTTCTGTAAGGACCCCCTCCCCGGCGTGGAGAGGGGGCAGTCCGGTTACGCCGCCTTCTTCTCGTCGGCAGCGTCTTCCTTGGGGAACGGGAAGCCGAAGAGACGGAGCAGCTCGCGCGCCTCGTCGTCGGTCTTCGCCGTGGTGGTCACGATCACATCCATGCCGCGCACCTTGTCGATGCGGTCATAGTTGATTTCGGGGAAGATGATCTGTTCCTTGATGCCGCAGGCATAGTTGCCGCGACCGTCGAAGGACTTCGGATTCAGGCCGCGGAAGTCGCGAACGCGCGGCAGCGCGATCGTGATGAAGCGGTCCAGGAATTCGTACATGCGCTCGCGACGCAGCGTGACCTTCACACCGATCGGCATGCCTTCACGCAGCTTGAACTGCGCGATCGACTTCTTCGCCTTGGTGATGACGGGCTTCTGACCCGCGATCAGCTCCATCTCGGAGGCGGCCTGGTCGACGCGCTTCTTGTCCTGCGTCGCTTCGCCCACGCCCATGTTGAGCACGATCTTCTCGATCCGGGGGATCTCGTTGACGTTCTTGTAACCGAACTTGTCGGTCATCGCCTTGATGATGCTATCGTCATAGATAGCCTTCATGCGGGGCTTGTAATCAGCCATCGATCTTCTCCCCGGTCTTGACGGCGACACGGACCTTCTTGCCATCCTGCGTCTCGAAACGGACGCGGGTCGGCTTGCCATCGGCGGTCACATGCGCGACCTTCGAGATGTGCAGCGGCGCAGCGGTGCGCTCCAGGCCACCCTGCGGGTTCGCCTGGGTGGGCTTGCGGTGACGGGTGGCGATGTTGACGCCGTCCACGACGACCTTGCCGTCCTTCGGCATCGCCAGCGACACGGTGCCGGTCTTGCCCTTGTCCTTGCCGGACAGGACGATGACGCGATCGCCCTTCTTGATCTTGGCGGCGGCCATTACAGCACCTCCGGAGCCAGCGAGATGATCTTCATGTGCTTCTTGCCGCGAAGCTCACGCACGACCGGGCCAAAGATACGGGTGCCGATCGGCTCCTCGTTCTTGTTGACCAGCACGGCGGCGTTACCGTCGAAACGGATCACCGAACCGTCGGCGCGACGGATGTCCTTGGCGGTACGCACGATCACCGCGCGGTGAACGTCGCCCTTCTTCACGCGGCCACGCGGCTGCGCTTCCTTGACGCTGACGACGATGATGTCGCCGACCGATGCGGTACGGCGCTTCGAGCCGCCCAGCACCTTGATGCACTGCACCCGCTTCGCGCCGCTGTTGTCAGCGACGTCGAGATTGGACTGCATCTGGATCATGGATCCGCTTCCTTCTCTCTACCTGGGGTGGATACCGACCCGACCCCGCCTTAAAAAACGACCCCCGGCGCAGGGATGACCCGCGCCAGGGGGAGAGGCCCCATAGCCACTCCTGGTGCGAAAGGCAAGCGAGTCGCTCGGGCCTTTCGACCAATCCGCTCGATGCCCCGAAGGGCGCCCTTTTCAACCCGAACCCCGCCCTTTCACGCGGAAAGAGCGGGGTTGGATGTCAAAGGGTTCAGCCCTCTGCCGAGGCCCGTTCCGGCGTCGTGTGGGTGTTCACCCGCTCGATCACCTTCCAGGTCTTCAGCTTCGAGATCGGGGCGGTCTCTTCGATCCGCACCGTCTCACCGGCCTTGAACTCATTGCTCTCGTCGTGAGCATGATACTTCTTCGACCGACGGATGATCTTGCCGTAGAGGGGGTGCTTGACCTTCCGCTCCACATTGACGACGACCGTCTTGTCGGTCTTGTCCGAGACAATCACCCCGGTCAGCACGCGCTTCGGCATGTGTCTCGGTCCTTACTTGGCAGCCGCAGCGGTGCGCTGCGCCTGGATGGTCTTGATCCGCGCGATGTCGCGACGGACTTCCTTGACCCGGCTGGGCTTTTCGAGCTGGCTCGTGGCCGCCTGGAAGCGCAGGTTGAACTGCTCACGCTTCAGGTTGCCCAGCGCCTCGACGAGCTGGTCGTCGCTCTGGCCGGTATATTCAGTCTTGGCCATTACTCGCCTCCGAGGTGCGAGGTGTCGCCCAGGCGGGCAACGACCTTGGTCTTGATGGGCAGCTTCATCGCGGCGCGCTCGAATGCCTCGGCGGCCAGCGGGCCGTCGACACCGTCGAGCTCGAACAGGATGCGACCCGGCTTCACGCGGGCGGCCCAGAATTCCGGCGAACCCTTACCCGAGCCCATGCGGACTTCGGCAGGCTTCGACGAGACGGGGACGTCCGGGAAGATGCGGATCCAGAGACGACCCTGGCGCTTGATGTGACGCGTGATCGCGCGGCGAGCCGCCTCGATCTGGCGAGCGGTGATCCGCTCCGGCTCCATGGCCTTCAGGCCATAGGAACCGAAGTTCAGGCTCGTGCCGCCCTTCGCATCGCCGTGGATGCGGCCCTTGAAGGCCTTGCGGAACTTGGTGCGCTTTGGTTGCAGCATGTTCTTTGATCCTTAGCGGCGATGATCGTCGCGCGCCGGGCGCACGCCGGAGGTCTGAGCCTCCATCATCAGCCGGTCCTGCGCCATGGGGTCATGGCCCAGGATCTCGCCCTTGAAGATCCACACCTTCACGCCGCACACGCCATAAGCGGTGTGCGCCTGCGCTTCGGCATAGTCGACGTTCGCGCGCAGCGTGTGCAGCGGAACGCGGCCTTCACGATACCATTCGGTCCGCGCGATTTCCGCGCCGCCCAGACGGCCGCCGCAGGTGATACGGATGCCTTCGGCGCCCAGACGGAGCGCGGACTGCACCGCACGCTTCATGGCACGACGGAACGCGATACGGCGCTCCAGCTGGTCGGCCACGCCCTGTGCGACGAGCTTGGCGTCGATCTCGGGCTTGCGGATCTCGACGATGTTCAGCGACACGTCGGACGAGGTCATCGAACCCAGCTTCTTGCGAAGCTTTTCGATGTCGGCGCCCTTCTTGCCGATGATCACGCCCGGACGCGCCGCGAAGATCGAGATGCGGCACAGCTTGGCCGGACGCTCGATGACGACCTTCGAGATCGCGGCCTGGGGCAGCGTCTTCATGATGTACTGGCGGATCTTCAGATCCTCCAGCAGCAGGCGGCCATAGTCATGGCCTTCGGCGAACCAGCGGCTGTCCCAGGTGCGGTTGATCTGGAGACGCAGGCCGATCGGATTGCTCTTCTGACCCATTATGCTTCTTCCTGCTCGCGGACGACGATGCGGAGCCGCGAAAACGGCTTCAGGATGCGGGTGGACTTGCCACGGCCGCGCGTCGCGAAACGCTTCATGGTGATCGACTTGCCGACCGACGCCTCGGCGACGACGAGCGAGTCGACGTCGAGGTTGTGGTTGTTCTCGGCATTAGCGATCGCGGAGGCCAGGATCTTGCGCGCGTCGACAGCCATCGCCTTCGTCGAGAAGGCCAGGATGTTCATCGCGTCGCCGACCTTCTTGCCGCGGATCAGGGCCGCGACCAGGTTCAGCTTCTGCGCCGAACCACGGATCTGCGTGCCGACCGACAGCGCTTCCTTGTCACCGACCTTGCGGGGGGATGCGGGCTTCGACATCAGCGCTTACCCTTCTTGTCGGCAGCGTGGCCGGGGAAGTAGCGCGTGGGCGCGAACTCACCGAGCTTCATGCCGACCATGTCCTCGTTCACCGAGACGGGAACGAACTTGCGACCATTGTAGACGTTGAAGGTCAGGCCGACGAACGACGGCAGGATGGTCGAGCGACGCGACCAGGTCTTGATCGGACCTGCGCGGTTGCCAGCATCCTGAGCCACTTCGGCCTTCTTCAGGAGATGGAGGTCCACGAAAGGACCCTTCCAAACGGAACGAGCCATTGCGTGTTAGCCCTTCTTCTTGGCGTGACGGCTACGGATGATCATCTTGTCCGTCGCCTTGTTGTGACGAGTGCGCGCACCCTTCGTCGGCTTGCCCCACGGGGTGACCGGATGACGGCCGCCCGAGGTCCGGCCTTCACCACCGCCGTGCGGGTGGTCGACCGGGTTCTTCGCAACACCGCGGGTCAGCGGGCGATGGCCCTTCCAACGGTTGCGACCAGCCTTCGCCAGGTTGGTGTTGCCGTTGTCGGGGTTCGACACCGCGCCGACGGTCGCCATGCAGTTCGCATGGATGTAGCGCTGCTCGCCCGAGTTCAGACGGACGATGACCATGCCCTTGTCGCGGCCCACGACCTGCACATAGGTGCCGGCCGAACGTGCGATCTGACCGCCCTTGCCGGGCTTCATCTCGACGTTGTGGACGATCGTGCCGACCGGCATCTGGCCCAGTTCCATGGCGTTGCCCGGCTTCACGTCGGTCTTCTTGCCCGCGATCACCTTGTCACCGACAGCGAGGCGCTGCGGAGCGATGATGTAGGACTGGTCGACCTTGCCGGCTTCGTCGGTGCCATAGTTGATGAGCGCGATGAAGGCGGTGCGGTTGGGATCATATTCGATCCGCTCCACGGTGCCCTCGACGTCCCACTGGCGACGCTTGAAGTCGATGAAACGGTAGCGCTGCTTGTGGCCGCCCGCGATGCCGCGGCTGGTCACATGGCCCTTGTTGTTGCGGCCGCCGGTCTTGCGCTTGCCTTCGGTGAGCGCCTTGACGGGCGCGCCCTTCCACAGCGCCGAGCGGTCGACGAGGATCAGGCCGCGGCGGGCCGGGCTCGTCGGGTTATAATGCTTGAGTGCCATCGGCTCAGATCCCCGTCGTCACGTCAATGGACTGACCGTCCTTGAGGGTGACGATCGCCTTCTTCATGTCCGAGCGCTGGTACGGAGCGCCCTTCCACTTCTTGGTCTTGCCCTTCTGGACGATGGTGTTCACGCCGGTGACGTTGACGTCGAACAGCGCTTCCACCGCCGCCTTGATCTCGGGCTTGGTAGCACCGGGGGCGACCTTGAACACCACGGCGTTGTGCTCGCTCAGGAGCGTCGCCTTCTCGGTGATGTGCGGCGCGACGATCACGTCGTAATGACGCGGATCGACCGCCTTCTGCTGCTTAGCCATGGAAACGGGCCTCCAGCTTTTCGACAGCCGAGCGCGTCAGCACCAGGGTGTCATGCTTCAGAATGTCGTAGACATTGGCGCCAGCGGCCGGAAGGACGTTGATTTCCTTCAGATTGCCTGCGGCCAGTGCGAACGACGTCTCGACGGCGTCGCCATCGATGACCAGCGCGGTCTTGCCGAAGCCGAGCTTCGCCAGATCGCCCTGCAGCGTCTTCGTCTTGTTGCCGGCCACCGCCAGATCGTTCATCACGATCAGCGAACCCGCCTTGGCATGGCTCGACAGCGCCATCTTCAGGCCCAGGGCGCGAACCTTCTTGTTCAGACCCGGGTTGAAGTCGCGGACGCGGGCGCCGTGCGCCTTACCACCGCCGATGAAGACGGGGGCCCGACGATCGCCGTGACGAGCGACACCGCCGCCCTTCTGGCGACCGAGCTTCTTGCCCGAACGCGCGACATCGGCGCGCTCACGGGTGCCGCGCGCGGTGGCGCGACGCTTTTCCAGCTGCCAGGTCACAACGCGGTGCAGGATGTCGGCGCGCGGATCGAGGCCGAAGACCTCGTCGTTGAGCTCGATGTCCGCGGCGTCGGTGCCGGCGAAGGATTGAACCTTGACCTTCACGACTTAGCCCTCCTGGCTCTCGGTGGCTTCCGGAGCAGGCTCGGCAGAAGCGTTGTTGTTGGCGGCCGCCTTGATGCTGGCGGGGAACGGGGCGTCCGCGTGGCGCGAAACCTTGACCGCGTCCTTGACGATCAGCCAGCCACCCTTCGAGCCGGGCACCGAGCCCTTGACGAAGATCAGGCCGCGCTCGACGTCGGTCGACACGATTTCCAGGTTCTGCTGCGTGCGGTTCTTGTCGCCCATGTGGCCGGCCATCTTCTTGTTCTTGAAGACGCGGCCCGGATCCTGACGGTTACCGGTCGAACCATGCGAACGGTGCGAGACCGAGACGCCGTGGGTCGCGCGCAGACCACCGAAGTTCCAGCGCTTCATCGCACCGGCAAAGCCCTTACCCTGGGTACGACCCTGGATATCGACATACTGGCCGGGGACGAAATGGTCGGCGGAGATTTCCGCGCCGACGTCCAGCAGGCCGTCTTCGTTCACGCGGAACTCGACCAGCACCTGCTTGGGCTCGACTTCGGCCTTGCCGAAGTGGCCACGCTGCGGCTTGGCAACATTCTTGGTCTTGGCGACACCTGCACCAAGCTGGACGGCGGTGTAGCCGTCACGATCCATCTCGCGGCGAGCGACGACCTGTACGCCTTCAAGCGCCAGGACGGTGACCGGCACGTGCCGACCATCGTCCTGGAACAGGCGGGTCATCCCCAGCTTCTTCGCGATCACGCCGGTACGCATGATCCTGTTCCTTCCTCGACAGAGGCCCCCAAGAACCATTCAAGGGGGGCATATCCAGCCCGATTAAAGCGAAACGAGCCCCCGTCCCGGGCTGGCGACCGGCGAACCGGTCAGACGGGGGACGCTGCCCCGGCACCATCCCGCTTGCGCGAGACCACCGGGCGGTATCCCTTAAGAGTGCCGGATCGCGGGAGCGACCTCGGCGCGTTCTCCGGTAGCTTCAGGCCGGAGAAACGCCAAAATCCCGTGGGACGGAATCGTCGACCACGGGAATGCCGGCTCTCTTACGCCAGCTTGATCTCGACATCAACACCTGCGGCGAGGTCGAGCTTCATCAGCGCATCGACGGTCTGCGGGGTCGGCTGCACGATGTCCAGCATCCGCTTGTAGGTGCGGACCTCGAACTGCTCGCGCGACTTCTTGTCGATGTGCGGACCACGGTTGACCGTGAACTTCTCGATGCGCGTCGGAAGCGGGATCGGACCGCGGATAAGAGCGCCGGTGCGGCGCGCGGTGTCGGCGATGTCGCCGGTCGCCTGATCGAGCACGCGATGGTCGAACGCCTTCAGACGAATGCGGATATTGCTGTCCATGATCCCTACCGATGCGAAAGAGCGGGCTTTCCGGTTGCGATCGCGGTGAGCGGCAAGTGCGATCGGCTATCCGACCGGGCACTCGACCGTTCGCCGTGAAGGCGACCCTGGGCCGAAACAAACTCTGGGTTACGACAAGAGCGGAAAACCACCCCTGCCCTCACTAAAAGCAAACGGCCGACTCCGGTGTGCCCGGTGCCAGCCGATTCCCTCAAGGCGTGTGCCTATACGCATATGCCGGGGGTGCCGCAAGGGGTGGGTGCGGTTTTTGTTGAGGGGGATGGACCAGGGCCCCTAACCGCCCCCACCCCCGTTCAGCCTGAGCGAAGTCGAAGGCCACGGGAAAACAGAGACCGCCGGACGTGCACTTCGACTTCGCTCAGTGCGAACGGTGGCAGACCGCCCTCACCCTTCCCACCCGCTGGCGCGGGCGGGCCCCTTCCCTCTCCCGGCGGGAGAGGGAGGGAGGCGCGTAGCGCCGGAAGGGTGAGGGTGTCGCGCCCCGGAAACCACATACGAAAAAGGCCGACCCCGTCGCCGGGGCCGGCCCTTTCCGAAGAAGTTTCAGGCTTTCGCCCGAGACTTACTTGTCGATCGAGCTGACGACGCCCGCGCCGACGGTACGACCGCCTTCACGGATCGTGAAGCGCTGACCGATGTCCATGGCGATCGGAGCGATCAGCTTCACGCCCAGAGCGACGTTGTCGCCCGGCATGACCATCTCGGTGCCCTCGGGCAGCTCGACGGTGCCGGTCACGTCGGTCGTGCGGAAGTAGAACTGCGGACGATAGTTCGCGAAGAACGGGGTGTGACGGCCGCCTTCTTCCTTCGACAGGACGTACACTTCCGACTGGAAGTCGGTGTGCGGGGTGATCGAACCCGGCTTGGCCAGAACCTGACCACGCTCGACTTCGTCACGAGCAACGCCACGGATCAGCGCGCCGATGTTGTCGCCGGCCTGGCCCGAGTCGAGCAGCTTGCGGAACATCTCGACACCGGTGACGGTGGTCTTGCGGGTGTCGTTGATGCCGACGATCTCGACTTCTTCACCAACCTTGATGATGCCGGTTTCGACACGGCCGGTGACGACGGTGCCGCGACCCGAGATCGAGAACACGTCTTCGATCGGCATCATGAACGGCTTGTCGAGCGGACGCTCCGGCTGCGGGATGTATTCGTCGACCTGCTTCATCAGCTCGAGAACGGCATCCTTGCCGAACTTGTCGTTCGAACCCGACAGCGCGCAGGTCGCCGAACCCTTGACGACGGGGATGTCGTCGCCCGGGAATTCGTACGAGCTCAGCAGCTCGCGGATTTCCAGCTCGACCAGCTCGAGGATTTCCTCGTCGTCGACCAGGTCGACCTTGTTCATGAACACGACCATCGCGGGCACGCCGACCTGGCGGGCGAGCAGGATGTGCTCGCGGGTCTGCGGCATCGGGCCGTCGGTCGACGAAACGACGAGGATCGCGCCGTCCATCTGCGCCGCGCCGGTGATCATGTTCTTCACATAGTCGGCGTGGCCGGGGCAGTCGACGTGCGCATAGTGGCGCGCTTCGGTCTCATACTCAACGTGGGCGGTCGAGATGGTGATGCCGCGCTCGCGCTCTTCCGGCGCCTTGTCGATGTTCGCGAAGTCCACCGCCGCGTTGCCGGCGACGTTGTCGGCCAGAACCTTGGTGATCGCTGCGGTCAGCGAGGTCTTGCCGTGGTCGACGTGGCCGATGGTGCCGATGTTGAGGTGCGGCTTGTTCCGCTCGAATTTTGCCTTTGCCATTTTCCTACCTTCTGAATCGAATTCGGTGCCGCATCCGAGGCCACGCGAACGCGGCCCCATAGCGGGTGTTTGAAGCGATTGCCAGCCCCTAGCGTGTCCGCGCCCCCAGTTGCCCCGAGGGCGCGACGGACGCTGTTAGGCCATCTTCGCCTTGACCTCGTCCGCAACATTCTGCGGCACTTCGTCATAGTGCGAGAACTGCATCGAGTACTGCGCACGACCCTGGGTGAACGAGCGGAGCGCGTTCACATAGCCGAACATGTTGGCCAGCGGGACCATCGCCTCGACCGTCTGCGCGTTGCCGCGCGTGTCGGTGCCCTGGATCTGGCCGCGACGGCTGTTCATGTCGCCGATGACGTCGCCCAGATAGTCTTCCGGGGTCACGACCTCGACCTTCATGACCGGCTCGAGCAGCGTGATGCCCGACTTCTGGGCCGCTTCGCGCATCGCGCCGCGGGCACAGATTTCGAACGCCAGCGCCGACGAGTCGACGTCGTGGTACGCGCCGTCATACAGCAGCACCTCGAAGTCGATGATCGGGAAGCCGACCAGCGAACCGGTTTCCGCGGTTTCACGGAAGCCCTTCTCGATCGCGGGGATATATTCCTTCGGAATGTTACCGCCCTTGATTTCGTCCTTGAAGACGAAGCCCGAACCACGCTCGCCCGGGGTCAGCTTGACCTTGACGCGGCCGAACTGGCCGGTGCCGCCCGACTGCTTCTTGTGCGTGTAGTCGATATCGACCGGCTTCTTGAGGTATTCGCGATACGCCACCTGCGGCGCACCGACATTCGCCTCGACCTTGAACTCGCGCTTCATGCGGTCGACCAGGATCTCGAGATGGAGCTCGCCCATGCCCTTGATGATGGTCTGGCCCGACTCGGCGTCCGAGGTCACGCGGAACGAGGGGTCCTCGCGAGCGAGACGATTGAGCGCGACGCCCATCTTCTCCTGGTCGGCCTTGGTCTTCGGCTCCACCGACAGCTCGATCACGGGCTCGGGGAATTCCATCCGCTCCAGGATGATCGGGGCGTTCTGCGCGCAGAGCGTGTCACCGGTCGTGGTATCCTTGAGGCCTGCGAGCGCGACGATGTCGCCGGCATAGGCTTCCTGGATGTCCTCACGGCTGTTCGCATGCATGAGCAGCATACGGCCGATCTTTTCCTTCTTGTCCTTGACCGAGTTCAGAACCTGCGACGAGGTCTCGAGCTTGCCCGAATAGATGCGGGCGAAGGTCAGCGAACCGACGAACGGGTCGTTCATGATCTTGAACGCCAGCGCCGAGAAGGGCTCGGTGTCCGACGAAGGACGCTCGTCCGGCGTCTCGCCGTCGAGCTTCACGCCCTTGATGGCCGGAACGTCGAGCGGCGACGGCAGATAGTCGATGACCGCGTCGAGCAGGGGCTGCACGCCCTTGTTCTTGAAGGCCGAGCCGCAGACCACGGGGACGAACGCCATTTCCAGCGTGCCCTTGCGGATCAGCGCCTTGAGTTCGGCGACCGAAGGCTCGTTGCCTTCCAGATACGCTTCCATCGCGGCGTCGTCCTGCTCGACGGCCATTTCGATCAGGTCGCTGCGATACTTCGCGGCCTTTTCCTTCAGGTCATCGGGGATGTCCTGATATTCGAACTTGGCGCCCAGCGATTCTTCGAGCCAGATGATCGCGCGGTTCTCGACCAAGTCGACCAGGCCCTTGAAGCCGCCCTCGATGCCGATCGGCAGATACAGGACCGCCGGACGCGCGCCCAGACGCTCGATGATCGAGTTCACGCAGAAATAGAAGTCGGCGCCGGTGCGGTCGAGCTTGTTGACGAAGCACATGCGCGGCACGCCGTACTTGTCGGCCTGACGCCACACGGTTTCCGACTGCGGCTCAACACCCGCCACGCCGTCGAAGCAGGCGACTGCGCCGTCGAGCACGCGGAGCGAACGCTCCACTTCGATGGTGAAGTCGACGTGCCCGGGGGTGTCGATGATGTTGATGCGGTTGTCGTTCCAGAAACAGGTCGTCGCGGCCGACGTGATCGTGATGCCGCGCTCCTGCTCCTGCTCCATCCAGTCCATGGTGGCGGTGCCTTCGTGCACTTCGCCGATCTTGTAGGACTTGCCGGTGTAATAAAGAATGCGCTCGGTCGTGGTCGTCTTGCCGGCATCGATGTGCGCCATGATGCCGATGTTGCGATACTTCTCGAGCGGATGGCTGCGGGCCATGATCGATCTTCCTCAAGCGTAGGGGGGAGCCGGTTGGCCCGGCTCCCCCTTATATAGGCTGTTTGCGTGACCAGCGGAAGACCGCCGGCACCGCACCCCGAAAAGGTTGCGGCAGAGCGGAAATGAATCCGGTCCGCCGCAAGGCCCTTACCAGCGGTAGTGCGAGAAGGCGCGATTCGCTTCCGCCATGCGGTGCGTATCTTCGCGCTTCTTGACCGCGTTGCCGCGGTTGTTCGCGGCGTCCATCAGCTCGCCCGACAGACGCGCGGCCATCGTGTTCTCCGAACGGGCGCGCGACGCGCCGATCAGCCAACGGATGGCCAGAGCCTGGGCACGCTCCGGACGGACTTCGACCGGGACCTGGTAGGTCGCACCGCCGACGCGGCGCGAACGAACTTCGATGCCCGGCTTGATGTTGTTCAGCGCATCGTGGAACACGCCGATCGGATCGCGCTTGGCGCGCGTCTCGACGGTTTCCAGGGCACCGTACACGATGGCTTCGGCCACGGACTTCTTACCGTCCAGCATGACCGAGTTCATGAACTTCGACAGGACCACATCCCCGAACTTGGGATCCGGCAGGATTTCCCGCTTTTCGGGACGACGACGACGAGCCATTCTCGTATTTCCTTACAAAACTTCAGCCTTTGGTGGTCGAGGAGCCTCGGATGAGGCCCGACCGGCTTACTTCGGACGCTTCGCGCCGTACTTCGAGCGGGACTGCTTGCGATCCTTCACGCCCTGCGTGTCGAGAACGCCGCGCAGCACATGGTAGCGCACGCCGGGAAGGTCGCGCACACGGCCGCCGCGGATGAGCACCACCGAGTGCTCCTGCAGGTTGTGGCCTTCGCCCGGGATGTACGAGATGACTTCGCGGCTGTTGGTCAGACGGACCTTGGCCACCTTGCGAAGTGCCGAGTTCGGCTTCTTCGGGGTCGTCGTGTAGACACGGGTGCAAACGCCGCGCTTCTGCGGGTTCTGCTCCATTGCAGGGACCTTGGACTTGGCCTTCTGCAGTTCGCGGCCCTTGCGGACCAGCTGGTTGATCGTCGGCATTGAAGCCTTCACCTTTCCATGAGGTTACTTTGCTGGAGCCATCACAGCACTTAGGAATACAAAAAGGGGCCATCGCGGCTTGCGCCCGGCCCATATTCGCATCCAGCAATGTTCAAGCTTGCCCGACGGACATGTCCCGATTCCCGAGAAATCCCCTTCGTGCAGCGGCGGCCTATACGCGGGAGTCGCCTTGGGGTCAATGTCGCCGCCCCGCGCGACACCTGAGGCATCAGGCGAGCGATTCACGAAAATAGTGAAACAGCCTATTGCTCTGCCCGATCAGCCGGGCTAATGGCGGCCGCCTCGCAGGAGTGTAGCTCAGTTGGTAGAGCATCGGTCTCCAAAACCGAGGGCCCACGGTTCGAGTCCGTGCACTCCTGCCACTTTTCCCGACATCGCCGGAATGATCGCGCCGCCGCTGCGGTGATCGCCGCGATGCGCCTGCCATCCGGAAAGCCTCCGCCACGACAGGCGTCATCCCAGCGAAAGCGGGGAACGTTGGCCGCGAGGGGCTCCTACGGCAAAAGACCCCAGCCTGCGCTGGGGTGACACAACAAGCTGCCGGGGATTTCAGTTTACCGGCCGCCGCCCCACGCCCGGCGGAGTCGCGGGGTCCACTTCATCGATCTCGTCGCCGCGATGGCCGCCACCGGCGCCTGCCCCGCTGCCATGGACTTCGCCCGTCTTCGGATCGATCGTGGCGCGCCTGCCATCGTCGTCGGGCAGGCTGGTGTCGGCATTGCCCTCACCCGGTACTGGCGGGGTGGTCGTCACGCGGCCCGAGGGCTCCGCCCGGCCCATCGCGTGCTCGTCGTCGCGATGATAGTCCTGGCCCGTATAGCCACCATCGCGATCGAAGGGCTGAGGGTCGCGCTTTTCCTGCTCGGACATGGATGATCTCCTTTGCCCGGACTCAACGGGGCAAGGGTGACGCCGTTCCCCATCACGCAAAAGGGGCGCCCACCCGGTCGGTGGACGCCCCCTTTCGTCAAGCCGAAGCGTGCCGATCAGCTGCGGAACAGCGAGTGCGGATCGATGATGTCGCCATGCCCGATCGAGTCCGAATCGCGGCTCTGCTGATCGCGCTCGGCACGCAGCGAGGCGAGCAGCGCCTCGCGATCGCCCTCCAGGCGGGTGTCGGTCGGCTGCGCATCGGCATTGCCGCCGGTCGCCTTCGCCGCCTTGGCCACCGCCGAGTCGAGCTCGCGCTGGGTGGTCAGGCCCAGCGTCACCGGGTCCTTCGGCGTGATATTGGCGATGTTCCAGTGGCTGCGGTCGCGGATCGCGGCGATCGTGGTGCGGGTGGTGCCGATCAGGTTGCTGATCGCGCCGTCCGAGATTTCCGGGTGGTTGCGGATGATCCAGGCGATGCCGTCGGGCTTGTCCTGCCGCTTGCTGACCGGCGTGTAGCGCGGGCCCTTGGTCCGGCGGACCTGCTCGGGGCCCTTGGTCATCTTCATGCGATAATCGGGATTGGCCTGCGCCTTCTCGATCTCGCTCTGCGTCACTTCGTGCGCGCGGACCGGATCGCGGCCGGTCAGCTTGGTCGCCGCCGTGTCGTCGGCGATCGCCTGCACTTCCAGGATATGAAGGCCGCAGAAATCCGCAATCTGCTCGAAGGAGAGCGAGGTGTTGTCGACCAGCCAGGAAGCGGTCGCATGGGGCATGAGCGGCTGGGCCACGGGGATCACTCCAGTCGGAAAATAAAAGGGCCGCCCCTCATCGGAGCGGCCGTAGCGGCGGCAAATCTAATGCGAGCCGCCTCCAAGAGCAAGGTGCGGCGCCACAAAGTGACCGAAACAGTGCCTCATACGCCCCTGCCCTTGCCCCGTCCAGCACCCGGCGGCCCAGCGTCGCATCAATTGTCGTCGTCGAATCGCCCGAAGGGCAGGAGCTGCGAGGCCAGCCTGCGGGTTGCCGGACCGTCGCCCGCGTGCACCGGCGTCAGCACGGCGATAGCGGCGCGTTGCAGGATGCGGTCGATCGGCGTCACCGTCGCGGCATGCGCCGCCGCCTCGGCCAGTTTGCGGCCACGCGGGTCGCGCGGATCGAGCTCCAGCCGCAGCAGCGCCGCCAGTCCGGGAAACAAGGCCCGGTCGCCGCCCAGCGCGATCGCCCGGTCGAGCAGGACGAAGCCCGCCCCCCGCTGCGCCCCGAGCGCCGCACGCCCGACGATCGCCCCCAGCTTCTTGACCGCGCCGATATGCCAGGCACCCAGCGCCAGCTGCGCCTCGGCATCGCGGGGATTCTCCGCGATCAGCGCCTCGAATTGACGCCGCGCCGCGAGCGCGTCGGTGCGGTTGCCGGTCAGCTTGGCGCGGTAGCCCAGCGCGGTGGCGCGCATCAGCAGCGCCTCGTGATCGTCGGGGCTGTGCTTCAGCATATTGCCGGCGGTCGCATAGGCGAGCGTCACCCGGCGCAGCGCGCTCGCCTCGTCGGTATCGGCGAAGGAAGCCTGGGTCAGGATGTCGCGTGCCGACTGGGCAGCGGCGGGTATCGCCGCCATATTGCCCGCCATCACGATCCCGGCGGCCAGCCCCCATCGCAGCATTCGCATCCCCCCTTGGCCAATCGTGCGGACCGAACGGATCGGGCCGACCCGGCCGATTCGCTCGTCCGATCCGTTACCCCGGTCGATCACGGTCCGAAATGGGCAGATCGGATTATTCGCCGATGGTCAGGACGATCTTGCCCATATGGTCGCCCGCTTCCATGCGGCGATGCGCGTCCGCGGCCTGCGCCAGCGGAAAGCTGCGATCGATGACCGGGCGCAGCCGCCCTTCCTCGACATGCGGCCAGACGATCCGCGCCACCTCGTCGGCGACCATCGCCTTGAACTCGGCATCGCGACCGCGCAGCGTCGATCCGGTCAGGATCAGGCGGCGGCGCATCACCTCCCAGAGCGGGATTTCCGCCTTCGCGCCGCGCTGCACCGCGATCGAGACATGCCGCCCCTCCTCGGCCAGGCATTTCAGGTTGCGCGGCACATAATCGCCGCCGACCATGTCGAGGACGATGTCCACGCCCTTGCCGCCGGTGAAGGCCTGGACCGCCTCGACGAAATCCCCGGTGCGATAGTTGATCGCCTTGGCCGCGCCGAGCTTTTCGGCGGCCGCGCATTTGTCGTCCGATCCGGCGGTGACGATCACCGTCAGGCCGAACAGCTTGCCCAGCAGGATCGCCATGGTGCCGATGCCGCTGGTCCCGCCATGGACGAGCAGCGTCTCGCCCTCGCGGGCATAGGCGCGCTCGAAGACATTGGTCCACACGGTGAACAGCGTCTCGGGCAGCGCCGCCGCCTGCACCATCGACAGGCCGTTGGGCACGGGCAGGCAGTGCTCGGCCACCGCCACCGCATATTCGGCATAGCCGCCGCCGCCGATCAGCGCGCAGACCGGCTGGCCCAGCATCTCGGGCCCGACGCCCTCGCCGATCGCGATGACCTCGCCCGCGACTTCCAGACCGGGGATGGAGGGCGCGCCCGGCGGCGGGGGATAGAGCCCCTGGCGCTGCATCACATCGGGCCGGTTGACCCCGGCGGCGGCGATCCGGATCAGCACTTCGCCCGCACCGGGCCGCGGGGTCGGCCGACGGGTCGGGACCAGCACCTCCGGCCCGCCCGCCGCTTCGGGATCGATCGCGGTCATCATCTCGGGGAGATCGCCGATCCCCATCACGTCGTTATCCGCGTGCACCGATTACCGCCCCTTCGTGAACGTCGCCATGTCGCCCCGTTATTGACATCGGCGGCGACCGGGTCAACGCTGCATCCCGATATGGAACAGGACGACTCCCCGATCCGCATTCCCGACAGCCTGACCATGCTGGTCCGGACCGATCTCGATCCGCTCTCGCTCGCCGAGCTGGAGACGCGGATCGCGGTGCTGGAGCAGGAGATCGAACGGACCCGCCGCCACATCGACCGCGCCGCGCTCCACCGCGCCAGCGCCGACGCGCTGTTCAAGCGGTGACGCAGGGGGGGCCCCACCCGGCGCGCACGCTCCCAGGCGGTCCCATATTTTCGTTCGCGCGATACGCTTTGTTCAGCCGCCGCGCGTTACACCCGCTTGATGCCGGGGCGAACCATCCCGACATTGGTCGAAACGAGGCGTCAGTCCATGGCGCTTCGGAAGGAGTATCGTAGATGCCATCTTTCGCCCCCGCGCTCGAGACCACGCTTCACAAGGCGCTGGAAGCCGCGACCGTGCGGCGCCACGAATATGCCACGCTGGAGCACCTCCTCCTCGCGCTGATCGACGACGACCATGCCTCCAAGGTGATGGAGGCGTGCCATGTCGACCTGGGCGAGCTGAAGGCGACGGTCGCCCAGTATCTCGACACCGAACTCGACGCGCTGAAGGTCGAGGCGGCGACCGACCCCTCCCCCACCAGCGGGTTCCAGCGCGTCGTCCAGCGCGCGATCCTGCACGTCCAGTCCTCGGGCCGCGACGAGGTGACCGGCGCGAACGTGCTGGTCGCCCTGTTCTCCGAACGCGAATCCTATGCCGTCTATTTCCTCCAGCAGCAGGATATGAGCCGCCTGGACGCCGTCAGCTTCATCAGCCACGGCGTCGGCAAGGGTGGTGCTGCCAGCGAGTCGACCCCGCCCAAGGGCGTCGAGGAGGAAAAGCCCGCCAAGCCCGCCGAAAAGGGCAAGGGTGAAAGCGCGCTCAAGCAGTTCACCGTCGACCTCAACGAAAAGGCCAAGCTGGGCAAGGTCGATCCGCTGATCGGGCGCGGGCCCGAAGTGGACCGCACCGTCCAGATCCTGTGCCGCCGGTCGAAGAACAATCCGCTCTATGTGGGCGATCCCGGCGTCGGCAAGACCGCCATCGCGGAAGGCCTGGCGCGCAAGATCATCGAGGGCAATGTGCCCGAGGTGCTGCTGAACGCCGTCATCTATTCGCTCGACATGGGCGCGCTGCTGGCGGGCACCCGCTATCGCGGCGATTTCGAGGAGCGGCTGAAGGCGGTCGTCAACGAGCTGGAGAAACTGCCGCACGCGGTGCTCTTCATCGACGAGATCCACACCGTCATCGGCGCGGGCGCGACCAGCGGCGGGGCGATGGATGCGTCGAACCTGCTCAAGCCCGCTCTGTCGGGCGGCACGATCCGCTGTATCGGCTCGACCACCTATAAGGAGTTCCGCAACCACTTCGAAAAGGACCGCGCGCTGCTGCGCCGGTTCCAGAAGATCGACGTGAACGAGCCGACGATCGAGGACACGATCAAGATCCTGGCAGGGCTCCGCTCGGCGTTCGAGGATCACCATCAGGTCAAGTATACCCCCGATGCGATCAAGTCGGCGGTCGAGCTGTCGGCGCGCTATATCAACGACCGCAAGCTGCCCGACAAGGCGATCGACGTGATCGACGAAGTGGGCGCGATGCAGATGCTGGTGCCGGTCAGCAAGCGCAAGAAGACGATCACCCCCAAGGAGATCGAGGCCGTGATCGCCACCATGGCGCGCATCCCGCCCAAGAGCGTGTCGACCGACGACCGCCAGCAGCTGGAGACGCTGGAGACCGATCTCAAGCGGGTGGTGTTCGGCCAGAATGCCGCGATCGAGAATCTGTCCTCGGCGATCAAGCTCAGCCGGGCGGGCCTGCGCGATCCCGACAAGCCGATCGGCAACTATCTGTTCACCGGCCCCACGGGCGTCGGCAAGACCGAGGTTGCTCGCCAGCTGGCGACGATCCTGGGCATTCCGCTCCAGCGGTTCGACATGTCCGAATATATGGAGCGTCACTCGGTCAGCCGTCTGATCGGCGCCCCTCCGGGCTATGTCGGATACGACCAGGGCGGCCTGCTGACCGATGCGGTCGACCAGAATCCGCACTCGGTGCTGCTGCTCGACGAGATCGAGAAGGCGCATCCCGATCTGTTCAACATCCTCCTGCAGGTGATGGACAACGGGAAGCTGACCGATCACCACGGCAAGACGGTCGATTTCCGCAACACGATCATCATCATGACGACCAATGCGGGCGCCGCCGACATGGCGCGCGAGACGGTCGGGTTCGGCAACCTCACCCGCGAGGGCGAGGACGAGCAGGCGGTGCAGAAGATGTTCTCGCCCGAGTTCCGCAACCGCCTCGATGCGATCGTGCCCTTCGGCTATCTCCCGCCCGAGGTCGTCGCGCGGGTGGTGGACAAGTTCATCCTCCAGCTCGAACTCCAGCTGGCCGATCGTCACGTCCATATCAGCCTGGACGAAGCGGCGAAGAGCTGGCTCACCGAAAAGGGCTATGACCGCCTGTATGGCGCGCGTCCGATGGGCCGCCTGATCCAGGAGAAGATCAAGCAGCCGCTCGCCGAGGAACTGCTGTTCGGCAAGCTGGTCCATGGCGGCGAGGTGACGGTGAGGATGAAGGACGGCGCGCTGTCCTTCGCGATCGAACCCGCCGCGCCGAAGAAGCCGCGCAAGAAGGGCGGCAAGCCGGCGGAAGTCGACGCAGGCTGATCGCCGACATGATCGGGCCGGGTGGCATCACCCGGCCCTTTTTTTCGGGTGGCCGTGCGAAGGGCCCAAGCGTCGGCTTTCCCAGATCAAGCCGTTAACCACACACTCATAAAATTTAAGCCAAATTTAAATTAAGCCATGATATGGTCCGCGCCATGGGTGGTGGATGGCTGACCAGGATTGGCGCGCTGATTCTGGCGATCATGCTGGGCCTTGTGCCATTGTCTGCCGCGCAGGCGCAGGTCGGCCAACCGCTGACCACCTGTATCCGGCCCATCCACCCCGGCGATACGCCGCAGGCGATGCTGGCGGCCCCGCAGCGTTTCGACTGCCGAAGCGACCAGTCCTCTTATGGCGTCGGCGACTATTGGGTGCTCTCCCAGCCACTGCCGGTGATTGCCGGCGATCCGCGCGATCGGCTGGCGGTCCGCTTCGCCAGCACCTGGCAGGACGCGACGACCCTGCATATCCTCTATGCCGACGGCCAGATGCGCCGGGTCGCCTATACCAGCGCGACCACCTCTCCCTATCTGCTGCTGGGCGCGATGATCGGCGTCCCCCTGCCGCGCGAGGGGGCGCGGCCGGTCCGCATCCTGTGGGAGGCGCATGGCGCGGCGAATATGCGCGGCGTCGTGCGCGGCGCGCGCCTGGGCCGTCATGGCGACATGCTGGCGACCGAATCCTCGCTGGGGCTGATCTATGGCCTGATCATGGGGATGGTGATCGGACTGGCGGTCTATAATCTCGCGCTCTGGCCCGCGCTGCGCCAGCCGCTCCAGCCCGTCTATTGCCTGTTGCTGTTCTTCATCACCGGCTATGCGCTCGCGTCGTCGGGGCTGATCGGCCAGTGGCTGCCCTGGCTGGACAATAACGAGCGGCACCGATGGAACGCCATCATGCTGGGCGGGGTCGCGCTGACCCTGGTCATCTTCGCGCGCCACTTCTTCGAGCGGAAGGTGTTCGAGGGCTGGCTGGACCGGTTGGCGATCGTGTCGTTCGTGCTGATCGCCATTCCCAACGTCGCCTTCGCGCTGCTCGCGCCGCGCTGGATCCTGCCGCTCGACCAGGCCGTGGTCTTCGGCTTCCTCGTCCTGTTGTTCTTCCTGATCGCGGTGCTCGTCCAGGCCTGGCGGCGACGGAGCAATTTCCTTTGGGCCTTCGCCTTCGCATGGGGCGCGCCGATCGTTTTTGCCATGT
The DNA here is from genome assembly GCF_042867205.1 of Sphingomonas sp. NCPPB 2930. NCBI lineage: Bacteria > Pseudomonadati > Pseudomonadota > Alphaproteobacteria > Sphingomonadales > Sphingomonadaceae > Sphingomonas > Sphingomonas sp. NCPPB 2930. Next base: position 154,665 of record NZ_JBHZQU010000007.1, on the reverse strand, counting down.
TCCGGCTGCTCCACGCCGCGCATCTGATCGCCTGGCGACCATGGATCGACCAGTCGACGGTGCTGTCGATGGGGGCCGAGGCGCTGATCGCCAGCCTGGGCGTCGCCTATCGCATCTATCTGCTCAGCCGCGACCGCGACCTGGCGCGCGCCGACGAGCGGGTCGCGCGGCGGCTGGCGGATACCGATTCGCTGACCGGGCTGTTCAACCGCCGCGCCTTTCTCGACCAGGCGATCGGGCGCAGCGGGCCGCAGACGCTGATCCTGATCGATATCGATCATTTCAAGCGGATCAACGACCAACTGGGCCATGACGGTGGCGACGAGGTCCTCCGCGGCTTTGCGCATGCGCTGGCCGATCTGGTCGGCCCCGACACGCTGATCGCACGGATCGGCGGCGAGGAGTTCGCGCTGCTGACCGACGCCGCGCGCGGGCCGGATATCGACCTGCTGCTCGCCCGGCTGCGCGAGGTCGCCTATCCCTCGGGGCTGAAGGTCACCGCCAGCCTGGGGCTGTGCACCGGCCCGATGCGGGACGAGACGGACTGGAGGGCGATCTACCGCGAGGCGGATCAGGCGCTTTACGCCGCCAAGAATTGCGGGCGCGACCGGGCGTGCCGAGGCCGCTCCCTGCCGATGACCGGCGGGATGGCGGAAAGCCGCCCCGCAGCCCCCTTGCCGCTCGTCCGGACACGGCCTAGACCGGCGCGCGGGGAGACGGGGGCGTGCGCGAACGGCGGATCGTGATGGGAATGGCGGTGCTGGCGCTGGTCGCGCTCGCCTATCGCCATCCGACCGCCGATATCCGCCTCATCACCCATGACCTGACCGACCGGTCGCCGCGCCGGGTGCAGGCGGCGGTCGATCTGGGGCTGCTCAGCGTCTCGTTCCTCTATACTTGGACGGTCAACCGACTCCGATAGGGACAGGCGCGGCATAAGGATGGATCAAGCATCCTTGCGCGCGCCGGATGCGTGCCGCATAGCGACGTCATGGATACGCCCATCGAAGAACTGACGTTCGAGGACGCCCTCAAGGAACTGGAGAGGATCGTCGGCCGACTGGAAAGCGGCGAAGCGACGCTCGACGAATCGATCCGCCTCTATGAGCGCGGCGACCGTCTGCGTCAGCGTTGCGCCGAGCGGCTCGACGCCGCCCAGGCCCGGATCGAGGCGATCCGCCTCGATGCCGAAGGCAAGGCTGCGGGCACCCGCCCGTTCCAGGCGGGTTGAGCGTGACGCTTACCGCCACGACCCTGTCGGGCGCGCTGGCCGAGGTCGCCGAGGATATCGACCGCCGCTTCGCGCAGGTGCTGGCCGATCCGGGCGATCCCCGCGCCTCGCTCTATGCCGCGATGCGCCATGCCGCGATCGGCGGGGGCAAGCGGCTGCGCCCGCTCCTCGTCTTCGCCACCGCGCATCTGTTCGACGTGGACCGCGACTGTGCGGGCTGGGTCGCAACCGCGCTGGAGGCGATCCATGTCTATTCGCTGATCCATGACGATCTGCCCGCGATGGACGATGACGACCTGCGGCGCGGCAAGCCGACCGTCCACAAGGCGTTCGACGAGGCGACGGCGATCCTGGCGGGCGACTGTCTCCACGCGCTGGCCTTCGAGATCCTGGCCGATCCGTCGACCCATGCCGATCCCTTCGTCCGGTCCGAGCTGATCCTCGACCTCGCCCGCGCCTCGGGGCCCAGCGGCATGGCGGGCGGGCAGATGATGGACCTGGAGGCCGAGCGGCAGGTGTTCGACCTCGCCACCGTCACCCGGCTCCAGCAGATGAAGACCGGCGCGCTGATCTGCGCCGCGGTCGAGGCGGGCGCGATCCTGGGACGCGTCGCGCCCGAGGGCCGCATCCATCTGCGCGGCTATGCGCATGACCTGGGTCTGGCCTTCCAGATCGCCGACGACCTGCTCGACGCCGAGGGGGACGAGGCGGCGGCGGGCAAGAAGCTGCGCAAGGACGAGGAGGCGGGCAAGGCCACCTTCCTCAGCCTGCTCGGCGTCGAGCGCGCGCGCGAACAATGCCGGATGCTGGTCGCCCAGGCGATCGAGCATTTGCGCGATTACGGCCCCGAGGCCGACCTGCTCCGCGCCATCGCCGCCTATGTCGTGGAGCGCGACCGATGACCCGGATCGGCGTCTATCCCGGCACCTTCGATCCCGTCACGCTGGGCCATATGGACATCATCCGGCGCGGCGCGAAGCTGGTCGACCGGCTGGTGATCGGCGTCACGACCAACCCGTCCAAGTCACCCATGTTCACGCTGGACGAGCGCATGGAGATGGTCCGCCGCGAGATCGCCGGTGTGGCAGGCGAGATCCATGTCGTCGCCTTCGATTCGCTGCTGATGGACTTTGCCGAGCGCGAGGGCGCCAAGGTCATCGTCCGGGGCCTGCGCGCGGTCGCCGATTTCGAATATGAATATCAGATGGCGGGGATGAACCAGCAGATCAATCCGCGCGTCGAGACCGTCTTCCTGATGGCCGATGTCGCGCTGCAACCCATCGCCAGCCGCCTGGTCAAGGAGATCGCGCTCTATGGCGGCAATATCGCCAAGTTCGTGACGCCTGCGGTGCGCGAGGATGTCGTCGCGCGGGTCGAGAAGATCGGCCGCAAGGGATCTTAGGATCCTCCCCGGCACGGGGAGGTGGCAGGGCGCAGCCCTGACGGAGGGGGCTCTCCGCAACCGGCATCCTTTGCCGCACACCCCCTCCACCATCGCTTCGCGACGGTCCCCCTCCCCGTGCCGGGGAGGAGTTGATCCTCGAAAAGGTTCAGATTGGCGCAAGGGGCGATTTGCTCTACAGCCTCCCCATTCCTTTCCTTGTCGTAGAGATGTGATGCGCGTTCTCGCCGCTCTTGCCATGATGATGGCCAGCCTGATCGCCGTTCCGGCACAGGCCCAAAGCAGGTCCCAGGCCCAGCCCAAATTCACCACTCCCGCCAAGGCGGCACAGGTGCTGGAGGACAATGTCACCGGCCGGCCGGCCCCGCCGCCCGTCACCGACAAGGAGAATCTCTGGCTGCTCGACCTGTCGACCGGCGGCCGCGTGACGATCTGGCTGCGTCCCGATGTCGCGCCCAAGATGGTCGAGCGGATCAAGACGCTGACCCGTCGCCATTTCTATGACGGGCTGACCTTCCACCGCGTGATCGACGGCTTCATGGCGCAGGGCGGCGATCCCAAGGGCGACGGCACCGGCGGGTCGGACCTGCCCAACGTGCCCGCCGAGTTCAACTATCTGCCGCATGTCCGCGGATCGGTCGCCGCCGCGCGCGCCGACGATCCCAACAGCGCCAACAGCCAGTTCTACATCGTCTTCCAGCCACGCTTCTCGCTCGACAAGAATTACACGGTGTTCGGCCGGGTGATCGACGGCATGCAATATGTCGACAAGATCGAACGGGGCGAGCCGCCTGCGAACCCCAGCCGGATCGTCCACGCCTATGTCGCGGCCGACAATCCCCCCGCCTATGTCCCCACCCCCGTCGCCGCCCCCAACCTGGGCGCGCCGGTGACTTTGCCCGGTGCGGCCCCTGCCCCCAAGCCCGCGACCCGGCCCGCTCCGGCGCGACGCCCCGCCCCCAAGGCGGCTCCGGCCAAGAAGGCGGCAACGGCCACCAAGTGAACGTAGATCTCTTCGACTTCGCGCTGCCGCCCGAGCGGATCGCGCTTTACCCGGCATCCCCGCGCGATTCGGCGCGAATGCTGGTCCTCGACGGCGACGCCACCCGTGACGAGCGGGTGAGCGACCTGCCCGCCGCGCTGCGCCCCGGCGACCTGCTGGTCTTCAACGACACCCGCGTCATCCCCGCCCAGCTGGAGGGGATACGCGGCGAGGCGAAGATCGGCGCGACGCTGCACAAGCGCGAGGGGACGCGGCGCTGGCGCGCCTTCATCCGCAACGCCAAGCGGCTGCGCGACGGCGACGTCATCGACTTCGGCACCGGGGTCAGCGCGACCGCGCGCGACCGGGCCGAGGACGGCAGCTTCGCGCTGGACTTCGCCGGGGACGAGCCGGTCGAGCTGCTGCTGGAGCGGGCGGGCACCATGCCGCTGCCCCCCTATATCGCGCAGAAGCGCGGCGTGACCGAGAAGGACGCCGACGACTATCAGACGATGTTCGCCAACGAGCCAGGGGCGGTCGCCGCGCCCACGGCGGCGCTGCACTTCACGCCCGGCCTGCTCGAATCGCTGGCAGCCGCAGGGATCGAGCATGCCACGCTGACCCTGCATGTCGGTGCGGGCACCTTCCTGCCGGTCAAGGCCGACGACACCGTCGATCACAAGATGCACGCCGAATGGGGCCGGATCGACGCCGCCACCGCCGACCGGCTGAACGCCGTCAAGGAACGCGGCGGCCGGGTAATCGCGGTCGGCACCACTTCGCTGCGGCTGATCGAGAGCGCGGCCGGAGAAGACGGCGTGATCCGTCCGTTCGAGGGCGACACCGCCATCTTCATCACGCCGGGCTATCGCTTTCGCGGGATCGACGGGCTGATGACCAATTTCCACCTGCCGCGCTCGACCCTGTTCATGCTGGTCTCGGCGCTGATGGGGCTGGACCGGATGCAGGCGGCCTATGCCCATGCGATCGCGCACGCGTATCGCTTCTATTCCTATGGCGACGCCTCGCTGTTGCTGCCGGGGCCGCGCGCATGATCCTGCTGGCGCTGCTGCTCCAGGCGGCGACGCCGATGCCGGGGGCGAACGAGACGGTGACCGTCACCGCGCGCCCCGCGCCCTTCGCCCAGACCCCCGCGACGATGGTGGTCGAGCCGGTGGCGATGATGATCGCCGCCTTCGACGCGGACGGCGACGGAAAGACCACGCGCGAGGAGATGGAGGCGGGGGTCAAGCGATCCTACGACGCCATCGACACCGCGCATCAGGGTTCGATCGGCTATCTCCAGTTCGCCGACTGGGCCGAACGCTGGCTGGGCGACCGCAACGCGCTGCCCAGTCCGTTCGATGTCGACAAGGACAATGACAACCGCATCACCTTGCCCGAGTTGCAGGCGCACTTCTCGCGCCTGTTCTCGCGCTTCGACCGCGACCATGACGGCGCGATCAGCCGCGCCGAAGCGCTGACCATCCGCACCATTCCCGCCGACGCCAATGGCCCCACCGGCCCGCTCGCGCCCCGAGACAGAAGAAAATGACCGCCCGCTTCTCCTTCGCCATCCACGCCACCGACGGCCGCGCCCGGACCGGCACCATCACCATGAAGCGCGGCGAGATCCGCACCCCCGCCTTCATGCCCGTCGGCACCGCCGCCACCGTCAAGGCGATGAAGCCCGGCGACGTGCGCGCCAGCGGGGCGGACATCATCCTGGGCAACACCTATCACCTGATGCTGCGCCCCGGCGCGGAGCGGGTGAACCGGCTGGGGGGCTTGCACGGCTTCATGGGCTGGGACCGGCCGATCCTGACCGATTCGGGCGGCTATCAGGTGATGAGCCTGGCCGACCTGACCAAGCGGTCCGAGGACGGCGTGTCCTTCAAGAGCCATCTCGACGGCACCCGCCATATGCTCAGCCCCGAACGCTCGATCGAAATCCAGCGGCTGCTGGGCTCGAACATCGTCATGGCGTTCGACGAACTGGTCCCGACCACCTCCTCGCGCGAGGTGCAGGCCGCCGCGATGGAACGCTCGATGCGCTGGGCCAGGCGCAGCCGCGATGCCTTCGACGCGGGCGGGCAGCATGCCGAGGACAATGCGATCTTCGGCATCCAGCAGGGTGCGCTCAACGAAGGGTTCCGCAAGGCGTCGGCCGACGCGCTGATCGATATCGGGTTCGACGGCTATGCGATCGGCGGCCTGGCGGTCGGCGAGGGGCAGGAGGCGATGTTCGGCTGCCTCGACTTCGCGCCGGGTCAGTTGCCGGTCGAGAAGCCCCGCTATCTGATGGGCGTGGGCAAGCCGACCGACATCGTGGGCGCCGTCGAGCGCGGGGTCGACATGTTCGACTGCGTGCTGCCGACGCGTTCGGGGCGGACGGGGCAGGCCTTCACCCGATCGGGGCCGATCAACATCCGCAATGCTCGGTTCGCCGAGGATCAGGGGCCGCTCGATCCCGCCTGCGGTTGCCCGGTCTGCGCGCAATATAGCCGCGCCTATCTGCATCATCTGGTCCGCGCGGGCGAGATCCTGGGCGCGATGCTGATGACCGAGCATAATATCTGGTTCTATCAGCAGATGATGGCCGATCTGCGCGGCGCGATCGCCGAGGGGCGGCTCACGGCCTTTGCGGACGACTTCCGGGCGCGCTACGCTGCCAAGGAATAATCTGGTCGAGTAGGAGAGTAACATGACCGATCATACCGAAGACGCCCCCAACGAAATCCTCGCCGCCGCCAAGGAGGCCAAGGAGCATGCCGTCGCCGCGGCCGAAGCCGCCGCCGACTCGGTGAAGGACAAGACGCGCAACTGGCCGCTGGGCAAGATCGGGCTGGGCGTCGGCATCGGATCGGCCGCGATCGCCGCCGCCGTTCTCTACGGCAACCGCAACAAGTCCAAGTAACCCGCACTCCATCAAGAGGGTCTTCATGCGCCTTTTCCGTGCCGCGCTCCTGCTCGGCGTCGCCGCCCTTCCCTCGCTGGCGGGGGCACAGACCGCCACTTCTGCGCGCACGGAAAGCGTGAAGCCGATCGCCTTCACCACGCGCACCTTGCCCAACGGGCTGCGCGTCTATGCCATTCGCGACACGACGACGCCCAATGTCTCGGTCCAGGTCTGGTACGATGTCGGGTCGAAGGACGATCCCAAGGGCCGCTCGGGCTTTGCGCACATGTTCGAGCATCTGATGTTCAAGGCGACGCGCAACCTCGTCCCCGAACAGATGGATCGCCTGACCGAGGATGTCGGCGGCTATAACAACGCCTCCACCGCCGACGACTATACCAATTATTTCGAGGTGGTGCCCGCCAACCACCTGCAACGCCTGCTCTTCGCCGAGGCGGACCGAATGGCCGCGCTGGTGGTCGAGCCCAAGAGCTTCGCCAGCGAGCGCGACGTGGTGAAGGAGGAACTGCGCCAGCGCACCCTCGCCCAGCCTTATGGCAAGCTGTTCTCCATCTATTATCCCAAGCTGGCCTATACCACGCACCCCTATGCGCGGCCGGGCATCGGCAGCTTGGAGGAGCTGGAATCGGCGGGCATCGACGATGTCCGCGCCTTCCATGCGACCTATTACCGGCCCGACAATGCCGTGCTGGTCGTGTCGGGCAATTTCGACCCTGCGCAGCTCGACCGCTGGGTCGACCAGTATTTCGCGGGCATCAAGCGCCCCGCCGGTCCGATCCCGCGCGTGACGGTCGCAGAACCAGCGCGGACGGCGGCGGTGTCGCGCACCGCCTATGACGCCAATGTGCCACTTCCCGCGGTCCTCATCAGCTATCACATCCCGCCCGAGCGAAGCGCCGACACGCCCGCGCTGATGGTGCTGAACGCGATCCTGTCGGCGGGCGAAAGCTCGCGACTGTACGAGACCCTGGTGTATCGCGACCAGCTGGCGCAATCGGCCGCGACCTTCCTCGACACCAAACAGTCGACCGGCAACCTCGTCGCCTATGCGATGATGGCCAGCGGCAAACCGGTGGCCGAGGGGGAGGCCGCGCTGAAGCGCGAGATCGCCCGCCTGCGCGACCAGCCCGTCAGCGCGACCGAACTGGCCGAGGCGAAGAACGAATTGCTGACCAGCGCGCTCAAGCAGCGCGAGACGGCGGAGGGCAAGGCCAGCCTGATCGCCAACAGCGTCATCGTCGATGGCGATCCCCATGCCGCCGATCGCCAGATCGCCGCGATCCAGACGGTGACCGCCGCCGACATCCAGCGCGTGGCGCGCGCCTATCTGAAGGATCAGCAGAGCGCGACGATCCGCTACCTCCCCGACTCGGATCGCCCGGCCAATGTCCGGGAAATGCCGATCGAACTGGCGCCGACCGTCCAGACCGCCGCGCTGACCCCGCCCGCCGACATCCCGGTCGTGACCCCGGCCCCCGAGGGGCAGCGCATCCTGCCCCCCGCCCCCGGCGCGCCGATCGCGCCCGTCCTGCCCCAGCCGGTCGAGACGCGGCTGGCCAATGGCGTGCGCGTCGTCACGGTCGAGCGGCACGACCTGCCGCTGGTCACCGCCTCGCTGGTCGCGCTGGGCGGCGCGGCGACCGATCCGACCGGCAAGGCCGGGGCGAGCAGCCTGTCCGCCGAGTTGATGACCAAGGGCACGACGACCCGCTCCGCCACGCAGATCGCGCGCGCGGTCGAAAGCGTCGGCGGATCGATCGCCAGCAGCGCCACCGATGACGGCGCGACCATCGACCTGACCGTCCCCTCGGCGCAGATCGACACCGCGATGACGATCCTGGCCGATGTCGCCACCCACCCGGCCTTTGCCGCCGACGAGATCGAGCGCGCGCGGACCCAATCGATCGACGGGCTGAACGTGGCGATGAAGAACCCGGCGCAACTGTCCGCCATGGTCGCCGACCGGGTGGTGTACGGCTCGCGCGCCTATGGCCAGCCCCTGTCGGGCACGCCCGCCTCGCTCAAGGCGCTGACCCGCGCCGACCTGACCGCCGCCTATGCGCGCAGCTGGAAGCCCGGACAGGCCACGCTGCTGCTGGTCGGCGACATCACCCCGGCGCGGGCCCGGCAGGTGGCCGAGCGTTATCTGGGCAACTGGCGCGCGCCGGGTGCCACGGCCACCGCACCGCGCCCCGCCGAACCCGCCTTCCCCGCGCCGCGCGTCGTCGTCATCGACATGCCCGATGCCGGACAGGCCGGGGTCGTGGTGGCCCGCCCGGGCATTCGCCGCGCCGACGATCGCTATTATCCGCTGGCGGTCGCCAATACGGTGCTGGGCGGCGGCTTCTCGTCGCGGCTCAACCAGGAAATCCGCATCAAGCGCGGGCTGGCTTACGGCGCGGGCAGCTCGGTGGCGACCGGGCGCGACATCGGCCTGATCTCCGCACGGACCCAGACCAAGAACCCCTCGGCGGCCGAGGTGGTGGACCTGATCGATGCCGAGATGCGCAAGCTGGGCAGCGAGCCGGTGCCACCCGCCGAGCTGGCGACGCGGCAGGCGGTGCTGGTCGGCGGCTTCGGCCGGACGGTCGAGACCACGGACGGCATCGCCGACATCCTGGCCAGCTATACGCTGCAGGGCGTGCCGCTGGGCGAGCTCAGCCACTATATCCCGCGCGTCCAGGCGGTCGATCCGGCGGCGGTGCAGGCGACCTCGGCCAGCCTGCTCGATCCCAAGGCGGCGAGCATCGTGGTGGTCGGCGACGCCAGGCAGTTCCTGCCCGCGCTACGCCAGGCGCATCCGGATGTGGAGGTGATCCCGGCGGCGGCGGTCGATCTCGACACCCCCAAATTGCGTTGAGGCCAAATCCTTAACCCCAGGGGTTATAGCGCGCTGAAAAGCCACGGGACGGGAAGGACGGCGGCGCGTTGCGGGTGGCGAGGCGGACAGTAAGGCGGTTGGTGCAGGCATGGTTCGCCATGCTGGGCCTGATGCTGGCCGGGGGGCTGATGCTCGCCGCCCAGGCCGCCTGGCGACGCGGGGACGGGGCCCCGCCCCGGCCGTCTCGCGCGCCGGTCGCGCCCACGCCCGTCACGGCGCCGTCCCGCCCCCTCCCCGCCTCCGACGGCAGCACCGGCACCGTCGCGCTGCCTAGCCTGCCCATCCCGCCCGGCGCGGTCCTAGCCGACAGCGGCGTGGTCGGCGCCCAGCCCTTTCGCTGGGGCCGGGCGACGGTCGTGGACCGGGCCCGCGCGATGCAGTGCCTGACCGCCGCCATCTATTACGAAGCGGGCGGCGAGAGCATCGATGGACAGCGCGCGGTGGCGCAGGTCGTGCTCAACCGCGCGCGTCATCCCGCCTTTCCAGCCAGCGTCTGCGGCGTCGTCTATCAGGGGGTGGAACAGGCGCATTGCCAGTTCAGCTTCGTCTGCGACGGAGCATTGTCGCGGACGCCCGCCGTGGCGGGCTGGGCGCGCGCGGCGCGGATCGCGGCGGCGGCGCTGGCGGGCGGCGTCTACGCGCCGGTCGGGCTGGCGACCCATTATCACAGCTTCGCGGTCGCCCCCGGCTGGAACCGCGCGATGGTGATGACCGACATGGTCGGCGCGCATCTCTTCCATCGGTGGAAAGGCTATTGGGGTACGGCGGCGGCGATGAACCGCAGCTATGCCGGGGGCGAGGTCGTACCGGTCCTGCCGTCCGCGCGAGGCGAAGCCCCGGCCGAACTGGCGGTCGCGCCGCCGACCATGGCCGTGCCGCCGCTCCCGGCGTCCGCGAGCCCGGTCGCGACGCCGCCCGGGCCAGCGACCGAGCCGCCCAGGGCCGCGCCCACTGGCGATACGATCATCAGCGATCAGCTGGCGACGTCGGGGCAGATCCTCGACAAGTGGAAGGACAGCGGCCGCCCGCTGCCGCCCCGCGACTGACCGCGCCCGAAGCGCCGGGCGCGGTCTTGCTCACCGATCAGCGGCGATGGTTTCGGTCATGCTTCTCGAAGCGGACCTGGCGGCTGAGCACCGCATAGCGACGATCGAGATCGTTGCGCTCCGACATGCTCAGCCCCCCGCCCGAGCGGCGATAGCGATTTTCCAGACGGTCGAGCTGGCGAAGCTCGCCCCGCAGCCGATCCGCCTCGCGACGGTTGAGCGCACCCGAACGGATGCCCTGGTCGATCCGCCCCTGAAGCTGGCCCTGACGCTGGGCGATCGGGGTCCAGCGCTGCGCATCGGCGACGGTCGGAACCGCGATGGTGGCGAACCCCAGGGTCGCGAGGATCATGGCTTTCATAGCGTTACTCCCATAACAAGCGGGCGAATACTGGCCCGATCCGCAATATGGGTGGCGCTGATCCCAAAGCTATCGCAACCACCCCGCGAATATGTCGCCAAGTGTCGCAATTCGTTCGACTTTGTTCATCTTCGCTGACCTCAGGCCGCGCCCGCCAGCTCACGGATCCGCGCGACGATCGCCTCTTCCAGCCGATAGATGTCGGTCAGCGCCGCGACCGGATGGCGTGTCTCGACCTTGCCCTCGAAGGTGCCGACATAGCGCGTCGTCGGGCTGTTGAAGTGCAGACGGACCAGCGACTTGCGGTTATTGTCGTCGAGCAGCACCGCGCAATAGGATTTGGAGTCGCGGATCACCACCCGCTCCGGGTCGACATGCCGCGCGGCGATCGCCTGGACGATGCGAAAGCCCGCAATCTCGTCCTCGGTGGTGATGATTCCCGAGCCCTCGGACATATCATCCGACGCGCCCTCCTCGATCATGTCCGGGATCGGATTGGCGACGTTGAGCGCCGAGGTCAGCCGCTCGTTCACCCGGTCGCGGATCAGCGTCGCGATCGAATTGGTCAGCGCGGCGTGATATTGCTCCTTCATCGCGGCATTGGCGCGGCCGTTATAGAGGCGTGCCATCATCATCCGCACGAAATCCTCCGAGGGATGCGCGAACTCCTTCTCCAGTTCGATACGCAGCAGCGACTGGAGCTTCAGCCGCCCCGCCTCGGCAATGATCAGGTCGATGTCGAACGACGCCTTGGCGAAACGTTCCAGGATCGCCGGATCGGTGCGCCGGATGCCGTCCATCGTGAAGACGAAGAACGGCTTTTCGTCCATCTTGTTGGGCTGTTCGGTGTCGGAATAGAATTGATAGACGACCCCGTTGGTCAGGATCGCCACCCGCGCCTCGGTCGTGGAGAAATACCGATAGAGTTGCGAGGCGTGTTTCAGGTCGAGTTCGATCGAGGAGGGCTTGCACTCGATCAGGATGGCCAGCTTGCCGTCGATCGCCAGTGCGTAATCGACCTTCTCGCCCTTCTTGATACCGACGTCCGCGGTGAATTCCGGGATCACCTCGGCCGGCTTGAACACGTCATAGCCCAGCGCCTGGATGAAGGGCATGACCAGCGCGGTCTTGGCCGCTTCCTCGGTCAGCAGCAATTCGCGGTGCTGCGCGGTCCGCTTTTCCAGTTCGACCAGCTTCGTCGCCAAATCCATCGCCATCCCCATGCCTTGATCGGCGACAGCGTAGGCGAGGCGGGTGCGAAAAGGCCGGCCAGTCGCATCCGAAACGGAGGCGACCGACCGGCCCTTGATCGATCAGTGCTTGGGATCAGCGGCAGCGGACATTGTTGCGCTCGATCGCACGGCCCGCCAGCGCGCCGCCAGCGGCACCGAGCAGCGTTCCCAGCGTCTGCGACCCGCCCGAGGTGATCGCCGCGCCCAGCGCGCCGCCCGCGATGCCGCCGACGATCAGGCCGGTGGTGCCGTCGTTGCGGCGGCAATAATAGCGACCGTCCTGACCGACATAGACGCGGTCGTTGGCGCCCAGGCGGCGTTCGCGATAGCGGCTGTTGTCGACATAATAGCGGTCGGCATAATAACCGCCATAGGCCGGGTCGGGCCGGTCGTAATCATAGGCGTAGCGCGGGCCGCCATAGCCGCCGCCCAACCCGCCGCCATAGGTCGAACAACCGGAAACCAGCGTCGCGGCCGCAACCAGGCCGAGTGTCAGTGCACGCATCACATCCTCCCTTATGGGTGATGTGGGGTAATCGCTTTGATGCGACAAAAGTTGCGATATGTTAAATGGGTTTTGCCGTGTGGGAGCGGGGTTGTTTGCGGGATGTCGGGGCGTGCACTTCGACTTCGCTCAGTGCGAACGGCTTGGGTCGCCAAGGCCATTCCCATCCCCCACACTCCGTTCAGCCTGAGCGAAGTCGAAGGCCAAGGGAAAACCCGTCCCGCTCCAGTGCCCCAAAGACGCCCCTGCCGGACGAGATGTCCAAGCAAGTCATGCCGCTATCAGCGCCCCCCACCATCCCGGCGAAGGCCGGGATCCAGTTGGGCGGACATTGATGCGTTGCCCTACCCGTGCCGCGACTGGACCCCGGCCTCCGCCGGGGTGGTGCGGAAAGGAGCACACGACAGGCTGCCCCCTTCCCCATACCGGCATGGTTCCCCTCCCCATTCCGGGAAGGATCGCTACTCCGCCGCCTGCGCCTGCCCCTTGTCGAGCAGCGGCTTCAGATACTTCCCCGTGAAGCTGCGCGGTTCGGCCGCAACCACCTCCGGCGTGCCGACCGCGACGATCTCGCCGCCCTTGACGCCGCCTTCCGGCCCTAGGTCCACGATCCAGTCGGCGGTCTTGATGACGTCGAGATTATGCTCGATCACCACCACCGTATTGCCCTGTTCGACCAGCGCATGGAGCACTTCGAGCAATTTGCGGACGTCCTCGAAGTGAAGCCCCGTGGTCGGCTCGTCGAGGATATAGAGCGTGTTGCCGGTCGCGCGGCGCGACAATTCCTTGGCCAGCTTCACCCGCTGCGCCTCGCCGCCCGACAGGGTCGTCGCCTGCTGGCCGACCTTGACGTAGCCTAGGCCGACCTCGACCAGCATCGCCATCTTGTCGCGGATCGGCGGCACCGCCTGGAAGAATTCGGCGGCGTCCTCGACGGTCATGTCGAGCACATCGGCGATCGAGTGGCCCTTGAACTTCACCTCCAGCGTCTCGCGATTGTAGCGCGCGCCGTGGCAGACGTCGCACGTCACATAGACGTCGGGCAGGAAGTGCATCTCGATCTTGAGCACGCCGTCGCCCTGGCATGCCTCGCACCGGCCGCCCTTGACGTTGAAGCTGAAACGGCCGGGCTTGTAGCCCCGCGCCTGCGCCTCGGGCAGCCCGGCGAACCAGTCGCGAATCTGGGTGAAGGCGCCAGTATAGGTCGCCGGGTTCGACCGGGGCGTGCGGCCGATCGGCGACTGGTCGATGTCGATCACCTTGTCGAGATGCTCGAGCCCGCTGATCTTCTCATGCTTGCCCGCCAGGATGCGCGCGCCGTTCAGCGTGCGCGCGGCGGCGGCGTAGAGCGTGTCGATGGTGAAGCTCGACTTGCCCGAGCCCGACACGCCGGTGATGCAGGTGAAGGTGCCGAGCGGAATGCTCGCGGTCACGCCCTGGAGGTTGTTGGCGGTCGCCTTGTGCACGGTCAGCTTCTTGCCCGAGCCCTTGCGGCGCTTGGCGGGCACCGCGATCTCGCGCGTGCCGTTGAGGTAATCGGCGGTGACGCTGGTCTTGGACTTGAGCAACTGCTTGAGCGTGCCGTGCGCGACGATCTGGCCACCATGCACGCCAGCGCCCGGCCCCATGTCGATGACATAATCGGCGGTGCGGATCGCATCCTCGTCATGCTCGACCACCAGCACGGTGTTGCCCAGGTCGCGCAACCGCCGCAGCGTCGCCAGCAGCATGTCGTTGTCGCGCTGGTGAAGCCCGATCGACGGCTCGTCCAGCACGTACAGCACACCCGACAGGCCCGAACCGATCTGCGACGCGAGGCGAATCCGCTGGCTCTCGCCACCCGACAGCGTTCCGCTGGTCCGGTCGAGATTCAGGTAATCCAATCCGACATTGTTCAGGAAGCCCAGCCGCTCGACGATCTCCTTCAGGATCGGCTGCGCGATGGCGCGCTGCTGGTCGGTCAGATGTTCGGGCAGGCCGGTGAAGAAGGCCAGCGCGTCCACCACCGACAGGCGGGTCGCGTAAGAGATGTCCTGCATCGCGACCTTGACCGCCCGCGCCTCGGGCTTCAACCGCGCGCCGTGGCAGACTTCGCAGGGCTGCGACGACTGATAGTTGGACAGTTCCTCGCGCATCCACGCGCTCTCGGTCTGGAGCATCCGGCGGTTGAGATTGCCGATCACGCCCTCGAACGGCTTCTTGACGTCATAGGACTTCTTGCCGTCGATGAAGGTCAGCGTGACCGCCTTGCCCTTGGTGCCGTGCAGGATCACCTCCTGCACCTTGGGGTCGAGGTCCTTCCACGGCGTCTCCAGCGAGAAGCCGAACTCACGCGCCAGGCTGCCCAGCACCTGCATATAATAGGGGCTGGGCGGGTTGGACTTGGCCCAGGGCACGACCGCGCCCTTCTTGATCGACAACTCGTGATTGGGGACGACCAGATCCTCGTCGAAGATCAGCTTTTCGCCCAGGCCGTCACAGGCCGGGCACGCCCCCTGCGGCGCGTTGAACGAGAAAAGGCGCGGTTCGATCTCGGAAATGGTGAAGCCGGAGATCGGGCAGGCGAATTTCTCCGAGAACACGATGCGACCATCAGGCGCATTGTCGCCCAGCACCGCCGACTTGGGCGTGTGCGGCTCGACCGGATCGGCGGGATCGACATAGGCCAGGCCATCAGCCAGCTTCAGCGCGGTCTCGAAACTGTCGGCCAGGCGGGTCGCAATGTCCTCGCGCACCACCAGGCGATCGACCACCACCTCGATGTCATGCTTGAACTTCTTGTCGAGCGCGGGCGCCTCGTCGATCTCGTAGAGCTGGCCGTCGATGCGGACGCGGGTGAAGCCCGCCTTCTGCCACTCGGCCATTTCCTTGCGATATTCGCCCTTGCGGCCGCGCACCACGGGCGCGAGCAGATAGAGGCGCGTGCCCTCGGGCAACGTCATCACCCGGTCGACCATCTGGCTGACCGTCTGCGCCGCGATCGGCTCGCCGGTGGCGGGGCTGTAGGGAATGCCGACGCGCGCCCAGAGCAGGCGCATATAGTCGTAGATCTCGGTGACCGTCGCCACGGTCGAGCGCGGATTGCGGCTGGTCGTCTTCTGCTCGATCGAGATGGCGGGCGACAGCCCCTCTATATGGTCGACGTCCGGCTTCTGCATCATCTCCAGGAACTGGCGCGCATAGGCCGACAGCGACTCGACATAGCGGCGCTGCCCCTCGGCATAGATGGTGTCGAACGCCAAGCTGGATTTGCCCGACCCCGACAGGCCGGTGATCACCGTCAGCGTGTCACGGGGAATGTCGATATCGACATCCTTGAGATTGTGCTCGCGCGCGCCGCGGACGGAAATCTTGGTCAGCATAGGGCGGGTTCTACTTCTGTTCCAGGAAAAATGCCAGAGGCGAGATAGGAAGCCTGGCTTTCGCTTTCGAGAGCCGAGACTTGCGGTAACGTGCGGCAATCGCCCATGATCCCGCCCGGAGCGCGGGGATTGCACTTCTCGGTGGCTCCATGTGATATAGTATCACATCCTGTTCGTGGAGACCTTCCGTTTTGTCGAAGACCCTGCACCTGTCCGCGCTGTTGCTGCTCGCCGCCGGCACGGCCCCCGCCCTCGCGCAAAAGGCGGAGAAGACCGAAACCAAGACGACGACCACCGAGAAGAAGGACGACGAGACCAAGCGCCCGCCTCTGCCCGACGACAAGACGATCACCCAGAGCGCGCGGATCGGCGGCAGGGTCGTCAGCTACAAGGCGACGATCGGCAAGATTCCGGTGCGCGACGACAAGGGCAAGGAGATCGGGCAGGTCGTCTACACCGCCTATACCGTGCCCGGCGGCGATGTGCGGCGGCCGGTGACCTTCGCATTCAATGGCGGGCCGGGTGCCTCCTCGGTCTATCTCAACATGGGTGCGGTGGGGCCGAAGCGGGTGCCGTTCGGTGCGCAGGGCGATGCCCCCTCCGACGCGCCGATCACGACCGACAATCCCAATAGCTGGCTCGACTTCACCGACCTGGTCTTCATCGATCCCATCGGCACGGGCTTCAGCCGCAGCCTGGTCGACGAGGCGGAGACGAAGAAGGCCTTCTACGCCAACGATCCCGACATCAAATATCTGTCCAAGGTCGTCTATGACTGGCTGGTCAAGGAAGGGCGCTTGCGCTCGCCCAAATATGTGATGGGCGAAAGCTATGGCGGCTATCGCGCGCCGCGCATCGCCTATGAGCTTCAGTCGCAGATCGGCGTCGGGGTCAACGGGCTGGTGATGGTGTCGCCCTATCTCGACCCCGCCTCGGGCGACGACGCCACCGCGCTGTCGCCGCTGCCCTGGATGATCGACCTGCCCTCGATGGCGGCGGCCCAGCTGGAGCGGCAGGGCAAGCTAACCCCCGAGGCGATGGCGGGCGTCGAGGCCTATGCGCGCGGCGATTACCTGCGCGACCTGATGCGCGGGCGGTCGGACACCCAGGCGGTCGACCGGCTGGTCAGCCGCGTGACCGAGCTGACCGGCCTCGACCCCGCGCTGGTCCGCCGGCTGGGCGGGCGGATCGACACGCGGACGTACTTGCGCGAGATTCACCGCAATGATTCGACGATCGGCAGCATCTACGACTCGAACGTCACCGCCTTCGACCCCTTCCCCTGGTCGTCGCAGCAGCGTTCCAACGACCCGCTGCTCGACTCGCTGATCGCGCCGACGACCAGCGCGATGGTCGATTTCGTGACGCGCGAAGTGGGCTGGAAGACCGATGCGCGCTATCATGCGCTGTCCTATGAGGTGAACAGCGCCTGGGATCGCGGCAAGCCCGACGACACCCCCGTCACCGACCTGCGCAAGGCGATCGCCAACGATCCCAAGATGAAGGTGATGATCGTCCATGGCTGGGACGACCTGTCCTGCCCCTATTTCGCGTCGCGGCTGATCGTCGACCAGATGCCGAGCTATGGCGTGGCGCAGCGGGTGCATCTGAACGTCTATCCGGGCGGGCACATGTTCTATAGCCGTACCGACAGCGGCGCGGCGTTCCGGCGCGATGCGATGGCGATGTACGGGGGATAAGGTCTTCATCCGATCCGGATGTTTACCCCAAATCCCCACGGCCGTTCACGCTGAGCGAAGTCGAAGCGCACGCCCGGCGGTTTCCCGATTCCCTTGGCCTTCGACTTCGCTCAGGCTGAACGGAACGAGGGATTGGGCGAAACCGGTTCCAACTTTGCTTTGCCCTTTTGAAATCCTCCCGATGATCCCCATCGGGAGGATTTCAACTTATGGCGAGCCCGGCGGCGATCGAGGCGTTCATCCGGCGCTGGCAGGCGTGCGAGGGCGGGGCGGAGCGCGCCAATTATGCGCTGTTCCTGACCGAGCTGTGCGCGATCCTCGGCGTCGCGCCGCCCGAGCCCGCCCATGCCACCAGCGCGCGCAACGACTATGTCTTCGAGCGCGCGGTCGTCCTGCCCGGTGACGAGGACCGGCGCGGGCGGATCGACCTCTACAAGCGCGGCTGCTTCGTGCTGGAGGCCAAGCAGAGCCGCGAGGGCCTGGGCGCGAAATCGCTCGCCGCCGAGGGCCCGCTGCTCCCCGGCCTGCTCCCCGACGGGGCGGGCGCCGCGCCCCGGTCGCGGCAATGGGACATATTGATGCGCCGCGCGCGCGAACAGGCCGAGCAATATGCCCGCGCGCTGCCCGTCGATCATGGCTGGCCGCCCTTCCTGATCGTGGTCGATGTCGGCCGGGTGATCGAGCTGTTCGCCGACTTTTCGGGTCAGGGAAAGCATTACAAGCAATTCCCCGACCGCGCCCGCTTCCGCATCGCGCTCGACGATCTGCGCCGCGAGGAGGTGCGCCAGCGGCTGGCGGCGATCTGGGACGCGCCGCATTCGCTCGATCCGACCCGCCATGCCGCCGCCGTCACCCGCGACGTGGCGACGCGGCTGGCCAGCATCTCCAGGCTGCTGGAAGAGCGCGGGCATGAGCCGGAGGGGGTGGCGCTGTTCCTGATGCGCTGCCTGTTCACCATGTTCGCCGAGCATAGCGGACTGCTGCCCGCCGGGGGTTTCGTCACCCTGTTGTCCGACGCGCGCGAGCGGCCCGATGCCTTCGTGCCGTGGATCGAGGATCTGTGGCACTCGATGGACCGGGGCGGCGAGGCCAATGTGCTGCGCTGCGCGGTGCGGCGGTTCAATGGCGGGCTGTTCCACACCGCCGACGCCCTGCCGCTCAACCGCGAGGAGATTGGCGAGTTGCTCGCCGCCGCCAGGCGCGACTGGCGCGATGTCGAGCCCGCCATCTTCGGCACGCTGCTCGAACAGGCGCTCGATCCGGCGCAGCGGCGGCGGCTGGGCGCGCATTACACGCCGCGCGCCTATGTCGAGCGGCTGGTGACCGCGACCGTCATCGCGCCCTTGCGCGACGACTGGGCGCAGGTGCTGAGCGCGATGGAGAATGAACGCGCCGACAATCCCCGCGCCGCCGTGCAGCGGGTGCGCGATTTCCATCGGCGGCTGGCGGCGATCCGCGTCCTGGACCCCGCCTGCGGCACCGGCAATTTCCTCTATGTCACGCTCGAGCTGATGAAGCGGCTGGAGGGCGAGGTGCTGGAGGTGCTGGCCGAGCTGTCGGGCGAGGAGATACTGCATCTGGATACCGAGACGGTGCACCCGCGCAATTTCCACGGGATCGAGGTCAACGCCCGCGCCGCCGCCATCGCGCAGCTGGTGCTGTGGCTGGGCTATATACGCTGGCAGTTGCGCAATGGCGGGCAGGTGTCCGACCCGGTGCTGGAGGATGTCCAGTCGATCGTCACCGCCGACGCGCTGCTCACCCCCATGGGCCAGCGGACGCCCTGGCCGGAGGCAGAGTTCATCGTCGGCAACCCGCCCTTCATCGGCGGCAAGGACCTGCGCGGGCGCTTGCCCGAGGGCATGGCGGAGGCGCTGTGGCGCGCCTATCCCAAGATGCCGCGCGCCGCCGATTACGTCCTCTATTGGTGGGACCGCGCCGCGCAGGCGCTGACGGCGCGGGATACGCCGCTGATCCGCTTCGGCTTCGTCACGACCAATTCGATCACCCAGACCTTCGGCCGCCGGGTCATCGCCCGCGCGCTGGAGGGTACGCCGCCGCTGTCGATCCTGCTGGCCATCCCCGACCATCCCTGGACCAAGGCGACGCCCGATGCCGCGATGGTGCGGATCGCGATGACGGTCATGGGGCGCGGCACGGTCGACGGCCGACGCCTGCGCATCGCCGGGGAGAGCGGGCTGGACAGCGACACGCCTGACATCCGCTTCGCCGAGACGGTCGGGCGGATCAATGCGGACCTGTCGGTGGGAACGGACGTGACCCAGGCCCGGCCATTGCTCGCAAACCAGTGGCTGTGTTCGCCCGGCGTGAAACTCCATGGTGCGGGCTTCATCGTGTCACCGGCCGAGGCGGAAATGCTGGGGCTCGGCCGCCGCGAGGGGCTGGAACGGCATATCCGTCCCTATTGCCACGGCCGCGACCTGACCGCGCGGACGCGCGGTGCCATGGTGATCGACCTGCTTGGCCTGTCCGAAACGGAGGTGCGCCAGCGTTTCCCCGAGGTCTATGGCCATGTGCTGCGCACGGTCCGAGTGGCCCGACAAGCCCAGTTCCACAAATCGCCCACTGTAGATGCTGCGGCCTATCTCGATCGATGGTGGATCATGGGAAAGCCACGATCCGAACTCCGATCGGCGCTCGACGGCCTGTCGCGCTATATCGCGACCGTCGAGACGGCCAAGCATCGCATCTTCCAGTTCCTGCCCGCCGACACCCTGCCCGACAACATGCTGGTCTGCGTCGCCACCGAGGATGCCTTCCATCTGGGCGTCCTGTCGTCTTCGGCGAGCCTGGCATGGTCCCACGTAATGGGGGGCACGCTGGAGGATCGGCCCCGCTTCACAAAAAGCCAATGTTTCGACCCCTTCCCCTTTCCCGATGCCAGCGACCCCGCCCGCCGGGTCATCGCCGACCTCGCCGAGGAACTCGACGCCACGCGCAAGCGAATCCTGGCCGAGACGCCCGACCTGACCCTGACCGGCCTGTACAATCTGCGTCACCGACTGGTCGCGGGGGACAGGCTGACCGCCGGGGACGAAGCGCTTCGCCGCCGGGGATCGGTCGACCTGATCGCGCGACTGCACGACCAGATCGATGCCGCCGTCATCGCCGCCTATGGCTGGCCCGCCGCGATCCCGGCGGCGGAGATGGTCGCGCGGCTGGTCGCGCTCAACGCGCAGCGCCGGGCGGACGAGCGCGCCGGCCATGTCCTGTGGCTGCGCCCCGACTTCCAGAGCCGCCGCGCGGGCGCGACCCCGCTCGGCCCGACCGAACGGGCGCTGCCGCTCGCCGAGCCCGCCCCGGCCAAGCCCAGCTTTCCGCGCGACCTCGGCGGGCGGATCGCCAGCGTCTTCGCGCTGCTCGGCACCGACCGCCCCTTGTCCGCCGCCGCCATCGCCCGGCATTTCGCGCAGGGCCGCCAGGTCGAGCGCGCGGTCGTCGCCGCGCTTCAGGGCGCGGTGCGGCTGGGCTATGTCGCGCAGGGGCCGGAGGGCTATCGCCTGCGCCGGGTGGCATGAGCCGCCGATCCACGCTAGAGCCGCAACCGTATACGAAACGGAGCGAGTGACATGGCAGGGATGATCGGCGGATCGACGGCGGAGCGCGAACTGGCGGAGCTGTCGCCCTGGGCCAACCCCGCGCCGCCGATCGATGCCGCCGAACGCGCCCGCCGGATCGCGCGCGCCCGCACGCTGATGGCCGAGACGGGGGCCGATGCGCTGCTGATCGGCGCGGGGGCGTCCTTGCGCTATTTCACCGGCGTAGCCTGGGGCGCGACCGAGCGGCTGGTCGCGATGCTGCTTCCCGTCGCGGGCGATCCGATCTTCATCTGCCCCGGCTTCGAGCTGGGCTCGTTCGAGGCGAGCCTCGCCATCCCCGCCACCGACATCCGCTTGTGGGAAGAGGATGAAAGCCCCTCCGCGCTGGTCGCCGATGCGCTGGCGGCGATGGGGGCGAGGACGCTCGCCATCGATCCCGCCATGGCGTTCCTGTTCGTCGAGCGGATCCGCGCCGCCGCGCCCGGCGTCGCGCTGGTCAGCGGCGCGGCGGTCGTCGATGGCTGTCGGATGATCAAGTCGTCCGCCGAGATCGCGCTGATGCAACAGGCGATGGACATGACGCTGGAGGTGCATCGCCGCGCCGCGCGCATCCTGCACGAGGGCATTCGCGCGTCGGAGGTGATCCGCTTCATCGACGCCGCGCACCGCGCGCTGGGCGCATCGACCGGCAATTACTTCTGCGCGGTGCAGTTCGGCCGCTCGACCGCCTTTCCGCATGGCCTGCCGCAGGACGACGTGCTGCGCGACGGCGACGTGGTGCTGGTCGATACCGGCACGCTGATCGATGGCTATCATAGCGACATCACCCGCACCTATGCGTTCGGCGATGTCGGCGATGACGTCCGCCGCATCTGGGATATCGAGAAGGAGGCTCAGGCCGCCGCCTTCGCCGCCGTCCGGCCGGGCGCGCCGTGCGAGGCGGTCGATTATGCCGCCCGCGCGGTGCTGGAGCGCGCGGGGCTGGGTCCCGACTATCGCCTGCCCGGCCTGCCGCACCGCACGGGCCACGGCATCGGCCTGTCGATCCACGAGCCCGCCTATCTGGTGCGCGGCGACCGGACGCCGCTGAGCTCCGGCATGTGCTTTTCGAACGAGCCGATGATCGTCGTGCCGGATCGCTTCGGCGTGCGGCTGGAGGATCACTTCTATGTCACGGAGACGGGCGCCGCCTGGTTCACCGAGCCGCAGCCCGCGATCGACGATCTGGGGTGAGGCGCGAGCCCGGCTGAGGCCGGGATTGGTTCATGCGAAGGCGCGAAGACGCGAAGGATTTTGTTCGCGCGGAGACGCGAAGGCGCGGAGATGGTCGCCCGCGCGGCAGCGCTTTGGAATCAGCAACGGGTGGAGATTGGAGGGCCGCTGGCGCGGCGAGTCCCTCCACCTCCGCGTCTCCGCGCCTCCGCGCGAACCTCTTCTTCTTCGCGTCCTCGCGTCTTCGCGTGAAAATCGCCTCAGACGACGGTGAACCCGGCCCAGAACGGGTCCTCGCGATCGATCCAGATCGTGTTGAACCCGGTCGCGATCGCCGAGCCCTGGATCGACGGCACGATCGCCGCCTGCCCGCCCAGTTCGGTCGCTTCCTCGACCCGGCCGATGAAGCGGCTGCGGATATAGCTTTCGTGGACGAAGCGGTCGCCGACGCGCAAGCGCCCCTTGGCCGCCAGATGCGCCAACCGCGCCGAGGTGCCGGTGCCGCACGGGCTCCGGTCGATCGCGCGTTCGCCATAGAAGACCGCGTTGCGCCCATCGGCATCCTCGGCCGAGGGCTTGTCCGCCCAGAGCACATGGCTGACCCCCCGGATCGAGGGTTCGAGCGGATGAACCGGCTCGAACTTCTCGCGCACCAGTTCGCGGATCGTCCGGCTCAGCTCGACCAGCTTCGACGCGCCCAGATCGTCCAGCCCGGTATAGGCCCCCTGCGGCTCGACGATGGCGTAATAGTTGCCCCCATAGGCGACATCCAGCGTCAGCGGGCCGAAGCCCGGCACGTCGATTTCGATGCCCTCGGCCGCCAGATAGGCGGGGACGTTGCGGATGCGGACCGCCGTGACCTTGGCGCCTTCCTTCTCATATTCGATATGGATGGTCCCCGCCGGCACCTCGACCTTCAGCCTGCCCGGCTCGCGCGGGGTGATGAGGCCGTTTTCCAGGCCGAAGGTGATCATGCCGATCGTGCCGTGCCCGCACATGGGCAGGCAGCCGCTCGTCTCGATGAACAGGATCGCCGCGTCGCTGTCGGGCTCGCACGGCGGATAGAGGAAGCCGCCCGACATCATGTCATGCCCGCGCGGCTCGAAGCACAGGCCGGTGCGGATCCAGTCGAAGCGCTCCAGAAAGTCCAGCCGCCGCTCGGCCATGCTGCTCCCGCGCAGCAGCGGCGCACCGCCCGCGACCAGCCGGACCGGATTGCCCGCAGTATGGCCGTCGATACAGAAAAAGGTGTGGCGGATGGTCGGTGACGTCATCGGGATTCCCTTGCTAGGAAATCCGTATACGATATGACCCGACTTATGCCCAAGCCCGAAAATCACGCCGCCGCCCCGCAAGATCGCACCGCCCTGATCGTCGGGGGCGGCGTCATCGGCACCACCACCGCGCTGGCGCTGCAACGGGCCGGATGGGCGGTGACGCTGGTCGAGGCGGAGGACACCCCGCGCGCCGCCTCCTGGGGCAATGCAGGCCATATCGCGACCGAGCAGGCCGAGCCGATCGCCTCGCCCGCGATGGTGCGCGGCTTTGCCAGACGGCTGTTCTTTCGCGGCGGCGCGCTGGCGCTGCCCCCGCGCGAGATCGCGACCTGGCTGCCCTTCGCGCTGCGGTTGCTGGGCGCGGCGCGGGCGGATCGCTATCGGCGGGCGCATGGCGCGCTTGCCGCTCTGCTGGCACAGGCCATGCCCGCCTGGCGGCGTCATGTCGCGGCGCTGGGCGCGCCCGAGCTGCTGCGCGAGGACGGTCATGTCGTGCTGTGGGAAACCCCCGAAAGCGCCGCGCGCGGGCTTGCCGGGTGGCAGGCGGCGGATACCGGCACCGCGCGCTTCCGCGCCCTGACCGAGGCGGAGTTGCAGGACTGGCACACCCGCGTCCACGCCCCGCTCGCGGGCGGCATCCGCTTCGAGGGGAGCGGCCAGATCGCCGACCCGACCCATCTTGCCGAGGCCACCCTCGCCCGCTTCCTGGCGGACGGCGGCACGCGCATCGTGGGACGCGTGGCGGCGGTCGGCGACGGCGAGGCGCGGCTCGAAGACGGCCGCCGCCTGTCGGCAGCGCAGATCGTCGTGACGGCGGGCCTGGCGAGCGCGGCGCTGCTCCGTCCGTTCCGGCTCAAGGCCCCGATCATCGCCGAGCGCGGCTATCACCTCCAGACCGGCCCGGCGGTCGACTGGCCCGCCGACCTGCCCCCGGTGGTGTTCGAGGACCGCTCGATGATCGTTACCCGCTTCGCCGGTGGCCTGCGCGCCGCCAGCATCGTCGAGTTCGCCCGCGCCCAGGCCAGACCAGACCCCGCCAAGTGGAACCGCCTGCGCCACCACATCACCGCGCTGGGTCTGCCGATCGGCGAGGACGCCAAACCCTGGATGGGCGCGCGGCCGACCCTGCCGGACTATTTGCCCGCGATCGGGCGGGTGCCGGGAACGACGGGCGTGTCCTATGCCTTCGGGCACAACCATCTGGGGCTGACGCTTGCGCCGATTACCGGCGAGCTGGTGACGGCGATGCTGGACGGAAAGACGTCACCCGCGCCTCTGGAACCGTTCGGATTGGCGCGGTTCGGGTGATCCGGAAACGACATGCACCGGCGCGAATGACGGAAATGGGTGGGAAGAGCACAAGCGGCCCGGATCAGTTTGTCGGCCGATCACTTGGCGGCAGGCCCAAGCTCTCTCGAAAGGAAGCGGTCGCGTCGCGGGGCTGCGCCATCGCGTAGGCATACAGGTCTACAAGTTGGGAACGGAGGTGAGTGCGCTCGACCCAAAGCTCATCCTTGGCCCTGATCAAGGCGGACAGAAGGTCACCGGGATAGCAGTCCGCGTCAAGCAGTGGGTCGTCGCTCAAACGCTGGAAAGCTACGTCGAGAATGAAAGGTATTCCTACACGCTGTCTGACGGCTAACCGCAACTCCTCATCAGTTAGACTACCAATAGGCTTTTTTCGGATTGCATGAATCCGCTGCACCATGGGGGTGTCCTCCTGATCCGGCTCATCCCAAATCACACCCTCCAACTGTTCAAGCGTGAGGCAGACGTTCGTTTCGCTCACCAAGGGCATAGGGTAGCGTATCAACCTATAGAATGTCGGCAAGTGGGCGAACGCGGAACGGCAGCTTTTGAGAGCGGGCAACACGAGACGTCTGTCTGTGCGAAACGAAAAGCTGTTCCGTTATAGCGTGTATGGATATTGATAAGCACGTCGAACCCTCCCGGACTTGTCCACTTCGAACAAGAGAGAATAGTCCGACACTCCCCAAATACCGAACGCAAGCAGGTATGTTGATGCAGTGAGCCGCCTCGCCTCTTCAATCTTCAGCGGCCGCATCATGGTTTGCCCGGGATACGCTGCCCAGCAACGATAAATCTCTGCTATCGCAAATGGAGGTATATTACCTTCCGCCATAGGTAAGCGGCTAATATAGCCTTCATAGGTCGGAATTTTTCCAACCATATACTTGCAGGATTGAGCGTTCCGAAAATTTTGGGCTTTCCAACCCAACAAGGCAGAGCAGAAAGAAAGCAGCACGCCAGCAATAATCAGCCGTACCATCGTCTTCGCATCCTTCGCTGCACGGAAGGCCAGAAGACTGAACGAACGACCGAAGTGGAGCAAGCACCTCAAGCCGCTGAATGCCCGAAAGTGGGCGACATCCCCCATTCCGTGCAAGGAAATCCCAACCACGCCGCGACTATCCCGACCACGCCTCCCCCCTCGACATCCCGCCCCCATCCGCTATCGGTTAACCACAGCGCATCGGGGGGAGCGGCGACCGGGTCCGTGCAGATCAAGCGGCTTCGCATTTCGGGTTTCAAGAGCTTCGTCGATCCGGCCGATCTGGTCATCGAACCGGGGCTGACCGGCGTTGTCGGGCCCAATGGCTGCGGCAAGTCGAACCTGCTCGAGGCGCTGCGCTGGACGATGGGGGAAAACAGTGCGCGGTCGATGCGCGGCGCGGGGATGGAAGACGTCATCTTCGCGGGCACCGCCAGCCGCCCGCCGCGCGACTTCGCCGAGGTCACGATCCTGGCCGAGCGCGAGGGCGAGGAGACCGAGATCGTCCGCCGGATCGAACGCGGCGCGGGCTCGGCATACCGGATCGACGGGCGCGACGTGCGCGCCAAGGACGTGGCGCTGCTGTTCGCCGATGCCGCGACCGGCGCGCATTCGCCCGCGCTCGTCAGCCAGAACCGGATCGGCGCGGTCATCGCCGCCAAGCCCGCCGAGCGCCGCGCGATGCTGGAGGAAGCCGCCGGGATCGCCGGGCTCCACGTCCGCCGCCGCGATGCGGAGGCCAAGCTGCGCGCGACCGAGGCCAATCTCACCCGGCTGGACGAGGCGATCGCCGACCAGGATGCCCGCATCGCGACCCTGCGGCGACAGGCGCGCGCGGCGGAGCGCTATCGCCTGATCTCCGACCAGATCCGCATGGCCGAGGCGCGGATGATCTTCGCCCGCTGGCGCGACGCCGCCGATGCCGCCGCGGCCGCCCGGATCGAGGCCGACGCCGCCGAACGCCGCGTGACCGAGACGACGCAGGCCGAGCGGGTCGCCGCCGGGGCGCAGGAGCAGGCGGTGGCGCTGGCCGCGCGGACCCGTGCCGCCGCACTGGCGGCGCGCGATGCGTTGAGCGAGGCGGGCCATGCCCTGTCCCGCGCCCGCGACCAGCGTCACGGGCTGCAACGCCGGATCGAGGAACTGGCATCCTCGCGCACCCGTGTCGGCGAGGACCGCGCGCGCGAGGATGCGCTGGCGCATGACGCCGCCGCCGCCATCCAACGGCTGACCGACGAGCGCGAGGATCTGGACGCGCGCATTGCCCATGCGACCCAGGCCATGCCCCGGCTCGACACGCTGCTGGCCGAGGCGGAGAGCAAGAATCGCGATGCCGAGGTGGCGCTGGCGCGGGCCCTGTCCGCCCAGGCCGCCGAAGCCGCCGAACGTCGCATCGCCGAGGCCGGGCTGACCTCCGCGCGGGCGCGCCACGAACGCGCCGAGCGCGAGGCGCGCGGAGTCGCCGCCGCGATCGAGGCGCTGCCCGACCTGGCCGGGCAGGAGGCGGTGCGCGACGCCGCCATCGCCGCCCAGGCCGCCGCGCGCACCGATGCCGACAAGGCGCGCGCCGCCTCGCAATGGGCCGAGGAGAGCGAGGCGATGGCCACCGCCGAACGCGATCCCGCCGAGGCAGCGCGCGCGCAGGCGATCGCCGCGCTCGCCGCGCTGGAGGCCGAGATGACCGCGCTGACCCGCGCGACCGAGCGCAAGGGCGGCGACCGGCTGCTCGACGAGGTGCAGGCCGATCCGGGGTTCGAGCGCGCGCTGGCGGCGGCGCTGGGCGACGAGCTGGATACGCCTTTGGTCGACTGGCAGGGATCGCCCATCGCCGAGGACGATCCCCCCGCCCCGGTCGGCACGCTGCCGCTGGGCGCGCGGATCCAGGCGCCCGAGACGCTGGCGCGGCGGCTGTCGCAGATCTTCCTGGTCGAGGCGGATTCGGGCCAGCCGCTCCGCGTCGGCCAGCGGCTGGTCACGCGCGAGGGGCGGCTGCGGCGCTGGGACGGCTACGTCGGCGAGGGCGGCGGCGCGGCGGCGGCGGAGCGGATGGAACGCCGCAACCGGCTGGCGAAGCTGGAGGCGGAGCGTCCGGCGGCCGAAAGCGCGGTCGCCGCCGCCACCGCCGCGCGCGTCACGATCGACGAGCGGATCGCGCGTGCACGGGGTGCCGCCGCCAGCGCCCGCACGCTGCTCGCCCAGGCCGAGGCCGCGCATCGCGAGGCGCAGCGGGCCGAGGACCGGGCGCAGGCGCAGATCGAGCGCCTGTCCGGACAGCGCGCCGATCTCGCCATCCGCGCCGAACGGATCGCCAACGAGATGGACGAGGCGGCGATCGAATGCGACCGCGCCGCCGCCGCGCTCGCCGCCCTGCCCGACGGCAGCGCGAGCGCGGCGGAGACGGCGCGGCTCCAGACCGAGACGCAGCTCGCCCGCTCGGCGGTGGCGCTGGCGCGGTCGGAGCGGACTACGCTGGAACGCAGCCTGGCGCAGACCCGCGACCGGCTGGCCGCCGCCATTGCCGAGGCACAGGGCTGGGAACAGCGCGCGGGTCAGGCGGCGGGGCGGATCGCCGAGATGGATGCCCGCGCCGCCACGCTGGACCGCGATACCGCCGCCATCGCCGATCGTCCGGCGCAGCTGGCCGAGGAGATCGCCACGCTCGCCGCCGCGCATGACGCCGCCAAGGCGGAGGCGGAGCGGACCCAGGCGGAAGAAGCCGAAGCCGAACGCGCGCTGCGCGCGGCGGAGGCCGCGCATGCCGGGGCCAACGCCCTGCTGTCGGCGGCGCGGGAAGCGCGGGCTGGCGCGCTGGCGCGGGTCGAGAATCACGAATTGCGCCGGGTCGAGCTGGGCCGCGTCTCGGGCGAGCGCTTCGCCTGCCCC
Organism: Sphingomonas sp. NCPPB 2930; assembly: GCF_042867205.1. Classification (NCBI taxonomy): domain Bacteria; kingdom Pseudomonadati; phylum Pseudomonadota; class Alphaproteobacteria; order Sphingomonadales; family Sphingomonadaceae; genus Sphingomonas; species Sphingomonas sp. NCPPB 2930. Next base: position 125,818 of record NZ_JBHZQU010000007.1, on the reverse strand, counting down.
GCGCCGGTCCTGCCGGAGAAGCTGGGGTTCGAGAGCACGGGCGTCGGCTCGCCCCAGGCCGAGGGGGCCGCGCATGAGAAGCTGTCCGCCGATCGCGAGCGGATCGGTCCGGTCAACCTCGTCGCCGAACAGGAACTGGCCGAACTCGAGGCCAGCGGCGCGGCGAGCGCGGCGGAGCGCGAGGATCTGGTCCAGGCGGTGGCGCGGCTGCGCGGTTCGATCGGGCTGCTCAACCGCGAGGGGCGGCAGCGGCTGCTCGAGGCGTTCGAGGCGGTCAACGGGCATTTCCAGACGCTGTTCGCGACACTGTTCGACGGCGGCTCGGCGCATCTGGCGCTGGTCGATTCGGACGATCCGCTGGAGGCGGGGCTGGAGATCATGGCGCAGCCGCCGGGCAAGCGGCTCCAGTCGCTGACCCTGTTGTCGGGAGGCGAACAGGCGCTGACGGCGGTGGCGCTGATCTTCGGGCTGTTCCTGACCAACCCCGCGCCGATCTGCGTGCTGGACGAGGTCGACGCGCCGCTGGACGACGCCAATATCGACCGTTTCTGCGGGCTGCTCGACCGGATGACGCGCGAGACGGACACGCGCTATCTGATCGTGACGCACAATGCGGTGACGATGAGCCGGATGCACCGGCTGTTCGGCGTGACGATGATCGAACGCGGGGTCAGCCGGCTGGTGTCGGTGGATTTGCAGGCGGCGGAGACGTTGCTGGCGGCGGAGTGAGGCCCGCTTCGAAGCGGCGATCCGGCGAATTACACCCGTTCCCCGGCGAAGGCCGGGGTCCAGTTGCTATATGTCATCGAAGGCGCCGAGCATTGGCCTCCCCCGCATCGGGTGGCGCGCCACAGACTTGGTGGAGCCTGGGCCCCGGCCTTCGCCGGGGAACGGAACCCCGTTCAGGCTGAGCGAAGTCGAAGCCCACGCCCACCGCTTACGGCAGTAGGAACGTCCCCTCGATCACCGTCACGCAGCGACCGCCGAGCACGACCCGGTCGCCGACCATCCGGCACATCAGCCGCCCGCCCCGCGCGCTGGCCTGTTCGGCCGCGAACGCCTCGACGCCCAGCTCCTGCGTCCAATAGGGCGTGATCACCGCATGCGCCGCGCCCGTCACCGGGTCTTCATCGATGGCGAAGGCCGGTACGAAGACGCGGCTGACCACATCCGCCTCACCCGCCCCGCCGCGCGCGGTCAGGATCACGACGTAGCGGCCCGCCGCCGCCAGCGCCGCGAAGTCGGGCGTACAGGCCCGCACCCGCGCCGCATCGTCGACAACGACCACCGCATAGCCCGCCGGATGGCGCAGCGTCGCGACCACGCCCCCGACGCCCAGCGCCTCGACCACGCCCGGCAACGCCGCAGGCACCGGCGTCCGCTCGGGCAGCGACAGGCTGTAGCCCAGCCCGTCGCGCGCTACCTCCAGCACCCCGGCATGGCGGGTCGCGAAGCGCACCCGCTCGCGCGTCGTATCGGAGGACAGTACGACATGCCCGCTCGCCAGCGTGGCGTGGCCGCACATCTCGACCTCGTCGCCCGGCGTGAACCAGCGCAGCTCGAAATCCGCCGCCGCACCGTCGGCCGCCACCAGGAAGGCGGTTTCGGACAGGTTGTTCTCCTGCGCGATCGCCAGCAGCGTGGCGTCGTCCAGCCACTCCGACAGCATCATCACCGCCGCCGGATTGCCGCCGAACGCCGCCTCGGCAAAGGCATCGACCTGAGTGAAGGGGATGCGCATCAATAGCCGATCCGCTTGCCGAACCAGTGCGGGGTCACGTCCGCCTCGACCAGCGGATTGTCGGTGTCGACATGGCCTTCGGGATCGAGATGGATCAGCACCTCGACCTTGGGGAAGGCCCGGCGCAGCGCGCGTTCGACCCCCTCGACAATGTCATGCGCGGCGGCGACGGTCAGGTCGCGCGCCACCTCCATATGGAATTGCGCGAAGTCGTGGCTTCCGGAGCGGCGGGTGCGGAAGTCGTGAATGCCCTTCAGCCCCGGCTGACGCGCGGCGACGTCCAGGAACGCGGCGCGCTGGTCGTCGGGCCATTCCTTGTCCATCAGCTGGTCGATCGCGGTCGAGGACGCCTGGAACGCGCCCCAGGCCAGCCACAGCGCGATGGCGATGCCGAAGATCGGGTCCGCGCCGTGCCAGCCGAAATACTGGTCCAGCACCATCGCGACGATCACCGATCCGTTGAGCAGAACGTCCGACTGGTAATGGACATTGTCCGCCAGGATCGCGACCGATCCGGTGCGACGGATGACGCTGCGCTGATAGCCGAGCAGCACCACGGTCGCGGCAATCGCGATGACCGACACGCCGATGCCGAACTCGGCGTCGGAGGTGGGATTGTCCGCGCCCAGCGCCATCACCGCGCGCCACGCGATGCCCGCCGCCGAGGCGGTGATCAGCGCGACCTGGAACAGCGCCGCCAGCGCCTCCGCCTTGCCATGGCCGAAACGGTGGTCATGGTCGGCCGGGGTCGCCGCCAGCCGGACGCCGTACAGCGTGACCAGGCTGGCCAGCAGGTCGAGCGCGGTGTCGGCCAGCGACCCCAGCATCGCGACCGACCCCGTCCGCCACGCGGCAAAGCCCTTCAGAGCCAGCAGGAACAGCGCCATCGCGACGCTGGCCAGCGCCGCCTTGGTCGCCAGCGGAATGACCTTCTTGCGTTCGTCCTGGGTCACGGGAACAGCAACCCTTCGTCCCAGCCATTCTCGGGCGTGCGGGTGAAGACGCGGCGCTCGTGCAGCCGGTGTTCGCGGTCGAGCCAGAATTCGATCCGCTCGGGGGACACGCGGTATCCACCCCAATGCGGCGGCCGGGGCACCTCGCCGCCCTCGAACCGGGCGCGCACGGCCTCGAACCGCGCCTCGAACGTCGCGCGGTCGGCGAGCGGGCGCGACTGGTCCGACGCCCAGGCGCCGAGTTGCGAGTCGCGGCCCCGGCTGGCGAAATAGGCATCCGATTCCGCATCGGAGACGCGGGCGACCATGCCCTCGATCCGGACCTGGCGGCGCAGCGACTTCCAGTGGAACAGCAGCGCGGCCCGGCTGCCCTCGCCCAGATCCTGCGCCTTGCGGCTCTCGCGATTGGTGTAGAACACGAATCCGCGGGCATCATGCCCCTTCAGCAGGACCATGCGGACCGAGGGCTGAAGGCGCGCATCGACCGTCGCCAGCGCCATCGCGTTGGAATCGTTGATTTCGCTCGCACGCGCTTCGGCAAACCACGCATCGAACAGGGCAAAGGGATCGTCAGCCATGCGCGCGTCCATACGCCTGTGGCCGACGAAAACCAATGTCGGGAACGGAAACGCCGGGTCCGTCATTGGTCCCGTTACGCAACGGAGAAATTCCCAATGCCCGCACGCGCTTACTGGCAGGGTCAGATCCGCCTCGCCCTCGTGTCGATCCCGGTCGAGCTGTATCCCGCGACCAAAAGCGGCGCGACCATCCAGTTCAAGCAGATCCACGAACCCAGCGGCAAGCCGATCCATTACGAAAAGGTCGTCAGCGACATCGGCCCGGTCGACACCGACGACATCGTGAAGGGCTATCAGGTCGCCAAGGGCGATTATGTCCTGCTCGACCAGGACGAGATCGACGCGGTCAAGCTGGAGTCGAAGAAGACGCTGGAGCTGACCCGCTTCGTCGATGCGGGCGAGATCAACGTCCTTTATTACGAACGCCCCTATTTCGTCGTCCCCGCCGACGATCTGGCCGAGGAAGCGTTCATCGTCCTGCGCGAAGCGTTGAAGCGGACGGGCAAGGTCGGGCTCGGCCAGCTGGCGCTGCGAGGCCGCGAATATATCGTGTCGCTTCGGCCATGCGGACGCGGGCTGATCCTGGAGACGCTGCGCTACGCCGACGAGGTGAACAAGGCGCAGGGGTTTTTCGGCGATATCGGCGATGCCAAGCCCGATGCCGAACTGCTCGAACTGGCCGAGGCGCTGATCGAGAAGAAATCCGGCCCCTTCGACCCCAAGCAGTTCCACGACCATTATGTCGAGGCGCTTCACCGCCTGATCGAACGCAAGCGCAAGGCCAAGGGCCGGAAGATCATCGAGGACGAGGATGACGCGCCCGCGCGCTCCGGCGGCCATGTCGCCGACCTGATGGCGGCGCTGAAGCAATCGATGGAGACCGGCGAGACTCGCAGCCGCCCGCGCAAGGCCCCGGCCAAGACGACGCGCAAGGCGCCCGCCAAGAAGCCCGCCCGCAAGGCCCCGGCGCGTAAACATGGCTGATCCGCTCGCCCGCTATAACGCCAAGCGCGACTTCACCCGCACCGCCGAGCCTGCGGGGACGCTGGAACCCGGCAGCGGCAACAGCTTCATCGTGCAGAAGCACGACGCGACGCGGCTCCACTGGGACTTCCGGCTGGAGGTGGACGGCGTGCTCAAGAGCTGGGCGGTGACGCGCGGGCCGAGCCTGGACCCGGACGAGAAACGACTGGCGGTCAGGACCGAGGACCATCCGCTATCCTATGCGACCTTCGAGGGGACGATCCCTTCGGGCGAATATGGCGGCGGCACGGTGATGCTGTGGGATCGCGGCACCTGGTCGCCGGTCGCGGGCAAGAGCGCCGCCGATCTGGAGGACGGGCACCTCCACTTCATCCTCGATGGCGAGCGGATGAAGGGCGAATGGCTGCTGGTGCGCATGAAGCCGCGCGGCCGGGAGAAGCGGGAGAACTGGCTGCTCCGCAAGGTCGCCGATGCGCAGGCCGGGGGCACCGACACGCTGACCGATCAGGCGCTGACCAGCGTGTCGACCGGGCGGACCATGGCGCAGATCGCCGAGGGGAAACCGGCCAGGGCAAAGCCCGCCGGAAAGGCGAAGGCCGCCCCGCGTCGGACGAAGACGAAAAAGGCCGCGCCGCCGGCGTTCCAGCCCCCGGCGCTGTGCACGCTGGTCGACCGGGTGCCCGCAGGCCAGGGCTGGCTGCACGAGATCAAATATGACGGCTATCGCGCGCTGATCGCGGTCGGCGGCGGGAAGGCGCAAGTGTTCACCCGCAACGGGCTGGACTGGAGCGACAAGTTTCCCGGCATCGTCGCGGCGGCCGCCGACCTGCCCGTCACCTCGGCGCTGATCGATGGCGAGATCGTCGCGTTCAAGGACGGGCGCCCCGATTTCTCGACACTGAAGGACGCGATCGGCAGCGACAAACCGATGAGCCTGTTCGCCTTCGACCTGCTCTCGCTCGATGGCGAGGATATGGCCGAGCTGCCGCTGGTCCAGCGCAAGGAGCGGCTGCGCGCGATCGTCCCCGATGGCGAAGAGACGATCCGGTTCGCCGAACATGTCACGGGCTCGGGCGAGGCGCTGTTCGACAGGCTGTGTGCCGAAGGGCTGGAGGGTGTCGTCTCCAAACGCGCCGACAGCCGCTATCCCGGCGGCCGGAGCCGCGACTGGCTGAAGGCCAAATGCCTGAGGCGGCAGGAATTCGTCATTGTCGGCTGGCTTCCCTCGGACAAGGCGCGGCGCGGGTTCAAGTCGCTGCTGCTGGGCGTGAACCGCGACGGCAAGCTGACCTATGTCGGCAAGGTCGGCACCGGCTTCACCGCAGCGCGGATGGACGAACTCCGCCGTCTGCTCGACGCCCGCGCCCGCCGGACCGCGACCGTCGAGGCACCGCGCGCCATGGTGCGGGGGGCCAAATGGGTTCGCCCCGATCTGGTCGCCGAGATCGCCTTTACCGAGACGACGCCCGATGGCCTGCTCCGCCATCCCAGCTTCATCGGGCTGCGCGAGGACAAGCCCGCCGATCAGGTGGTCGAGGAACGCCCCGCCCCCATCCCCGCTTCCTCGGCGGGCGAAAGCGCGGTCACGATCACCCATCCCGACCGGGTGATCTTTCCCGACAGCGACCTGACCAAGGGCGATCTGGCCGATTATGTCGCCACCGTCGCGCCGCTGATGCTTCCCTGGGTCGCGCGGCGGCCGGTCAGCCTGGTCCGCTGTCCGCAAGGCCGCGCGCGGGCCTGTTTCTTCCAGAAGCATGACGCTGGCAGTTTCGGGCCGCAGGTCCATTCGGTGCCGATCCGCGAGAAGGACGGCGGCACCGAACCCTATCTCTATGTCGAGGATGCGGAGGGCCTGCGCGCCTGTATCCAGATGGGGTCGATCGAATTCCATGGCTGGGGTGCGGGCATCGCCGCGCTGGAACAGCCCGACCGGATGATCTTCGACCTCGATCCCGACCCCAGCGTGTCGTTCGACGATGTGAAGCGCGCCGCCGTGCATATCCACGACCAGCTGGCCGAACTGGGGCTGACGAGCTTCGCGATGCTGTCGGGGGGCAAGGGCGTGCATGTCGTCGTGCCGCTGACGCCCGATGCCGAGTGGCCTGCCGTATCGGACTTTGCCGAGCGTTTCGCCAAGGCGCTGGCGCAGAGCGATCCGGGACGCTTCGTCGCGGTCATGACCAAGGCCAAGCGCAAGGGCCGCATCTTCATCGACTGGCTGCGCAACCAGCGCGGCGCGACGGCGGTCATGCCCTATTCGGCGCGGGCACGGGCCGGGGCGCCGGTGGCCGCCCCGGTGGCGTGGCGCGAGCTGGACGCGATCGACCGGGCGGCGCGCTGGACCATCCGCGACGCCGTCGAACTGGTCGCGCGCGTCGACGGCGCGGCCCTGCGCGGCTGGGGGGTCGCGGATCAAATCCTGCCCGATCTCTAATCGCCTGTTGCAACCTTGGGCGGATGCGGCGATTTTCCCCGCCCGATGGACCCATCCGAGGACAGCCCCGCGCAGGCCGCCGCCTGGATCGCCACCTATCGCAGCATCGCGACGCCCTCGGACGTGCTGGCGGGATCGGCCGACCCGGCCTGGCCCGCGATGCTGGAGGAACTGGCCGCCGTCGCCAGCAACCTGGCCCATGCGCGCGAGCGGGTGCAGCGCCATGCCGCCGATATCGGCACGGGCTTCCGCATCATCGGCGAGACCGACGAGCGCCCCTGGCCCGTCTCGCCCGTGCCCCTGCTGATCGACACCGCCGAATGGGCGGGGATCGAGGCGGGCGTAATCCAGCGCGCCGAATTGCTGGAGACGATCCTCGCCGATCTCTACGGCTCCGGCGATCTGGTAGCCGAGGGGCATATCCCCGCGGCGCTCGCGACCGGCAGCCCCTATTTCCTGCGACCCATGGTCGGGGTGACGCCGCCGGGCGGGCATCATCTCAGCTTCGTCGCCTTCGACCTGGCGCGCGGGCCGGACGGCGAATGGCGGGTGCTGGCCGATCACCTGCGCAACCCGGCGGGGGCGGGCTATGCGCTGGAGAACCGGCTGGCGGTCAGCCGGACGCTCGGCGGGCTCCAGAACCGGCTGAACGTCCAGCGCCATGCGCCCTTCTTCGCCGCCTTCCGCGCGGGGCTGGCGGCGCAATGCCGTCGCGCCGATCCGCGCATCGGCCTGCTGACCCCCGGCCGGTTCAACCCCAGCTATCCCGAACAGGCGCATCTGGCGCGCTATCTAGGGCTGTTGCTGGTCGAGGGCGCCGACCTGGCCGCGATCGAGGGGCAAGTCTATGTCCGCACGGTCGGCGGGCTCAAGCGGATCGACGCGCTGTGGCGGCGGCTCGATCCGCGCCTGCTCGACCCGCTGGCGTTCGACAGCCATTCGCAGATCGGCGTGCCCGGCCTGATCGACGCCTATGCCGAGGGACAGGTGGTGCTGGCCAACGCGCCGGGCGCGGGCGTGCTGGAAAGCCCGGCCTTCTCCGCCTTCCTGCCCGCGTTGTCGCAAAAGCTGGCGGGCGCGCCGCTCAGGCTGCCCAATATCGCGACCTGGTGGTGCGGCGGTCCTGAACAGGCCGGGCATGTCACCGCGCATCTCGACCGGCTGCTGATCGCCCCTGCCTTCGGTCCCCGGCCGCTCGGCCTGCCGGACGGCGCGCGGCCGGGCGCAGCCCTGTCGCCCGAGGAGCGCGCGACATTGCTCGCCGACATGGCCCGTCGCCCGCAGGATTATGTCGGGCAGGAGATGGTGCGGCTGTCGACCATGCCCGTCGTCATCGGCGACCGGCTGGAGCCGCGCCCCTTCACCCTGCGGGTCTTCGCCGCGCGCGATGCCGAGGGGCGCTGGACCGTCCTGCCCGGCGGCTTCGGCCGGATCGGCGACCATCCGGAAGCGACCGCCGCGATGATCGGCGAAGGGCTGTGGTCCGCCGATGTCTGCGTCCATGGGCCGGACCCGGTGGCGCCGATGTCGCTGCTCGCCGCGCCCGATTCGCTGCATGTCCGGCGCAATCCGGGGACCTTGCCCAGCCGGGTCGCCGACAATTTCTACTGGCTGGGCCGGTATCTGGAGCGTGGCGAGGCGCTGCTCGCCGCGATCCGGGTGATGCTGGGCAATTCGATCGACGTCGATGGCGGCGCGGCGCTCGATCCGCGCACCGTCGGACGGCTGGTCGGGCTGATCACCGGCGGCGGGGCCGCGCCGCATCCCGACAGCCTGCACCGGGCCGCCCTCACCCAGTTCGCCCGCACCGCGATGGAGGACGAGGCCTGGCACTCCGTCGCGCGGATCAACCGGCTGGCGCGCGGGATCAGCGAAGGGTCGCGCGATCGCCTGTCCGCCGACATGGTGCGGCTGCTGGAGGCGCCCTTCCCCAGCCATGCCGGGATGCTCGACCGGGCAGGGTCGCTCCAGCGCCGCTATGCCGCCATCGCCGGGCTGTCGGCCGAGCATATGGTCCGCACCACCGCCTGGCGCTTCCACGATCTTGGTCGCCGGGTGGAGCGGGCGATGGCGGTGGCGCGCGCGACGCGGCTGTTCGGCATGGCGGGGGCGTCGGCGGACGACCTGTCGACGCTGCTCGACCTCGCCAACAGCCAGATCAGCTATCGCCAGCGTTATCCGACCGGGCTGGCGCGCGTCGCGGTGGTCGATCTCGTCGCGCTCGACCCCAACAACCCGCGCGCGCTCGCCTATCAGACCGCGCGGATCGCCGACTGCCTGTCGCGGCTGCCGGTCCTGTCCGACGACGACATGGCCGAGCCGCAACAGGCGCTGGCCGTCGCCATCCGCGCCGCCGTCGAGACCCAGGATGCGCGCACCCTGGACGCCGATACGCTGGGCGATGTCGAGCGGCGGCTGGGCCTGCTCTCCGAGGCGATCGCGCGCCGCTATTTCCTGCAGGGAGCCGAGCCCTTGCGGGCGGGTGGATTGACACTGGCATGATCTATGACATCCGCCACATCACGCGCTTCGATTACGGCGCGCAGGTCAAATATGCGCGCTGCAACCTGCGGCTGAAGCCGATCGACTGGCCGGGCCAGACGCTGGAGGCCTATGACCTGATCGTCGAGCCGGTCGGCCGCACCCGCACCGCGCGGGCCGAGGCGGGGTTGGCGCATGTCACCCGGCTGGTCGTCGACCGGCCGGTGCGCAGCCTGACGATCGAAAGCCGCGCGCATATGGTGGTCGACCGGCCGGTGCCGATGCCCTCGCCCGGCGACCCGACGCTGGCCGAGGTGTCCGCGCTCGCCCGGTCGAGCCGCGACCTGTCGGCGGCGGGCCCGGCCAATTACATCTTTCCCTCGGCGCTGATCCCGCTCGATCCCGCCATCGCCGAATGGTGCGCCCCCGACCTGTCGCCGGAGCGTGGCGCGCTGGAGGCCGGGTTCGCGCTGGCGGGCCGCATCCAGCGCGAATTCGCCTTCGACCCCGCCGCCACCCTGGTCGACACGCCCCCGGCCGAGGCGTTTCGCCAGCGGCGCGGCGTGTGCCAGGATTTCGCGCAGATCATGATCACCGGCCTGCGTGCCGCAGGAATTCCGGCGGCCTATGCCTCGGGCTATATCCGCACTTTGCCGCCGCCGGACCAACCCCGGCTGGTCGGGGCGGATGCGACCCATGCCTGGGTGCTGATCTGGTGCGGGCCCGAACGCGGCTGGGTCGGGGTCGATCCGACCAACGGCATCTGGATGGCGGGCGACCATATCATCGTCGCGGTCGGCCGCGACTATGCCGAGATCGCGCCGGTCGACGGCGTGGTGCTCGGCTCGGGCGCGCAGAAGATGGACGTCAGCGTCGACGTCGCGCCAGTCGGGGAGATGGTGGCGGGGTAACCGGCCTCCGCCTTCTCACCGTTCGGACGGAGCAAAGGGTGCGGCCCGGCGTCAGACCGAATCCCTTGGCCTTCGACTTCGCTCAGGCTGAACGGGGATTGGGATTTTTGGGCGGATCGACATTCACGATTGCTTCTTCTTCCCTCTCCCCTGGACAGGGGCGAGGGGAAGAACAGGCATCGCTGAACGGGGGTTGGGGTTTTAGCCCTCTTCCGTCACCGCATTGGGATTGTCCTTGTCGGGGTCGGGATGGCCGCCCGTGCCGTGATAGGCCGCACCGCTCTGGCCGCCGTGGAAATCGCCTTCGCGCTCGGGCACGCCTTCGTAACCGCCGCCCTGGCTTTCGCCGCCATGCTTGCCGGGCGCGTCGGATACGCCGTCGGGGGCGCCCTTCTTGGCGTCGCCCATCTTGCCGTCTTTGCCGGTCGCTTGCATCGGCTGGGTCATGATCCGTCTCCTTCGATGCTGCAACGCATGGGAGACGGATTGCGCTCCGGTGCGGACTTCCCCACATAGATCGGTAATACACTGGCAACGGGGACAAGAGTGGCCGATCCATATCAGACGCTGGGCGTAAGCCGCACGGCCAGCGAAGCCGATATCAAGAAAGCCTATCGCAAGCTGGCGAAGGAACTGCATCCCGACCGCAACAAGGACAATCCCAAGGCGGCGGAAAAGTTCAGCCAGGTGACCAACGCCTATGACCTGCTGAACGACAAGGACAAGCGCGCCCGGTTCGACCGGGGCGAGATCGACGGCGACGGCAACCCCGCCGCGCCCTTCGGCTTCGGTGGCGGCGGCGCGGGGCCGCGCCCCGGTGCGGGCGGCTTTCGCCAGCAGTTCGACTTTGGCGGCGAGGGTGCGGACATGTCCGACATCTTCGAGGGGATGTTCGGCGGCGCGCGGCGCGGCGGATTCAGCGGCGGCTTTGGCGGTTTCGGCGGCGGCGGCCGTCGCGAGGCGCCCAAGGGCAACACGATCACCTATGCGCTCAAGGTGCCCTTCATCGACGCCGCGACGCTCAGCCCGCAGCGGGTGACGCTGGGCGACAACAAGACGATCGACCTGAAGCTGCCCGCCGGAGTCGAGACGGGCACGCAGATGCGTCTGGCGGGCAAGGGCGAGCCGGGTCCGGGCGGCGCGGGCGATGCGATTGTCGCGATCGAGGTCAGCCCGCACGCCTTCTTCATCCGCGACGGCGACGATGTCCGGCTCGACCTACCCATTTCGCTCGGCGAGGCGGTGCTGGGCGGCAAGGTGAAGGTTCCCACCGTCGAGCGCCCCGTCATGCTGACCGTGCCGCCGGGCACCAGTTCTGGTAAGACACTGCGATTGAAGGGAAAAGGCTTCCACCGCAAGGATGGCGGACGCGGCGATCAGCTCATCACGCTGATCATCGACATCCCGGCCGATGATGCAGCCTTGCAACGCTTCGCGGCCGAATGGAGCGACGACAGGAACCCGAGGGCCGCGCTGGGCGTCTGATCGTTCCATGAACGACCCGAATGGCCTGACCCCCGAAGACCGCGCGCATCACAGGGGCAAGGCCCGAACCGGGCTGGACCGGCAACTCGCCAAGGTCCGGCCAGGTTCGTACGCGTTCGAGATCCTGAAGCGGACCTCGATCGGCGTCTTCAACGACGGGTTCATCCATGCGGGCAACCTGGCCTATCTGGCGTTGATGACGGTGTTCCCGTTCTTCATCACCACGGCTGCCCTCCTCTCGCTGTTCGGGCAGAGCAACGAGACGCAGCATGCGGTCGAAAGCTTCCTGCACGTCCTGCCCCCCGATGTCAGCGACCTGTTGCGCAAGCCGATCCGCGACGTGCTGGCGGCGCGAACGGGCTCGCTGCTCTGGCTGGGCGGGCTGGTCGGGCTGTGGACGGTGGGCGGCTTCATCGAGACGATCCGCGACATCTTCCACCGGGCCTACGGCGTGAAGGCGACGGCGGCTTTCTGGCGATCGCGGCTGTCCTCGACGTTGGTCATCATCGCCTCGGTCGTCATCGCGCTGCTGTCCTTCCTGGCGGCCGGTATCCTGACCGCCGCCGAACAGTTCATCTATCGCCTCGTCCCCTTCGCGCAGAATGTCGCAGGCTGGGTCGGGCTGTCGCGGCTGATCCCCGGCGCGGTGATGTTCGGCGCGCTCTATATGCTCTTCTATTCGGTCACCCCGTCCAAATATCGCGAGAGCAACTGCCGCAAATGGCCCGGCGCGCTGTTCACCGCCGTCTGGTGGGTCAGCATGACCGCGCTGCTGCCCTGGGCGCTGTCGCAACTGGGCGGGTACGACCTGACCTATGGCAGCCTGGCGGGCGTCGTCGTGATGCTGCTGTTCTTCTATCTGATCGGCCTGGGGCTGGTTTTCGGCGCTCATTTGAACGCGGCACTGGCGGAACCGCCCGAACCGGCGCTAGAGAGGGCGATTGAAGACAGCGAACCGGCAGGAGCGGTAACGGCGTGAACGGATTGATGGCAGGCAAGCGGGGGCTCATCATGGGCCTGGCCAATGACAAGTCGCTGGCCTGGGGCATCGCCAAGCAGCTTTCGGAGGCGGGCGCGGAGCTCGCCTTTTCGTATCAGGGCGCGGCGATGGAAAAGCGGGTCCGCCCGCTGGCGGAACAGCTGGGCGTGGCGCGCCTGTTCGACTGCGACGTCTCCGAGATGGAGTCGCTCGACAAACTGTTCGAGGACCTGAAGGCGGAATGGCCGACGATCGACTTCGTCGTCCATGCCATCGGCTTTTCTGACAAGTCGCAGCTTCGCGGGCGCTATTACGACACCACGCTCGACAATTTCCTGATGACCATGAACATCTCGGCCTATTCGCTGGTCGCGGTCGCCCAGCGCGCGCGCACGATGATGCCCGAGGGCGGCTCGATCCTGACGCTGACCTATTATGGCGCGGAAAAGGTCATCCCGCATTACAACGTCATGGGCGTGGCCAAGGCGGCGCTGGAGACGAGCGTGAAGTATCTCGCGGTCGATCTGGGTCCGGAGAATATCCGCATCAACGCGATCTCGGCGGGACCGATCCAGACGCTGGCGGCACGCGGCATCGGCGACTTCAACTATATCCTCAAGTGGAACGAGCTGAACTCGCCGCTGCGTCGCACCGTGACGATCGAGGATGTGGGCGGTGCTGGCCTGTACATGCTGTCCGACCTGTCGTCGGGCGTGACGGGCGAGATTCACCATGTCGATGCCGGATATAATGTCATCGGCATGAAGGCCGAGGACGCGCCGGACATCGCGCTGGCGTAACAAACTCGTCCTCCCCTGCAAGGGGAGGGGGACCAGCGAAGCTGGTGGAGGGGTGTCGCGCTCTGCGAGCGAAGCCCTTTCCTCTCCACCGGCTACACCCCTCCGTCAGGCCTCCGGCCTGCCACCTCCCCTTCCAGGGGAGGAATAGCGGCCAACATTATCTATCGCGCCTTGTGGCCCGGCGACGCTAAAGACGAACCCATGTCCGAACAGCCCAACGCTGCCATCACCATCCGCCCCGCGCAGGGGCAGGACGTCGCCGCGCTCGACGCGCTGCTGGTCGCCAGCTTCCCCGCCCCCGCCGAAGCCGCGCTGGTCCGCGACCTGTGCGTCGAGGGCGACATGGTGCTGATGCTGGTCGCGATCGACGAGGCGACGGACGCGCTGGTCGGCGCGATCGCCTTCAGCCGCATGAGCGTCGAGATCGGCGGCAAGCCGATCAACGCGGTCGCGCTCGCCCCGATCGCCGTCGCGCGCGACTGGCGGCAACAGGGCGTCGGCGAGGCGCTGGTCGCCGCGGGGATCGAGCGACTGGAGCAGGAGGGCGTCGTCCTGTGCTTCGCGCTGGGCGATCCCGCCTTTTATGGACGATTCGGCTTTGCGGCGGACGTGGCGCGCGGTTTCGACAGCCCCTATGCGGGCGATTATTTCCTGGCGGTGCCGCTGCAAGGCGGACTGATCCCCTGCGGCGTGCGGGGCGCCGCCGCCCATGCCCCCGCCTTCGCCCGGCTTGGAGACGCAGCGTGAGTTTCAACAGTTTCGGCCGCCTGTTCCGCTTCACCACCTGGGGCGAGAGCCATGGGCCTGCCCTGGGCGCGGTGGTCGATGGCTGTCCTCCGGGGATCGCGCTGTCCGAGGAGGACATCCAGCCCTGGCTCGACAAGCGCCGTCCGGGCACCAGCCGCTTCACCACCCAGCGGCGCGAGCCCGATCAGGTCCGCATCCTGTCGGGCGTGTTCGAGGGCAAGACCACCGGCACCCCGATCAGCCTGATGATCGAAAATGTCGACCAGCGGTCGAAGGATTATTCCAACGTCGCGCTCGCCTATCGTCCCGGCCATGCCGATTATGCCTATGACGCGAAATACGGCTTTCGCGACTATCGCGGCGGCGGGCGCTCCTCGGCGCGCGAGACGGCGGCGCGGGTTGCGGCAGGCGCGGTCGCGCGGGCGGTGATCCCACAGGTCCGTATCCGCGCCTGGGTCGAATCGATCGGCGGCGACCGGATCGACTATGATGCCTTTGACGATGCGCAGATCGACGCGAACCCGTTCTTCTGCCCCGATGCGGCGGCGGCGGAACGCTGGGAAGCGATCGTCGACGGCGCGCGGAAATCAGGTTCCTCGGTCGGTGCGGTCGTCGCGTGCGAGGCGACCGAGGTTCCCGCAGGCTGGGGCGCGCCGCTCTATGCCAAGCTGGACAGCGAACTCGCCTCGGCCTGCATGAGCATCAATGCGGTCAAGGGCTTCGAGATTGGCGACGGGTTCGCCGCCGCCGCGCTGACCGGCGAACAGAATGCCGATCCGATGCGCAGCGGCAATGGCGGCCCGCGCTTCCTGGCCAATCATGCGGGCGGGATCGCGGGCGGGATCGCCACCGGCCAGCCGGTGACGATGCGCGTCGCGTTCAAGCCGACCAGCTCGATCCTGACCCCCGTCGACACCATCACCCGCACCGGCGAGGAAACGCAGATCGCGACCAAGGGCCGTCATGATCCCTGTGTGGGCATTCGCGGCGTTCCGGTTGTGGAGTCGATGGTCGCGCTAGTTTTAGCCGATCAGGCGTTGCTTCATCGCGGTCAGTGTGGTTAACTAAAGGAACGGACGTTCTCCTGCCTCGTTAACTATTACGAGAATAAAGCAGGAGAGAATCAATGCGTTACATGCATATGATCGCAGCCGGTGCCCTTTTGATCCCCGCCGCCGGCATGGCGCAGGTCACGGGCGGCACGACGGGCACGATGTCGGGCCAGACGACCATGCCGGGCCAGGCGCCCGGACAGACCATGGGTCAGCCCGGCGACACGATGAGCACGACGCCGAGCACCACCACCCGCTCGACCACGCGCAGCAAGAGCCGCAGCCGCACGACCACGCCCGACAGCACGGTCAACACCCCCTCGACCATGCCCGACACAACGGGCTCGTCGACGACCACGGGCAGCGGCACGCTGGGCAGCGACCCGACCACCAGCGGTTCGGCAGGCAGCGGCACGACGGGCGGCACCACCACCCCGCCGGGCAGCAGCGGCGGCATGTAACCCCTTCGGGTTCGTCACTACGGAAAAGACCCGGTCGCGCGAGCGGCCGGGTCTTTTGTTTGGGTTCGGGGCGTGGCCTTCGACTTCGCTCAGGCGGAACGGAGCGGAGGACAAGACCTTCCACAACATCCGTTCAGCCTGAGCGAAGTCGAAGGCCAAGGGACTCCGCCCCAAAAAAGGCCCCGACTCTCGCCGGGGCCTTCCAGATCAATCCGCAAACGGATCGCGCACCAGGATCGTGTCCTCCCGCTCGGGGCTGGTCGAAACCAGCGCCACCGGGCAGCGGATCAGTTCCTCGATCCGCCGGATATACTTGATCGCCTGGGCAGGCAGATCGGCCCAGCTGCGCGCGCCCGCGGTCGATTCCTGCCAGCCTTCCATCGTCTCATAGACGGGAACGACCTTGGCCTGGTCCGCCGCATGGGTCGGGTAGTAATCGAGCGTCTGGTCGCCCAGCTTGTAGCCGACGCAGATCTTCACCTCGTCGAACCCGTCGAGCACGTCGATCTTGGTCAGCGCGATGCCGGTGATGCCGCCGACCGCCGCCGACTGGCGCACCAGCACCGAGTCGAACCAGCCGCAACGCCGCTTGCGGCCCGTAACGGTGCCGAACTCATGCCCACGCTCGCCCAGGCGCTGGCCGGTCTCGTCCTCCAGCTCGGTCGGGAACGGACCCGATCCGACGCGGGTGGTGTACGCCTTGGCGATGCCCAGCACGAAGCCGACGCCCGACGGCCCCAGGCCCGAGCCGCCCGCCGCCGCACCCGCAATAGTGTTGGACGAGGTGACGAAGGGATAGGTGCCGTGATCGATGTCGAGCAGCACGCCCTGCGCGCCCTCGAACAGGATACGCTTGCCGCCCGCTCGCGCCTCGTTGAGGTCGCGCCACACCGGCTTGGCGAAGGGCAGGACGAAGTCCGCAATCTCGCGCAGATCGGCCAGCAGCCGCTCGCGATCGATCGGCGGCTCGCCGAACCCGGCGCGCAGCGCGTCGTGATGCGCGCAGAGACGGTCGAGCTGCGGCCCCAGGTCATCCAGATGCGCCAGATCGCAGACGCGGATCGCGCGGCGGCCGACCTTGTCTTCGTACGCCGGTCCGATGCCGCGCCGCGTGGTGCCGATCTTGCCCGCGCCGCTCGCATCCTCGCGCAGACCGTCGAGGTCGCGGTGGATGGGGAGGATCAGCGGGCAGTTGTCGGCGATGCGCAGCGTCTCCGGCGTGGCCTTCACGCCCTGCTCGCCCAGCCGCTCGATCTCCGCCTTCAGCGCCCAGGGGTCGAGGACGACGCCGTTGCCGATGACGCTGGGGGTGCCGCGCACGATGCCCGAGGGAAGCAGCGACAGCTTGTAGACATTCTCGCCGACGACCAGCGTGTGACCGGCATTATGCCCGCCCTGGAAGCGGACGACCATGTCGGCGCGCTCGGCCAGCCAGTCGACGATCTTGCCCTTGCCTTCGTCGCCCCATTGCGCGCCGATGACTGCTACATTTGCCATGGATGCTATGCTCCGCCTGCCGGACGGACCCCATGCGCCCTTCGACAGGACTCGGCGCGAGGGGGGTTTCCAATGATGTGCGGGGCGCGCCTAGCGGGACGCGGCCCCCGATGTCAACCGGCGATGGCGCGGGGCGCGCCGCCTTCGAGAATATGGGTGCAAAGCTGCGCCTGCGGGGTGTCCCCCTCCTCCAGCGCCTGCACCGTCACCCAGCCCTGCGCGCGCAGCGAGGCCCCCGTCGCAGGCTCGGTGCCGAAGGGAAGGAACAGCCGCCGCCGCTCGGTCGGCGGGGCGGTGGCGACGATGGCGTCGGCATAAAGCGAGAAGCCGGTCGCCTTCTCCTCGGTACCGTCCTCGTGGAAGATGGTGTAGGTGCCGCCGCGTCCCACCTCGCGCGGGGGGCCTGCAACGAACAGCGAGAAGCCCAGCCAGCTCTGGAATTCAAAGCCGTGCCGCTCGGTCGGATCGAGCGTCATCGACACCCCCTCGCCCAGCGCGGCCGCGATGGCCTCCAGCGCGTCGAGACGGCTGGCGAGCACGCCTTGGGTGTCGAAGGCGCGGAGACGCGCGATGGCGGTCGCGAACGGCCCGGCGGCCTCGACCAGCGGCAGATAGGCGGGTGCGATCGCCGCGACGCCGCCCGCATCCTTGGCATCCAGCCGATCGCGCAAGCCCGCCACCTGATCGGCCGCCACCGGCATAGGCCCTGCGGCGAGCAGGTCGACCAGATCGGGCAGCGTGAAGTCGATCGAAATGCCGGTCGTGCCAGCGGCGACCAGCGCCTCGACCGCGACGCGCACCACCTCGGTCGCCGCCGCCGTCGAGTCGAGCCCGATCAGCTCCGCCCCGATCTGCCGCCACTCGCGCGCAGGCGCGAGTTCGGAACCGCGCAGGCGCACGACCGTGCCCGCATAGGACAGACGCACCGGGCGCGGGTGATGCCCCATGCGCGTGGCGGCGATCCGCGCCACCTGCGCGGTCAGGTCGGGCCGGATGGCGAGCGTGCGCTGCGACACTGGATCGACGAAACGCACCGCATCATGCAGCCCCCCCGCCTTCAGCCGCGAGCCCAGCGCCTCGGCGAACTCGATCGATGGTGGATCGGCGCGCTCATAGCCATGCAGCCGCGCCGCCTCCAGCACCCGCGCCTCGACCGAGGCGGCGGCATCGGCATAGGGGGGAAGACGGTCGTGATAGCCTTCGGGAAGGAGCGCGGTCATCGAATAAGCCTGTTCATCAGCGTGTGCGCCACGCCGTCGGGGTTGGTCATGACATCCGCATTGGGGAACCGGATCACCTGGTATCCCGCTTGCGCCAGCCATGCCGTACGACGGGCATCGCGTGATTGGTCGCTATGCGTATCGCCGTCAACCTCGATGACCAGCTTGTGGGACCGCGCGGCGAAGTCGGCGATATAAGGGCCGACCGGGACTTGGCGCGAGAATTTGATGCCATGGAAGCGGCGGTCGCGCAGGATGAGCCAGAGGCGCTTTTCGGGTTCCGTCATCTCGCGACGCATAGCGCGGGCATGGTCGCGGAGAACCGGATCGGTCTACATTATGATAGCTCCCCGTTTTGGGGGGAACGTACCACTCCCTCTCCCCACTGGGGAGAGGGCCGGGGTGAGGGGCTGGGGCCAGGCGAGACGCCAACGCCCAGCCCCCGCCCCTCACCCAACCCTCTCCCCGGAGGGGAGAGGGCTTTATGGGATCAGAACACCAGGCCCATCGCGGTCTTCACGCCCGGCAGCGCCTTGACCTTGGCGAGCAGGTCCGTGTCCACCGCCTCGTCGACCGAGAGCAGCAGCACCGCCTCGCCACCCGCCGAGCGGCGGCCGAGGTGGAAGGTGCCGATATTGACGCCCGCCTCGCCCAACGTGGTGCCGAGACGTCCGATAAAGCCCGGCGCGTCCTCGTTGACGACGTACAGCATCGGGCCGGCCAGATCGGCCTCGACCTTGATGCCGAACAGCTCGACCAGGCGCGGGGCCTGATCGCCGAACAGCGTGCCCGCGACCGAGCGCTCACCGTCCGCCGTCTTGACCGACACACGCAGCAGCGTGTGGTAATCGCCCTCGCGCTCGGTCCGAACCTCGCGCACCTCGACACCGCGGTCGCGGGCGAGCAGCGGCGCGTTGACCATGTTGACCGTGTCGGTCTGGTTGCGCAGGAACCCGGCCAGCACCGCGCTGACCATCGGCTTGGCGTTGAGGTCTGCCGCCGCACCCTCGGTATGGACCGAGATGCGCGCGATCGCGCCCGTCGTCAGCTGGCCAACCAGCGCGCCGAGCTTTTCGGCCAGCGCCATATACGGCTTCAGCTTGGGGGCTTCCTCGGCCGACAGGCTGGGCATGTTGAGCGCGTTGGTGACGCCGCCCGACACCAGGAAATCGGCCATCTGCTCGGCGACCTGGATCGCGACATTGACCTGCGCCTCGGTGGTCGACGCGCCCAGATGCGGCGTCGAGATGAAGTTCGGCGTGCCGAAGAGCGGGCTCTCCTTGGCGGGCTCCACCTTGAACACGTCGAGCGCCGCGCCTGCGATATGACCCGAATCGAGCCCCGCCTTCAGCGCCTCTTCATCGACCAGGCCGCCACGCGCGCAGTTGATGATGCGGACGCCCTTCTTGGTCTTGGCGAGGTTTTCCGCCGACAGGATGTTGCGGGTCTGATCGGTCAGCGGGGTGTGCAGCGTGATGAAGTCGGCGCGTGCGAGCAGTTCGTCCAGCGTGACCTTCTCGACGCCCATTTCCAGCGCGCGCTCGGGCGTCAGGAACGGGTCGAAGGCGACGACCTTCATCCGCAGGCCCAGCGCGCGGTCGGCGACGACCGAGCCGATATTGCCCGCGCCGATCAGGCCCAGCGTCTTGGACGTGAGTTCGACGCCCATGAAGCGGTTCTTCTCCCACTTGCCCGCTTGGGTCGAGGCGTCGGCCTCGGGCAGCTGGCGGGCGAGCGCGAACATCAGCGCGATGGCATGTTCGGCGGTGGTGATCGAGTTGCCGAACGGGGTGTTCATCACCACCACGCCCTTGGCGCTGGCGGCAGGGATATCGACATTGTCGACACCGATCCCGGCGCGGCCGACGACCTTCAAATTCGTCGCGTGCTCCAAGATCTCCTTGGTGACCTTGGTCGAGCTGCGGATCGCCAGGCCGTCATACTGGCCGATGATCGCCTTCAGCTCTTCGGGCGTCTTGCCGGTGATCTCGTCCACCTCGACCCCGCGCTCGCGGAAGATCTGGGCGGCCTTGGGGTCCATTTTGTCGCTGATGAGAACTTTGGGCATGGGGATTGCTCCGGGAATAGGGGAATAGCTCCCTCTCCCCACTGGGGAGAGTGTCGGGGTGAGGGGTTGGGGCCTGGCGATCCATTTGCGGATCAGCCTAGTGCCGCCCCTCACCCAACCCTCTCCCCGGCGGGGAGAGGGCTAAGAAGGGTCAGGCCTTGGCGGTCGCGTAGGCCCAGTCGAGCCAGGGGCCGAGCGCCTCGATATCGGCGGTCTCGACCGTGGCGCCGCACCAGATGCGCAGGCCTGCGGGCGCGTCGCGGTAGCCCGCCACGTCATAGGCCGCGCCTTCGGCCTCGAGCAGCGCGGCCATCTTCTTGATGACCGCCTCGTCCGCGCCCTCGACCGTCAGGCAGACGCTGGTGGTCGAGCGGATCGCCGGATCGGCGGCGAGATGGCCGAGCCAGTCGCGCTCCTCGACGATCTTGTTCAGCGCCGCCGCATTGGCGTCTGACCGCTTGACCAGCGCCTCCGCGCCACCCAGGCCCTTGCCCCATTCGAGCGCGAAGATCGCGTCCTCGACGGCCAGCATCGACGGCGTGTTGATCGTCTCGCCCTTGAACACGCCCTCGGCCAGCTTGCCCTTCGACACCAGGCGGAACACCTTGGGCAGCGGCCAGGCGGGGGTGTAGGTTTCGAGGCGCTCGACCGCGCGGGGGCCCAGGATCAGGACGCCGTGCGCGCCCTCGCCGCCCAGCACCTTCTGCCACGAGAAGGTCGCGACATCGATCTTGTCCCACGGCAGGTCATAGGCGAACACCGCGCTGGTCGCGTCGGCGAAGGACAGGCCCTCGCGGTCGTCGGCGATCCAGTCGCCGTTGGGCACGCGCACGCCCGAGGTGGTGCCGTTCCAGGTGAAGAGCACGTCATTCGACCAGTCGACCGCGTTCAGATCAGCGATCTGGCCGTAATCGGCACGCAGGACGGTGGGGTCGAGCTTCAGCTGCTTGACCGCATCCGTTACCCAGCCCTCGCCGAAGCTTTCCCAGGCCAGGGTGGTGACGGGGCGCGCGCCCAGCATGGTCCACATCGCCATCTCGAACGCGCCGGTGTCGGAGCCGGGGACGATGCCGATGCGGTGGGTATCGGGGAGCTTGAGCAGCTCGCGCATCAGGTCGATGCAATATTGCAGCCGCTGCTTGCCGATCTTCGAGCGATGCGAACGGCCGAGGCTGTCCGTCGCGAGCTTGGCGGCTTCCCAACCGGGAGGCTTGGCGCAGGGACCGCTGGAAAAATAGGGCCGCGCCGGTTTGGTGGCGGGCTTCGCGGGCGCAAGAGTGGCGTCGGCGGCAATCGTATCAGTCATTTAAGACTCTCCTCACAGAGAGCACGCGCGGCGTTGGGACCGCGTGGCCCGTCGACGGCCCTAGCGATGTCGATCGAAGATGACAACCACAATCGCAACGGCGCAATTTTGCGTCGATCGGGGCCCTCGCCAGGAATGTCGAAACGGTTGCAGCGACAGAGGTCGTCAGGCGCCCGACGCCGCCGCGACCGCGCTGGACGGCCAGCCCGGCGATGGGCCGAAGCATGTCGCAACCCCGCCTCCGCACGCCGGATCGGGGCTGACAAAAGCGCAGCGGCAGCGGACAAGGGGATACATGGTTCGCGTTCCCCTTTCCCTCGCCCTCCCGATTCTCGGGGCCGTTCTGCTTTCGGGATGCGGCCGTCCCGACCGGCCCTCGCAACCGGCCTCGCGTCCCGAGCCCTATCGCCCGCCAGCCCGTGAAACCGCGCAGTGCGAGGCCGATCTGCGGCGTGAGGGCGTGGCCTATCGCCGCCTGCCCGACAAGGAATTGGGGCCGGGCTGCGGCCTGTACGGCGCGGTGCAGCTGACCGATATCGGCGTGCCCGTGACCGGCGTCACCGCGATGCGGTGCGGCAATGCCCGCGCCTTTGCCGGATGGGTGCGCAATGCCGTGGCTCCCGCCGCCTGGCAGATATTGGGATCGCAGCTGGTCAAGGTCGAGGGGATGGGCAGCTATGCCTGTCGCAACATCGTCGGCACCACGCGGATGGGGGATCGGCGATCGGGCCATGCGCTGGCCAATGCGGTGGATGTCGGCGGCTTCGTGCTGAAGGACGGGCGGCGGATCACCCTGTTGAACGACTGGTACTCCACCGATCCGCGAATCCGCCAGTTCTGGACGACGATTCGCGCGTCCGCCTGTCGACGCTTCGGCACGGTTCTCAGCCCCGACTATAACGCCGCGCACCGCAATCACCTGCATCTGGAAGACGATAACGCCCGTTTTTGCCGGTAGCATCGGCCCCGGCGATCCCCTACATCATCCGAAATGACCGATAAGACCCAAGTACCGAACCGCGTCTTCCCCAATGCCAGCCAGGACGCCGAAAGCGCCAAGACGATCGTCTCGACGCCACAGACCGAAAGCCCGGCCTATACGCTGGCCTTTCAGGACATGGACTTCCTGCTGCGCGAAGACCTTCGCCCCGTCCGTTTCCAGCTGGAATTGCTGAAGGCGCAGCTGCTGCTCGAAGAGGCCAAGATCGCCTCGACCTTCGTCTTCTACGGCTCGGCGCGCATCCCCGAGCCCGCCAAGGCGCAGGCGATGCTGGAGCTGGCGCATGACGACAAGTCGCGCAAGATCGCCGAGAATCTCGTCGCCAAGAGCAAATATTACGACATCGCGCGCGAACTGGCGCAGATCACCAGCCGCCTGCCGCGCGACGACCGGGGCATGCGGCAGTTCGTCGTCTGCTCGGGCGGCGGCCCGTCGATCATGGAGGCTGCCAATCGCGGTGCGCATGACGTCGGCGCCGAGTCGGTGGGCCTGAACATCGTCCTGCCGCACGAGCAGGCGCCCAACCCTTACGTCACGCCGTCGCTGAGCCTGCAGTTCCACTATTTCGCGCTGCGCAAGATGCACTTCCTGCTCCATGCGCGCGCGCTGGCGGCCTTCCCCGGCGGATTTGGCACGTTCGACGAGCTGTTCGAGCTGCTGACGCTGATCCAGACCGGCAAGATCCAGCCCATTCCCGTGCTGCTGTTCGGCCGGGCCTTCTGGGAGCGCGTCGTCAATTTCGAGGCGCTGGTCGAGGAGGGCGTGGTATCCGAGCGCGACCTGGGCATCTTCACCTATGTCGAGACCGCCGAGGAAGCGTGGGACGTGGTGCGCAACTTCTATGAGGAGCGCGCCCGCAAGGAAGCCGAGCGGGGCTGAACCCCGGCAACCCGACAAAAGCGGTTTCCAAAGCCCGTCTTCGCAAGAAGGCGGGCTTTGTCGTTGGCGGCGAAAATCGATTGTCTTCGCCCACGGCGTCGCGCATGATCGCGGCACCTCTTGGGATGATCGCCGATGCTTGCGCTGGCCTTTTTCGCTTTCGTCGCTGCGGATCATTGCCGGGTCGAGAATGCCCGCTATGCGCTGCGCCATCAGCCGAGCGTGACCGCCACGTTCCGCCCGGTCGACAGCGGCCCGCAATGGCCCGCCGGGGTGGCGATGGCCATTCGCTTCGGCGATAGCGGGCGGCGCCTCTGGTGGCTGCCCTGGAACGGCGGCACCGACGACCGCCAGCATCTGGCCTCCACCACCGACGTGACCCGGCCCGGCTGGCACCCGCCCTCCCCCGATGGCGGGCCCCGGCCGATGGGCGACATGGCCTATGTCGGAACGACCGCCGCCTATGATGTCATCGGATCGGTGCCACGGCGCGGCGGACCGGCCCCTGCGCACATCCTGCTTCCCGAACTGCGCGACGCGGCGTGGCATGGCGACACGGGCCAGCGCGATCGGGCCGCCACGCAATTCTTCGATCTGGTCGGGTGTGAGTCGGGCAGCCGCTGAGCCCATTGGGGCCGTTCTCACTCGCGATCATCAGCCCCCGCTCATGACCAAGCCAGGCGGCGGAAAACGCCGCCCGCGCGTCAGCGGGTCGTCGGAATCATCCGGGCGATCGCGCAGCCAAACACGACCGAACCCACTATCCAGCTCACACCGATTTCAATGGCCAGTGCCATGACACCCCTCCCCGTCTCTCTATGACGATCCCTATATCGGGATAAACACTATCGCGCCAACAAACTTGTTCGCAGTCGGTGAACGGAGGCGTGATTGAAGGCAGCCGCGTCCTTCCTTCGGACAGGCCGCCGCCCCCAAAGAAAAAGGGCCGGACGTTTCCGTCCGACCCCCTTTCCGACAGGCTGGCTGTTATGCCGCCTTCGAGCGCGCGGCGCGCTTGCGCTCGTTGGGGTCCAGGAAGCGCTTGCGCAGACGGATCGACTTCGGGGTCACTTCGACCATTTCGTCGTCGTCGATATACGCAATGGCCTGCTCCAGCGTCATCTTCTTCGGCGGGGTCAGGCGGATGGCGTCATCCTTGCCGCCCGAAGCGCGGAAGTTGGTCAGCTGCTTCGCCTTCATCGGGTTGACCTCAAGGTCATCCGTCTTGGCGTTCTCGCCGATGATCATGCCTTCGTACAGCGCTTCGCCGTGCCCGACGAACAGGATGCCGCGCTCTTCGAGCGGACCCAGGGCATAGCCCTGCGCTTCGCCCGCGCCGTTCGAGATCAGGACGCCGTTCTTGCGACCCTCGATCTTGCCCTTGTGGGGGCCGTACCTCTCGAACAGGCGGTTCATGATGCCGGTGCCGCGCGTGTCCGACAGGAACTCGCCATGATAGCCGATCATGCCACGCGACGGCGCGGAGAAGGTGATGCGGGTCTTGCCGCCGCCCGAGGGACGCATGTCGGTCATCTCGGCCTTGCGCAGGTTCATCTTCTCGACGACCGTGCCCGAATATTCCTCGTCCACGTCGATGATGACGGTTTCGTACGGCTCGGTCTTCTTGCCGTCCTCGTCCTCGCCGAACAGCACGCGCGGGCGGCTGATGCCCAGCTCGAAGCCTTCGCGGCGCATCGTCTCGATCAGAACGCCCAGCTGGAGTTCGCCGCGACCGGCGACCTCGAAGCTGTCGCGGTCGTCGCTCTCGGTGACCTTCACCGCGACGTTCGATTCCGCTTCGCGCATCAGGCGGTCGCGGATCATGCGGCTGGTGACCTTGGTGCCCTCACGGCCCGCCATCGGCGAGTCGTTCACCGCGAAGCGCATCGACAGCGTCGGCGGATCGATCGGCTGCGCCTGAAGCGGCTCGGACACGCTGGTGTCGGCAATGGTGTTCGCAACGGTCGCGACCGCCAGACCGGCCAGCGAGATGATGTCGCCCGCCTTGGCTTCCTCGACCGGCACGCGGTCCAGGCCGCGGAACGACAGGATCTTCGACGCGCGGCCCGTTTCGATCACATTGCCCTCGGCGTCGAGCGCGTGGATCGCCTGGTTCAGCTTGACCGTGCCCGAGTTGACGCGGCCGGTCAGGATGCGACCCAGGAAGTTGTCGCGGTCGAGCAGCGTCACCAGGAAGGTGAAGGGCACGTCCTCGACCTCGACCTTCGGGGCCGGGACGTGGTTCACGATCGTCTCGAACATCGGGATCAGCGTGCCTTCGCGCGCGTCCATGTCGGTCGAGGCATAGCCGTTGCGGCCCGAGGCGTAGAGGACCGGGAAGTCCAGCTGTTCGTCATTCGCGTCGAGCGAGACGAACAGGTCGAACACTTCGTCCAGCACTTCCTGGATACGCGCGTCGGCGCGGTCGACCTTGTTGACGACGACGATCGGCTTCAGGCCGAGCGCCAGCGCCTTGCCGGTCACGAACTTCGTCTGCGGCATCGCGCCTTCCGACGAGTCGACCAAGAGGACGACGCCGTCGACCATCGACAGGATGCGCTCCACCTCGCCGCCGAAGTCGGCGTGGCCGGGGGTGTCGACGATGTTGATGCGGATCGACTCGTCGCTGCCCGGCGGAGTCCAGTCGACCGAGGTCGGCTTGGCGAGAATGGTGATCCCGCGCTCCTTTTCCAGGTCGTTGGAGTCCATCGCGCGCTCTTCCACGCGCTGGTTGTCACGGAAGGTGCCCGACTGGCGGAACAGCTGATCGACCAGGGTCGTCTTGCCATGGTCGACGTGCGCGATGATCGCCACGTTGCGGAGGCTCATGCAGGTTTCTCTTGTTCGGAGGGTATGTCGCCGCGCGCCATAGCCGAAAGCTGCGCAAAGCGAAAGGGCAGCGCGGATTTTGCGGCGCACAAAGGCGGTGAATGGCTGAAACGAGCGGGAAAGCGACAGGTTCCTCCCCGCTCGTGGGGAGGATTACTTGGCGCGCGGCACCACCTTCAGCGTCCAGTCGGTGTCGGGCCGCAGATATTTCGCCGCCACCGCCTGGATGTCGGCGGGGCCGATCGAGACGAAATCCTGTGCCAGCCGCTGGGTCGCCTCGATCCGGCGGGGGTCGTAGGAGGCCCCCGCCAGGCGCTGCATCCAGAACTGGTTGCCCGACGACATCCGCATCAGCCGCTGCGCCATGGGGCGCTTGATCCGCTGCAACTCGTCGGCATCGATCGGATGCGCGGCGAGGTCGGCGGCGATGGCGCGTGCGGTCGACAGGAAGAAGTCGACCTTGTCGGGGGCGACCATGCCGATCGCGATCATCCGCCCGCCGCCGGGCAGGCCGAGCGGCCACTGGCTGCCGACCTGCGGGCTGTAGCTGGCCCCGGCCTGCGAACGGAGCCGGTCGAACAGCCGGTCCGAAAAGACCTGCGCCAGCACGTCCAGCCGGTTGCGGATTCGGTCGTCCCCCGCCCCGCCGCCGGTCGGCCAGGCGATCACCGCCGCCGCCTGGTCGGCGGGGCCGCCATGGGTGCGCACGACCGGCGTGGCGACATGCGCGGGGAAGCGGACCGGAGGAGCGGGCGACGCGTCGACCTTGCGCGCGGGGATCGCGCCCAGGCTCTCGGCCACCGCCTTGATCGCCTCGTCCGCCTTCACGTCGCCGAACACCGACACCTCGATCGGGCCCGAGGCGAGCAAGGGCGCCCATAGCGCCTTGAACGACGCGGGGGTGACCGCCGCCACCGCCTCGCGCGGCGGGGTGCCCCAGCGCGGATCGCCGTCGCGCAGCAACCGCTCCAGATCACGGCCCAGCACGCTGTCGGGCGAGGCGTCGAGCCCGTCATACCCCGCCAGCATCGCCGCCTTGGCCCGGTTGACCGGCGCGGCGTCCCAGCGCGGCGCGATCAGCTTGGCCGCCATCAGCTTCAGATTGTCGGCATAGTCGTCGGGCGAACTCAGCGCGTTGAAGGCAAAGGCATCGTCCTCGATCCCGAAGTCCATCCCCATGCGCCGCCCGGCGGTCAGCCGGTCGAGATCGCCCTGGTCGAACTTGCCGATCCCGCCCGCCACCAGCGCCAGATCGGCCGCCCAGGCCGGGCTCTCGCGGTTGGCGGGCAGCGCGTCATAGCCACGCCCGAACCGGACGCGCAGATAGATGCGCGCCGTCTCGCCGTCATTCGCGAACAGCAACAGCCGCACGCCATTGGCGAAGGTGATCTTCTCCAGCCCCAGCGCATCGATCTTCTCGCGCGCCACGACCTTGCCCGGCGCGCCCAGCCTGGGCAGCTGGGCGAAGCTGATCGCGCCCTGTCGGCGGCGCTGTTCGGCCAGCGGGCGGACATCGGCCTTCAGCGCGGCGGTCAGCCGGGCGACCGCATCGGCTTGCGCGGTGCGGGTGTTGACCAGCGCGCGTGTGGCGGTCCCCTGGAAGATCCGGCGGGTCGACGCCAGCACCGTCTCGGGCGTGAACATCCGCGCCGCCACCGCCTGCTTCAAGATCTGATAGCTGCTCTCCGGCGCGGTCACGGTCTCGCGAATGTCGAGCGCGCCGACCATGTCGTCGGCCTGCTTGGCCCCCGCCTCGACCCGCGCGGTCTCCACCTCGGTGCGCAGGATGGCGTCGTAATCGGCAAGCTCGCGGTCGATCTCGGCCTGGGTGGGCGCGGTCGCCATCGCATCGGCGATGACCGCGCGCACGTCCTTGAGCGCGGCCTCCCAATCCTCGCCGAGCGGCACGACGTTCACCGTCGTCATATTGGCCGAGCGGGACACGTCGTCGAGCGCGACGCTGGCCTGCAGGAAGCTGCCCCCCGCCCGCGCCCGGTTTTCCAGCCGGCGGCTGATCAGGCGGGCGGCGACCATGTCGACCATCCGCTTCTGGTTGAAGATCGCGGTGTCGTCCCGATACTGCCAGGGGCGCAGCACGCCCATCGCCACGGTCGGCGGCAGGGCGGGTTCGACCAGCGCGCCCGCCATCGGCGCATCGGCCCGGGGGCTGCCGAAATCGGGATCGGGCGGATTGGCGCCGACGCCCTGCCAGCCGCCGAAATTCCTGGTGACCAGCTGGGCCAGGACGAGCGGGTCCATGTCGCCCGAGATGACGACCACCGCGCGCTCGGGCCGATACCAGCGGTCGTGGAACGCCCGCACGCTCTCCGGCGTCGCCGCCTCCAGCGTGGCGAGCTGGCCGATCGGCGACCGCTCGGCGAGCGGCTGGCCAGCGAAGAAGGTCTCGCGCAGCTTGTCCGAATAGCGGACCTGCGGCCCCGGCTGCTCGCGCCGCTCGGCCAGCACCACCGGCCGCTCGGCATTCAGCGATTGGGCGGTGATCGAGGGGGCCGCCATCATGCCCGCCAGGATCTTCAGGCTCTCGTCCAGCCCCGCCTCGGTCGCGCCGGGCAGGTCGAGCTGATAGACGGTCTGGGTCGGCGTGGTCGAGGCGTTGGAGTCAGAGCCGAAGGTCGCGCCCAGCCGCTGCCAGATTCGCTTGGCCTCACCGTCGGGGACATATTGCGAGCCGCGGAACGACAGATGCTCGATCAGATGGGCGAAGCCGCGTTCCGAGTCGCGTTCGTTGAGCGACCCCGCATCGATCCGCACCCGTACCGCCACCTGCCCCGGCGGCACCCCGTTGCGCCGGACCGCGAAGCGCAGGCCATTGGCCAGCCGCCCGAACTTCCACGCCTTGTCCTGCGGCAGGTCGGAGCCCTTGTAGAGCCAGGCGCTCTGGTCGACGCCGGGGATGGGCGGCAGCGGCGCGAGCGGATCGCGCTCGGCGGGCGCGGCGGGTGCGGTCGCCACCGTGACGGGAACGGGCATCCCCTGCGGCACCGAGCGCTGGTCCGTCGGGCCCGGCCGGGGGGCCTGGGCGATGACGGGAAGGGCCAGCCCGATCAGGACCGGCAGGGCAAGACTGCGCAACGCGCGGATCGTGAACGCCATACCCCCCTCTTATCGCGGCGAACGCGCCACCGCCAGTCGCCCCCAAATCGCCCCAATCCCCCGCCCCGCGGCGCTCCCCCGCCGGGTCGTCGCCATCATTTCGACCCATAGGCGGGCTAGTCCGGCGACACTGACCTTGCGGCAGGAGGACGGCCAACGTCCCCGGTGCAGGCGTCGAGGCCGGGGATATGAAGCGCGTGATGACCAAGTCGATGAATGCCGGAGTCCAGCGTCCTTCGCAGGGCGCAATATGGCATAAATCGGGCGCATGCGACGCGGATGCCCCCGCCCCCAGGGCCGACCTGTCGCTGGTCCCGCCCCAGCCCGCCCCGTTCCCGCCGACCGACGCGGCGGCGCGGCCGTCGCTCGGCCGGGCGATCGGCGCGCGGTTGCGGCACCTGCCCGATCGGGTGATCGCGGCCTCCTCGCTGGTCGCCAATGATCCGGTGCTCGACGTGCGCGACTTCGGCTGGACGGCGGGGCTCCGTTGCCACTGGGCCGCGATCCGCGACGAGGTGCGCGCCGATCCGGCGGCCGGGGCGGACTGGCGCGCCTGCCCGCGCTTGGCGGCGACCGTCGCGGCAATTCCGGGGCTCCATGATGCCCATATCGCCCGACTCGCGCCCGGTGCGCATGTCCCGCCCCGGCGCGGCGCGACCAAGGGGCTGATCACCTGCCACCTGGGGCTCGCCGTCCCGCGCGATGGCGATGCGCGGATGCGGGTGAAGGATCGCATCGTCCGTTGGGCCGAGGGCGAAACCCTGGTGTTCGACGACACCTATGTCCATGAAATGTGGAACGAGACGGGCGGGACGCGCACCGTCCTGGTCGTCCAGGTCGTCCGCCCGCTGCGCCAGCCGGGACGCTGGATCGCGGAGTCGCTGTTGGGACTGGGGCAGCACGACCGCCCCGCCTGAAAATCCCGTCCGGGGCCTGTGACGCGGCGACGTTAATATTTTGGCAACCCGCCGACACCAATGGCAAGTCATTCTTTCCATTGGCTTTTGTCACAAAATTGTCATGAAAATCAAAAGTGTCGCCGCCCGCCTGATCGCCCCGGTCCTGGTGTCCGTGATATTGCTCGCCAGCCTGTCGGGGGTGACGCTTCACCTCTCGCAAAGGGTGGCCGCCGCCAATGAGGCCGCCACCGATGCGGGCGCGCTGATGTTCCGGCTGGCGGAACTGCGCTCGCTCAGCCGGTCGTTGCAGCGCGATGCGCTCAACCTGGCGCTGGAGGAGGACCCGGCGGAGCGGCAGGTGATCCTGACCAAATTCACCAAGCGACTGGCGAGCTTCAGCGACGAGCTGGCGTCGCTGCGCCGCGTGCCGCCGGGATCGGTGTCGGCCGAGTATCTGGCGTCGCAGGACCAGGTGCGCGCCGAACTGGCGATCACCGGGCGGCTGGCCAATGGCGGCGACCGGGCGGGCGGCCTGGCCCATTTCCGCCAGCGCGTCCGCCCCGCCGAGCGGCGCGCCTCCACGATCGCCGACAGCCGGATCGACGCGCTGAAGGAGGACGTCGCCGCGCTTCACGACCGGGCCGCCGAGACCGCCGAACAGGGTCGCTGGATCCTGATCGGCGCGACTGTGATGCTGGCGGTGGTCGGGCTGGCCATGGGGCTGACCATCGCGCTGCGGACGGTGGTGCGCCCGCTGCACGACCTGCGCGCCGCGATGGGGGCGCTGGCCGCCGGGCGGACCGACATCGCCATCCCGCACGGATCGCGCGCGGACGAGGTGGGCGAGATGGCCCGCTCGATGGCGGCGTTTCGCGACCATCTGGCCGAGGCCGAGGCGGCCAAGGCGCGCCAGACCGACCTGATCGTGTCGAGCATCGGCCAGGGCCTGTCCGCGCTGGCGAAGGGGGATTTGACCGCCCGGATCGACGCGCCGCTGGAGGCGCCCTTCGCGCGGCTGAAGGCCGATTTCAACGGCGCGATGCTGGCCTTGCAGGCCGCCATGGCGGCGGTGGCGGGCACGGCGGACGGCATCCGGGCGGGCGCGATCGACATTCGCCAGGCCTCCGACGACCTGTCCCGCCGGACCGAGCAACAGGCCGCCAGCCTGGAGGAGACCGCCGCCGGGATGGACGAGGTCACCGCCACTGTCCGCCACGCCGCCGACGGCGCGGCCCAGGCCGCGCAGGTGGTCGAGCGGACCCGCAGCGAGGCGCGCGAGGGCGGCGCGGTGGTCGATCGGGCGCGTGCCGCGATGGGCGACATCGAACATGCCTCGACCGAGATCGCCACGATCATCGGGGTGATCGACGGCATTGCCTTCCAGACCAATCTGCTCGCGCTCAATGCCGGGGTCGAAGCCGCGCGGGCGGGCGATGCGGGCAAGGGATTCGCCGTCGTCGCGTCGGAGGTCCGCGCGCTGGCGCAGCGTTCGGCGGATGCCGCGCGCGACGTGAAGGCGCGGATCCTGGCCAGCGCGGATCAGGTGCGCGTCGGCGTCGACCTGGTCGGCCAGACCGGCGACGCGCTGACCCGGATCAACCAGGGCATAAGCGAGATCGGCGCGCTGATGACCGGCATCGCCAAGGATACCGCGCATCAGGCGGGCAGCATGGGCCAGATCAACCTCGCGCTGACCGAGATGGACGGCGTCACCCAGCAAAATGCCGCGATGGTCGAACAGGCGACCGCCGCCGCGCGCACCCTGGCGCAGGAGGCGGAGGAGCTGAACGCGGCGATCGCCCGCTTCCGCCTGGCCGAGCCGCGCAGCGCCCGGCCATCGGCGCCGCTGCACCTCGTCGCCTGAGGGGCCGTTTGGAAACGCGCTGGCAGCGCGTTCGGGCGGTACCGGCCCGCTCCCCCACCCGGTCTCCCATCAAGGATACTCTGCGAGAGGCCCGTTGGGATCGGATGGGGACCATCATGGCTTGGGGATTCGAAACGCATCCTTTCCCCGCCCGTGCTTGATCCCCGTCGCGACCCGCGCCACATGGGGGACATGCTGATCGAGACCGAACCGACGCCCAATCCGGCGACGCTGAAATTCCTGCCCGGCCGCAAGGTCATGGACAGCGGCACCCGCGACTTCGCCTCGCCCGAGGAAGCCGCCGCCAGCCCGCTGGCCGAGGCGATCTTCAACCTGGGCGACGTGACCGGCGTGTTCTTCGGTCGCGACTTCGTCTCGGTCACGGTCGCGCCCGGCACCGAGTGGTCGGATGTGAAGCCCGACGTGCTCGGCATCCTGCTGGACCATTTCTCGGCGCAGATGCCGCTGTTCAGGCAGGGCGCGGCCGATTTCGCGGTTCCGGGCGAGGAAGAGGCGTTCGCCGACGATCCCGAGGATGCCGACATCGTCGCGCAGATCCGCGAACTGATCGACACGCGCGTCCGGCCCGCGGTCGCCAATGACGGCGGCGACATCGTCTATCGCGGCTTCGACAAGGGCAAGGTCTATCTCAAGATGCAGGGCGCCTGCGCGGGTTGCCCCTCCTCCACCGCGACGCTCAAGAACGGCATCGAGCAGCTGCTGCGCCATTATGTCCCCGAAGTCACCGAAGTGAGGGCCGTCTGATGAACCCGATCGACGACGCCAGCCTCGACCGGCTGTTCCGCGAAGGACGGACCTTCAACCATTATCTCGACACGCCCGTCGGCGAGGACGAGATCCGCGCGGTCTGGGATCTGATGAAGATGGCCCCGACCTCGACCAACCAGAGCCCGGCGCGCATGGTCTGGTGCCTGAGCCAGGAGGCGAAGGACAGGCTGGCCGACTGCGCGACGGGCAGCAATGCGGACAAGATCCGCGCCGCCCCCGCCGCCGTGGTGATCGGCATGGACGTGAATTTCCACGAAAACCTGCCGCAGCTGTTCCCGCATGTCGATGCCAAGAGCTGGTTCGACGGCAATACCGAGCTGCGCGAAGCCTCCGCCTTCCGCAACAGCTCGCTTCAGGGCGCCTATCTGATCCTGGCCGCGCGTGCGCTGGGGCTGGATACCGGCGCGATGTCGGGCTTCGACCAGGGCGCGGTGGACAAGGCGTTCTTCGCCGACCAACCGGGCGTGCGGTCCAACTTCATCGCCACGATCGGCTATGGCGACCGCAGCACGCTGCACCCGCGCAATCCCCGTCTGTCGTTCGAACAGGCCAACCGGATCGTCTGAGCCCCATCTTGCGCACGCTGGTCATCGATACCGCCACCGCCGCCTGCTCGGTCGCCCTTCTGGAGGGCGAGCGGGTGATCGGCCATGCCCATGACGTCGTCGGGCGCGGCCATGCCGAAAAGCTGGTGCCGATGATCGCCGCGCTGCCCGATGGCGGCCGGGCGGCGCGCATCCTGGTCGATTGCGGCCCCGGCAGCTTCACCGGCATCCGGGTCGGCATCGCCGCCGCGCGCGGGCTGGCGCTGGGCTGGGGCGTCAGCGCCACCGGGTATCACTCGCTGGCGCTGGTCGCCGCCGCCGCCTTTGCGACACGGACGGACGAGGCGCTGACCGTCGTGCTGGAAGGCGGGCATGGCGAGGTGTTCGTCCAGGCCTTTGCCCGCGACCTGACCCCGCTCTCCCCCTTCGCTTCGATGAAGCCCGATGCCGCGCTCGCCGCGCTGGAGGGACGGGTGGCGGTCGGCAACGGCGTGCGCTGGCTGACCGCGCTCGCCCCCGACCTGCCGGTGGTCGAGGCGCTGCCCGATGCGTCCGAGGCCTGGCGGCTGCCGCCGGGGCTGGTCGGGCTGGCGCCGCGCCCCGTCTATGGCCGCGCGCCCGATGCCAAGCTGCCCGGCGGCATCACCCCACCAGAGCTCGCCGCCTGATGGCCAGCCTCAGCGTGCAGCTGCGCGCCGGGGATGCCCGCGATGCGGGCGCGGCCGAGCAGGTCATGGCCGCCGCCTTCGATCCGCAATGGGGCGAGGCCTGGACGCGGGCCCAGCTGCTGGGCGTGATGGCGATGCCCGGCGTCCATCTGCTGATCGCCGAGGCGGGCGGCGAACCGGCGGGCTTCGCGCTGACCCGCGCCGTGATGGACGAGGCCGAGCTGCTGCTGCTGGGCGTCGTCCCCGATCATCGCCGCCATGGGATCGCCAGCGCGCTGATCCGCTCGGTGATCGCCGACTGCGCCGCGTCGGGGGTGGTGACGCTGCACCTGGAGGTCCGCTCGAACAATCCGGCGGTGCTGTTCTACACCGCGCACGGCTTTGCCAAATGCGGCGAACGGCGCAATTATTACAGGGGCGCGGACGGGCGGCATTATGATGCCCACACCTATGCCCGCGCCATTGGCTGACCCGATCACAGTTTCCGGGTTATTGCGAGTCGCTATCCCCTTTTCGCAATTAGGCTTTGCGCGTAGAGAGGGGGTCAGCCCGAGGAGTTGAACGTTACCATGGCCCGCAAAATCGATCTTGAAGCGCTGTGCGCGCAAAAGGGACTGCGCATCACCGAACAGCGCCGCGTGATCGCCCGCGTCCTGTCGGAAGCGGAGGACCATCCCGATGTGGAAAAGGTCTATGAGCGCGCCGCCAAGATCGATCCGGGCATCTCGATCGCGACCGTGTACCGCACCGTCCGCCTGTTCGAGGAAGCCGGCATCCTGGACCGCCACGATTTCGGCGACGGCCGCGCCCGCTACGAACCCTCGCCCGAGGCGCATCACGATCACCTGATCGATGTCGAGACCGGCCGCGTGATCGAGTTCGTCGACCCCGAGCTGGAACAGCTGCAAAAGGCGATCGCCGAGAAGCTGGGCTTCCGCCTGGTCGACCACCGGATGGAGCTTTACGGCGTCAGCCTCGACCGCAAGGGATGACGGCGAGCATCGCCTTGTCCGATGCCGACCACAAGGGCGGCCTGCGTGCAGCGGGTCGCCTTTCGTGCATTATCGGCACGCTGCTGGTCGCGCTGATGCTGCATGGCGCCTGGCGGGCGCTCGGACGCCGCTCGCCCTGGCCGCGCCGGTTCCTGCGCTGGGTCGCCATCATCCTGGGCGCGGACATTCGGGTCACCGGCACCCCGCTCCGGCAAGATGCGATGATCGCGGCCAATCACCTGAGCTGGATGGACATACTGCTGCTGGCGGGCACATCGGGCACCCGCTTCGTCGCCAAGGCGGAGGTGGCGGCGCTGCCGCTGATCGGCTGGCTGGCGGGGCTCAACCGCACCTTGTTCGTCGCGCGCGGCGACCGCCTGGGTGTCGGCGATCAGGTGGCGACCATCCGCGCCGCGCTGACCGAGGGGCAGCCGCTGGCGATCTTTCCGGAGGGGACGACGGGCGATGATCTGCACCTCCTGCCCTTCAAGCCCGCGCTGTTCGCCGCCTTGGTCCCGCCCATCCCCGGCATCCGCGTCCAGCCGGTGCGGATCGACTATGGCGCGGCGGCGGCCGATCTGACGTGGCTGGGCGACGATGCGGGCGACGCGCATGCCAGGCGGGTGCTGCGGCGACCGGGGCGCTTCGTGGTGACGCTTCATTATCTGGAGCCGTTCGATCCCGCCGACTTCCCCTACCGCAAGGCGATCGCCGCCGAGGCACGGGCGCGCATCGCCGCATCCTGACCCGTTTGTCGCACCGCGCGGGGGCCCTGTCCTGCCCGGTGCGACGCCCCCATCGCCGACGCTGGCGAGGCCCCGCGATTTGCGATAAGGGGCGCGTCATGCCCGCATCTCCCAAGACCTTCCACGTCAAGTCCTTCGGCTGTCAGATGAACGTCTATGACGGCGAGCGCATGGCCGAGCTGATGGCCGCGCAAGGCCTGTCGGCGACCGACGATGCCGGTGCCGCCGATCTGGTGGTGCTCAACACCTGCCACATCCGCGAACGCGCGACCGAGCGCGTCTATTCGGAGATCGGCCGTATCCGCAAGGACGCCGCCGACGAGGGCCGCAAGCCGATGATCGCGGTCGCCGGCTGCGTCGCGCAGGCCGAAGGGCCCGAGATCGTCCGCCGCGCCAAGGTCGATGTGGTGGTCGGCCCGCAGGCCTATCACAACCTGCCCGACCTCGTCGCAAAGGCGGCGGCGGGCGAGGCCGCGCTCGACACCGACATGCCGGTCGAATCGAAATTCGTCCACCTGCCCGGCCGCCGCAAGGTCGGCCCCTCGGCCTTTCTGACGGTGCAGGAGGGTTGCGACAAATTCTGCACCTATTGCGTGGTGCCCTATACGCGCGGGGCGGAGGTCAGCCGCTCCTATTCGGCGATCATGGACGAGGCGCGCGCGCTGGTCGATGCGGGCGCGCGCGAGATCACGCTGCTGGGCCAGAACGTCAACGCCTGGAACGACGCCGACGACCGGGGGCTGCACGGGCTGATCCGCGAGATGGACCGGATTCCGGGGCTGCACCGCATCCGCTACACGACCAGCCATCCCAATGACATGACCCAGGGGCTGATCGACGCGCACCGCGACGTCGAGAGCCTGATGCCCTTCCTCCACCTGCCGGTCCAGTCGGGCAGCGACCGCATCCTGAAGGCGATGAACCGCCAGCATAGCCGTGACAGCTATATGCGCGTGATCGACCGGGTCCGCGAAGCGCGCCCCGACATCGCGCTGTCGGGCGATTTCATCGTCGGCTTTCCGGGAGAGACCGAGGCGGAGTTCGCCGACACGCTGAGCCTGGTCGATGCGATGGGCCATGCGCAGGCATTCAGCTTCAAATACTCCCCCCGCCCCGGCACCCCCGCCGCGACCATGGCCGATCAGGTTCCCGCCGAGGTGATGGACGACCGGCTCCAGCGTCTCCAGGCCGCGCTCAACCGCGACCAGCACGCCTTCAACATGGCGAGCGTCGGGCGGACCTGCACCGTCCTGATCGAGCGGCGCGGCAAGCTGCCCGGCCAGATGCTCGGCAAGTCGCCCTGGCTCCAGTCGGTCCACCTGATCGGCGACCACCAGATCGGCGATCTGGTCGAGGTGGAACTGGTCGCGGCGGGCCCGAACTCGCTGACCGGACAGGCCAAGGTCAAGGCGGCGGCGTAAGCCGCCCCCCCTACCTCCCGAAGTCGAAGCCCAAGATGATTGTTCGCGCGGAGACGCGGAGGCGCGGAGATGTCTCGCCCGCTGATGCTTCACTCAGCCCTCGCGACCGGAAGACCTTTTCCATGGCGAATGGCTAACAGGCCGAGATCGCGGCTGGATGCGCACTCTCCGCGCCTCCGCGTCTCCGCGCGAACCAAATCTTCCTGATCGCGCAGAGGCGCAGAGAGCGCAGAGGAAGAAGAGGGTCTCCCGATCGCGAGGGAATGCTCTTCTTCTCTGCGTCCTCCGCGCCTCTGCGCGCGAAAAACCGTCCCGCCGACACACCTATGTCATGCAATTTCGCTGGCGTTCCGTGCCCCGCCATCCCATCTTGGCGGGACAACAGACGGTGAAAGGACCGCATGAGCCGCAAGCCCCTCCCCGCCCAGGCCGGTGAACGCAGCCGGGCGGAACTCAGCTTCGACAAGCCGCAAGTGCTGGCGCAGCTGTTCGGCCAATATGACCGCAATCTGGTCGCGTTGGAAAATCGATTGGGCGTCTACATCACCGCGCGCGGCAACCGCGTCGGGCTGGAGGGGACCTCGGAGCAGGTGGCGCTGGCCCGCGACGTGCTGAACGACCTCTATGCCCGTATCCAGCGCGGCGAGGAGGTCGACACCGGCCTGGTCGACGCCGCGATCGCGATGGCCTCCGAGCCGACGCTCGACGGCATTCTCAGCGCCGAGCGGACGTCCGCCCCGCCGATCATGATCCGCACGCGCAAGAAGACGATCGTCCCGCGCACGCCCGCCCAGGCGCATTACATGAAGCAGCTCGTGTCCAACGACATGATCTTCGCGCTCGGGCCGGCGGGCACCGGCAAGACCTATGTCGCGGTGGCGCAGGCGGTCGCGCAGCTCATCACCGGATCGGTCCAGCGGCTGATCCTGTCGCGCCCGGCGGTCGAGGCGGGCGAACGGCT
Source organism: Sphingomonas sp. NCPPB 2930 (assembly GCF_042867205.1). Lineage (NCBI taxonomy): Bacteria > Pseudomonadati > Pseudomonadota > Alphaproteobacteria > Sphingomonadales > Sphingomonadaceae > Sphingomonas > Sphingomonas sp. NCPPB 2930. Next base: position 87,411 of record NZ_JBHZQU010000007.1, on the reverse strand, counting down.
GGGCTTCCTGCCCGGCGACATGAAGGAGAAGGTCGATCCCTATCTCCGTCCGCTCTACGACGCGCTCTACGACTGCCTGCCCGCCGAGCAGGTGGAGCGGCGGATCGCCAGCGGCGAGATCGAGATCGCGCCGATCGCCTTCATGCGCGGCCGGACGCTGGCCGATGCCTTCGTCATCCTCGATGAGGCGCAGAACACCACCCCTGCGCAGATGAAGATGTTCCTGACCCGCTTCGGCCAGAACAGCCGGATGGTGATCTGCGGCGATCCCAACCAGGTCGATTTGCCCGGCGGCGTCGCGGCCTCGGGCCTGGCGGATGCGGTGCGGCGCCTGGAGGGCGTGGAGGGAATCGCGATGAGCCGCTTCACCGCCGCCGACGTGGTGCGCCATCCCATCGTCGGGCGGATCGTCGATGCCTATGAGGGGCCGAATGCCTGACGGCCTCGTCCTTTCGTTGGCGTAACGCCGGAACTGTTGATAGGGGGCGGCGATTTACCGTCCGACCGCCCCCGCCGCCCCTGAAAGGCCCCGATGATCGAAATTGCGCTGATCCATGAAGAGCCCTGGTCCGGCGACGAGGACCAGTGGACCGCGCTCGCCACCCGCGCCGCCCGTGCCGCGATCGAGCGGACGCCGCATGGCCCCCTGCTGACCACGCCCGCGATCATCGAGATCTCGGTCCGGCTGACCAGCGATGACGAGGTGCATGCGCTCAACCGCCAGTACCGACAGAAAGACAAGTCGACCAACGTCCTGTCCTTCCCGATGGTCCAGCCCGACCTGATCGAGACGGTCACGCAGAATTCGGACGATGGCGAGGTGCTGCTGGGCGACATCGTGCTGGCGCATGGCGTGTGCGTCGCCGAGGCGGTCGAACGCGGGATCGCGACCGAAACCCATGCGACTCATCTGCTGGTGCACGGCGTGCTTCATCTGCTAGGCTATGACCATATGCAGGATGACGAGGCCGAAGCGATGGAAGCGATCGAGCGCGACGCGCTGGCCAGCCTCGGCATCGCCGACCCCTATCTGATACGCGAGGACTGACACCCCCCGATGGCCGACGGCCCCAGTAGCAGCACCGGCAACGGTGACTCCCACGAATCCGGTATCTGGCAGGGGCTGAAATCCCTGATCTTCGGCGGCGATCAGGAAGAATCGCTGCGCGACCAGCTGGAAGAGGCGATCGACCGGCACGAGGACGATCCCGGCCCCGACGCCAAGGGCGACCTGACCCCGCTGGAGCGGCAGATGGTGCGCAACCTCCTGCATTTCGGCGAGCGCGACGCGGGCGATGTGGGCGTCCCCCGTGCCGACATCATCGCCATCGAAGAGCGGACGACCTTCGACCATCTCGTCCAGATCTTTGCCGAGGCCGGGCATAGCCGCCTGCCCGTCTATCGCGAGACGCTCGACCAGATCATCGGCATGGTCCACATCAAGGACGTGTTCAACATCCTGGCGACCGGTGCGGAGCATCCCGCCACCCTGGCCGGGCTGATCCGCGATCCGCTCTATGTGCCGATGTCGCGCGGCGCGCTCGATCTGCTCGCCGACATGCGCCAGAAGCGGGTGCATCTGGCGGTGGTGCTCGACGAATATTCGGGCACCGAGGGGCTCGTCACCATCGAGGACCTGATCGAGGAGATCGTCGGCGAGATCGAGGACGAGCATGACGAGGCGCCGCAGGCGCTGCTGGTGCCGCTCGACGGCGGGGCCTGGGACGCCGATGCGCGGGTCGGGCTGGAGGAGGTCGCGCGCACCGTCGACCCCGCGCTCGAAGAGGCGGAGGACGATGTCGACACGCTGGGCGGCCTGACCGCGGTGATGGCGGGACAGGTGCCGCCGGTCGGCACGTGCCTCGACCATCCCAGCGGCTGGCGGATCGAGGTGACGGAGGCCGACGAACGCCGCATCCACCGCCTGCGCCTGCATCCCGCGGTGGCGGCGGCGGAGGAGTGATCCGCGCCTGACGGGGATCGGCGGGTCTGCGCTGCGAGGACCTGGTCAGTCCCCCTTCACCACGGCGATACGGTGGGCGGTTTGCCGGACGCCCCGGCAAACCGCTCCTGTTCATCCCCGCGCCTGCGGGGATCGGAAACGCATCAGGTTGGCAGTCTCCGAACCATCGCGCGGTGTGGTGCATCGTGCCGCCGTTTCGCTTTCGACGCATTGCTCATAGCTGGAGTAATGGATGTCCAGGCGCGGCTGACCGGCAAAGTCATAGCCTGAACACCGGATCTCCACCTCCTGCTGACAGGTCGGCCGTGCCAGCGCCGGCGTGGCCGCCCCCGCGATGGCAACCGTCGCCAGTGCGGCGAACCCTGGAATGGACAGCACAATCTTCGTCATCTTGGCCTCCCTGAACATGCCTGTGGCATGGGGATGCTAGGCTTGGTCAGGTCGTACGCAATGACTCTCGCATTCGTTTCGGATCTACCTAGGCCGCCGAAGAAAAATCAGCCACTCGATCACTGAAGTCGTTTTAATGCGTTATGCCGGTCAAGCCAGCTCGCTTATGAATGCCAACACGATCAGAACGGCGCGCGGGAAACCCCTACATCGTTCAGGATGATCGAAGCCCAAGCTTCTAGATTCGAAGGCGCGAAATAAACTCCCTGACATTTCGCGCCTTCGACGGCCGTCGACGTGCTCCCCAAGGCGTCGGCGGCCAAATCACGATTCGAGCAGCGTACCCACGTCGCGTGCCGCCACGACCCAGCGGTAAAAGGCGTCGTCCAGATAATAGCGCAGCTGGATCGGCTCCATGGTCACCTTCTTGGCATTGCCGACGCACGGGCGGGCCTGATCGAGCACCATCAGGGTCAGACGCTCCTGCAAGGCGGGATTGCCATGCGCCTGGACCATGCGGGTCACCAGATCGGGGCGCAGCCGGGTCATGCAGATGCCGATCTGGAACAACAGCCGATCGCTCGGAATGCGCCGGGCGTTGCGCCCCGCCTCACGCATGTTCAGCCGCTGCTGGATCGCCGGATTGTTCACGTCCGCTTCGCTCAGCGTGGCATCGGGGGCATAGCGTGCCATCGCCTCTTCGAGCAGCGCACCACGATCGTACAGGTTGCGGCAGGTCACGATGTCCTGCTGCGCGACGGGATTGCACTCCCCCAACTGTGGCGGCGCGCTGGCAAAGGGCAGGTCCGAATAGCATCCGCTGTTCGCCCGGATGATCCGGTCAAGCGCATAGGTCTGCGGCGCGCTGTTCATGTCGCCATCGATCAGGGGACCAAGCATCTTGGCATCGAGATTTTTCGCGCATTTGGCGAATCGGGCGGAACGGTCGGCCACGATCGCAAAGCTTTGCCCGGTAATCACCTTGTTGATCCCCGGCGGCGGCGGCGCGTTGCGATCGTTGCTGCCCTGGACGACGACTTCACCCGATTGACCGGTCTTTTCGGTCGCCTGGGCATTGGATTTATCCTGAGTGGAAGCGGATGCTTGCACGGTCGGCAGCGCAAACGCCGCGACGGCCAGCATGAATATCTTGAACACTCGATTACCCCCGATAGGTTTGAGCCGATCCTGTTATGATAGGAAATTTTACATTTTGCGAATACTTTCCAGAAGTACTGGAATTGCTTGGATATTGGTTCGTCTCGTAACATCCTATCAACAGGCTGTTCCCGAATCTGTCAGCAACCCTGACACGCCTTCCCTCCGCCCGCGAAAAATTGGGCACGCGTCGCCTTAGTGCCTTCCCCCCGCACGCGGCCCCGCTTATCCTCGATGGATGCGCAAACACGTCCTGATCGTATCCGGCATCATCGTCCTGATCGGCATCGCCATCGTCGTCTGGCTGGCCTGGCCCGACACGGCCCGGCTGAGCGTCGAGCAGGTGGCGGGCAAGCAGCCGACCATCGGGGCACCGCGTGAACAGGTGATCCCGACCGTCGACATCGCCAAGCCGGTGGGCTGGGCGAACGGGGCCAAGCCGAGCGTGGCGCCGGGGCTGGCGATCCAGGCCTTTGCGAGCGGGCTCGACCATCCGCGCTGGCTGTACGAACTGCCCAATGGCGACGTGCTGGTGGCCGAAACCAACTCGCCGCCCCGGCCCAATGGCGGGATCGTGCAGCGGGTCATGAACTTCTTCCTCGGCCGGGCGGGCGCGGCGGTGCCGTCGGCCAACCGGATCACCCTGCTGCGCGATACCAATGGCGACGGCGTGGCCGATCTGAAGACGCCGTTCCTGACCGGGCTGAACTCGCCCTTCGGCATGGTGCTGTTCGACGGCTATCTGTACATCGGCAACACCGATGCTCTGGTGCGCGTGCCGTATCGCGACGGCGAGACCAGGATCACCGCGCGCCCCGAAAAGGTCGTCCCACTGAACCCGGCGGGCAACCACTGGGCGCGCAACGTCATCGCCTCGGGCGACGGCCAGACGCTGTTCGTCTCGGTCGGATCGGCCAGCAACGTCGCCGAGAACGGCATGGAGGCCGAGAAATACCGCGCCGCCATCCTGCAGGTCTGGCCCAAGGACAAGAATTGGCGGATCTATGCCTCGGGCCTGCGCAACCCGAACGGCATGGCGCTGAACCCGCAGAACGGACGGCTGTGGACCGTGGTCAACGAGCGCGACATGCTCGGCTCGGACCTGGCGCCCGACTATCTGACGCAGGTCGAGTTCGGCGACCAGTTCGGCTGGCCCTGGTATTATTGGGGCGGCTATCCCGACGACCGGGTCCAGCCCGCCAACCCCGCGCTCCAGCAATATGTGAAGCGCCCCGACTATGCGCTGGGGCCGCACGTCGCGGCGCTGGGCCTGACCTTCGCACAGGGGGCCAAGCTGGGCGACCGCTTCGCACAGGGCGTGTTCGTCGGCGAGCATGGTTCGTGGAACCGCAAGCCGCCCTCGGGCTACAAGGTCGTGTTCGTGCCGTTCGCCGCGAACGGCTTTCCGGTGCCGGGGGTGAAGCCGGTCGATGTCGTCACCGGCTTCCTCAACGCCAAGGGCGAGGCGCAGGGACGCCCCGTCGGCGTGATCGTCGACAAGGCGACGGGCGGACTGTTGGTGGCGGACGATGTCGGCAATGTCGTATGGAAGGTCCACGCCGCCCAATAAGGTCCGGAGGGGGCCGGTCAGTCCGGGCCCCGCCCTCCCGCTCAGGGCCTGCTCAGGCGGGTTTCACCTTCAGGAGCGCCAGGCCGAAGCCCATGAAGATCGCACCCGTCAGGCGGTTGAAGGCGCGCTTCACCGACGGCCTGCCCAGATAGCGCGACAGCGAACGCCCGCCGAGGGCATAGACCGCATACCACAGCCCCTCGATCACCGCGAAGGTGGCGACCAGGATCGCGAATTGCGGCATCTGGGCTCTGGCGGGATTGATGAACTGGGGCAGGAAGGCGACGGCGAACAAGATCAGCTTGGGGTTGCTGATCCCGATCAGGAAGCCGCCGCGAAAGACCGCGCGGTGCGACAGGCTGGGCAGGATCGCGCCGTCACCGACATCGACCGGCGCGACGTCCGCGCGCCACGTCTTGATCCCCAGGAACAGCAGATAGGCGACGCCCGCATAGCGGATCACCTCGAACGCGCCGGGCAGCGCCAGCAGCAGGGTCGTCAGCCCCGCGGCGGACGCGGCCAACACGATCACCACCGCGCTCAGGCATCCCGCCATGGCGGCCGTGCTGCGCCTCAGCCCCATATCGACCGACCGGGTCATGATGTGCAGCATGTTGGGACCGGGCGTGCCCGACAGGAGGAACACGGCCCCGACGAAGAGCCACCATGTATGCAGTGCCATCATTCCCCCCTCTTTCCCCCGATGGACCCGTGCGGGCCCCCTTACTTCAGCAGCTTGGGCGCCTCCGACCGGATGACCGCCTCCAGCTGGCTGGAAAACAGCGACAGGAAGGCGGGCAGGTTCACCACCGCATGGACCTTGTCGTCATAGACGGTCGCCTCCGCGCCGATGGTCTGGCCCATCGCGCCGACGGTGAAGTGCATCGTGTCGCCGTCCCAGCGATGCTCGACCGTGGCGCCGCCGGGGATCATCCGGCCGATCTTGCCGATGCCGCCGTCCAGCCGCTGACGGACGCCCTCCTTGCCGAGCTTGTGCGGGATATCGAGCGAAATGGGCGCGGTCATGCGGGCATCTCCGTGGCGAACAGCATCTTATCATCGGCAAAGGCCTTGAACTCCAGCGCATTGCCGCTGGGGTCGCGGAAGAACATCGTCGCCTGCTCGCCGGGCTGGCCCCGGAAGCGGACATAGGGCGCGATGCCGAACGTCACGCCCGCTGCCTCGACCCGTGCGGCCAGCGCCTGCCAGTCGGCCATGGTCAGCACGACGCCGAAATGCGGCACCGGCACCTGATGGCCGTCGACCGCATTCTCCACCGCGACCGGCTGTGCGGCGGGGTCGAGATGCGCGACGATCTGATGCCCGAACAGGTCGAAGTCGATCCAGTGATCGCTCGAACGCCCCTCGGCACAGCCGAGAATCTCGCCATAGAAATGGCGGGCGGCGGCCAGGTCGTGGACCGGAAAGGCGAGGTGGAAGGGGCGCAGGGTCATGGAGGGAAGCTAGGGAGGCAGGGTCCGTTTTGCCACCCTTTCCTCCCCGGCACGGCTCGCTTGCACATACGCAGCGGGGTGGAGGAGTCGGATCGACATTCACGATTGAGCCTTCTTCTCCTCTCCCCTGGACAGGGCAGAGGGTTAGCGGCGTGGGTGAAGGGTTGAACGAGCCCAAAGGCTCGCGCGCTGCGCGCATGCACCCCTCACCCAGCTCCGACTAAGCCTTTGCTTTCGCAAAGACCAAGTCTGCGCAACCCTCTCCCCTCTGCGAGGGGCGAGGGAAGGATAAGGCATCGTTGCATGTCGATCAGCCCTTAGGACGTCCTTGCCCCCCTCCGTCAGCGCATCGCGCTGTCCCCTCCCCGTGAGCCGCGAGGATTGCGAACTCCCGCATTGCTCCTGTCATGGCCACGCGCCATATCCTGCCGCCGTGACCCGCTATCCCGCCCTCCTCGCCCTGATCGCCGGGGCCGTCGCCGCCTGCGGCTTTGCCCCGCTCGACCTCTGGCCGCTGATGCTGGCCGGGCTGATCGTCCTGCTCGCGCTGGTGCAGGACGCGCCGACCATGCGGGCGGCGCTGTGGCGCGGCTGGGCGTTCGGGGTCGGGCATTTCACCGTCAACAACAACTGGTTCCAGCACGCCTTCGACTTTCAGGACAAGATGCCGCCGGTGCTGGGTTATTTCGCGGCGGTCGGCCTCGCGCTGTATCTCGCGGTGTTTCCGATGGCGGCGGCGGGCGTGGCGTGGCGGTTTCGCGAGCGACGGGCCGACACGGCCTACGTCCTGATCTTCGCCGCGGCCTGGATCGCGACCGAATATCTGCGCGCGCGGCTGTTCACCGGCTATGCCTGGGACCCGGTGTCGGTCGTCTGGCTGCCGGTGATCGGCGTGGCGCGGATGAGCGCCTATGTCGGCACCTTTGCGCTGTCGGGGCTGACCGTGCTGCTGGCGGGGGCGATCTGGCTGGCGCTGCGCAGGGACTGGCGTCCGGCCGCGGCGATGGTGCCCGCGACCGCGCTCGCCGCCCTGTCCGCCCCGCTTACCCGCGCGCCCGAGCCCGGTGCCGATGCGCCGCTGGTCCGCGTCGTCCAGCCCAATGTCAGCCAGGACCAGCGCGGCGAGAGCGACGGGCCGGAGATGCTCGAACGGCTGATCGCGCTGTCGGGCCGCCCCGGTCCCCGCCCGCGCCTGGTCGTCTGGCCCGAGGGCGTGGTGCGCGACATGATCGAGGACGGCTATCCCGAATGGGCCTATTTCGGGTTCAACTATGCCCCGCCCTTCTGGGATCGGCGCCGGATCGCCAGCGTGCTGGGCCCGCGCGATACGGCGCTGGTCGGTGGCACCGCGCTGAACTTCTCGTCCGATCGTCGGCGGGTGGTCAGCGCGACCAACAGCGTCTTCGCGATCAGCCCGGCGGCGCGGATCACCGGCCGCTATGACAAGGCGCATCTGGTGCCCTATGGCGAATATCTGCCCATGCCCTGGCTGCTCAAGCCGCTGGGCCTGGCGCGGCTCGTCCCCGGCGACATGGATTTCAGCGCGGGCCCCGGCCCCCGTAACCTGCGCGTCCCGAATTTCGGGCCGGTCGGGGTGCAGCTCTGCTACGAGATCATCTTCTCGGGCCAGGTGGTGGACGAGGCGCATCGTCCGCGCCTGCTCTTCAACCCGTCCAACGACGCCTGGTTCGGCCGCTGGGGCCCGCCGCAGCATCTGGCGCAGGCGCGGATGCGCGCGATCGAGGAAGGGCTGCCCATCCTGCGCGCCACGCCCAACGGCATCTCCGCGATCATCGCCGCCGACGGCCGGTTGGTCGCGACCGTCCCGCATCTGGTGACCGGCGCGGCGCAGGCCCCGCTGCCCGCTGCCCTGCCGCCGACGCCCTTTTCGCGGATCGGCAACATGCTGGCGCTGGCCATCGCGGCGGCGCTGGCCGCGATCGGCGTTGCCATCCGCCGCCGCGCCCGCTAGGACCGATATAAAGCTATCTTTATATCCTTATGAGGACGAGAATGCGGAACTCGTACATCTTCACCTCGGAATCGGTTTCCGAAGGTCACCCCGACAAGGTCGCCGACCAGATCAGCGACGCGATCGTCGACCTGTTCCTGTCCAAGGATGCCGAAGCGCGCATCGCGTGCGAGACGCTGACCACCACCAACAAGGTCGTACTGGCGGGCGAGATCCGCTGCAAGGGCGTGTTCGAGAACGATCAGTGGGCCGAAGGCGCGCTGGAAGAGATCGAGCAGACCGTGCGCGATACCGTCAAGCGGATCGGCTATGAACAATCGGGCTTCCACTGGGCGAATTTCGACTTCTCGAACAACCTGCACGGCCAGTCGGCGCATATCGCGATGGGCGTGGACGAGAGCGGCAACAAGGACGAAGGCGCCGGCGACCAGGGCATCATGTTCGGTTACGCGACCGACGAGACCCCCGGCCTGATGCCCGCCACCCTCTATTACAGCCACAAGATCCTGGAAAAGATGGCGGCCGACCGCCACTCCGGCGCGGCCCCCTTCCTGGAGCCCGACGCCAAGAGCCAGGTGACGCTCCAGTACGAAAACGGCGTGCCGGTCCGCGCGACCGCGATCGTCGTGTCGACCCAGCATTCGGCCGAGCTGTCGAACGAGGCGGGCCAGGCCAAGCTTCGCGACTATGTGAAGTCGGTGCTGACCGAAATCCTGCCCGAAGGCTGGCTGCCCGACGACAAGCAGATCTACGTCAACCCGACCGGCCTGTTCGAAATCGGCGGCCCGGACGGTGACGCCGGCCTGACCGGCCGCAAGATCATCGTCGATACGTACGGCGGCGCGGCGCCCCATGGCGGCGGCGCGTTCAGCGGCAAGGACCCGACCAAGGTCGACCGCTCGGCGGCTTACGTCGCGCGCTACCTCGCCAAGAACGTCGTCGCGGCGGGCCTGGCCAAGCGCTGCACCATCCAGCTGTCCTATGCGATCGGCGTCGCCGAGCCGCTGTCGGTCTATGTCGACCTGCACGGCACCGGCACCGTCGAGGAGGCCAAGCTGGAGGCCGCCCTTCCCAAGCTGGTTCGCCTGACGCCCAAGGGCATTCGCGAGCACCTGAAGCTCAACGCGCCGATCTATTCCAAGACCGCCGCTTACGGGCATTTCGGCCGCGAAGCCGAAGGCGCGCTATTCACCTGGGAAAAGACCGATCTGGTCGACCGGATCAAGGGCGCCGTCGCCTGATCCGATCACCGACCGATGACGGAAAAGGGGAGCTTAGGCTCCCCTTTTTTTATGGCTGGTCCGGCGTCTCGCCCTGCACCTGGCCATGCGCCAGCAGCGTGAACAGGCCCGCCCCGCCGACCAGATTGCCGAGGATCGCCGGAAGCATCAGCCCGAACACGGCCTGTTCGATCGTGACCTTCCCGGTGAAGACCAGCAGGAACGTCTCGTCCGCGCCGACGATCGAATGGCTGAATCCGGCGATGGCGATGACATAGGTGATCGCCAGGATGATCCAGAAGGCCTGGTTCCGGCCATTGGGCAGGATCCAGGCGACCACCGCGATCAGGAAACCGGCGGGGATGGCGTTGATGAACGTCTGCCACCCGTTCAGGTCCAGAATGCCCGCCGACACCGCGATCATCGCCGCGCGAATCTCGGGATTGCCCAGCGCCCCGCCCGCGACCATCCCGGCGGCGAGCGCGGTGCCGATCAGATTGGCGAACAGCACGATCCCCCACAATCGCAGCGTCCGCTGCAACGCCCAGCCCGATGGCCTGGTCACCAGCGGCAGCATCGCGGTGATCGTGCTCTCGGTGAACAGCTGCATCCGCCCCAGGATCACGACGAGGAACCCGACCGGATAGCCGAGCGCCGTAACCAGCTCGCGCCACGGTGCCTCGGGCAAACCCGCATGCAGCGCGCCCTCGGCGATCAGCGAGCTGTGGATCGCGATTCCCGCCGCCAGCCCCGACCAGAACAGCGCGCCCGCGGGGCGGTCGAGTTCGCTCTCCCCCGCCTCGCGCACCGCACGGTGGAGATCCTTGGCATCGGCGGCTTTCTGCGCCTTGCCCTCGGCTTTGCTGTCATCCTGATCCATTCCCCGCCAGCAACGCGCGCGCACGGTCTTGGCTCCCGCCCCCTCCCCGCGCTAAGGGCGCGCGATGAACGATCCGACGACGATCCGCCGCCTCTATGGCCGGCGACAGGGCCATAAGCTACGCCAAGGTCAGGCCGCGCTGGTCGAGGACATGCTGCCCACCCTCAGCGTGCCCGAGGACGGCCCGCTCGACGCCGTGCGGCTGTTCGGCGACGCGCGCCCGCTCCAGGTCGAGATCGGCTTCGGCGCGGGCGAGCATCTGGCGGGCCAGGCCGAGGCGACGCCGGGCACCGGCTTTATCGGCTGCGAGCCGTTCCTGAACGGGGTGGTCGGCGCGCTGGGTCATATCCGCGACCGCGACCTGACCAATGTCCGCCTGCACATGGGCGACGCGCTGGAGGTGATCGAGCGGCTGCCCGATGCCAGCCTCGACCGCGTGTACCTGCTCCATCCCGATCCCTGGCCCAAGGCCCGCCACGCCAAGCGCCGGATGATGAACCACGGTCCGCTCGACACCATCGCCCGCAAGCTGAAATCGGGCGGCGAATTCCGGCTGGGCACCGACGATCCGACCTATTGCCACTGGTCGATGATGATCATGAACGCGCGGGCCGACTTCACCTGGCAGGCGCAGACCCCCGCCGACTTCCTCACCCGCCCCGCCGACTGGCCCGAAACCCGTTACGAGCGCAAGGCCCGGCGGCAGGGGCATGAGGTGTGGTATTTCCGGTATATCCGCCAGTGACGGCGGCGCGCGCCTGATGGCCTTGGGCGGTCAGGCGCGCAGTTCGGCGATCATCGGCGTGGTCGGCGCCACGTCGCGCGAGACCGTCAGCGGCCCAAGGTCGCGCCGGGCAATCTCGGCGAGGATGACGGTGCGGTCGCCGCGCTCCGGCGCGACCGCGATGGTGGCCAGCGCGGTCAGCAGGGTCGCATCGTCCATATATTCGATCAGATCCGGGTCGAACATCGGGTCCATCGCATCCTCCCATCCTGGATTATTATCGGAGATAACAAGCGGATCGCGTTGCGGTTGCCTCGTCGCATGCCGCCGTTACGGGTTCGCCGATCGGGACTGGCACGACGGGGGCGTGGCGCTATAGAGCCGGGCGCGGATATGATGGTGGAAAGCCTGAATCTTGGTCGATGACAGCTGGGGCGTGTCCCCACCGCGCGGTGGATTGCGCGTGCGTACGAACGACAGTCTGGAGGAACGGGCGGCCGCCCGTGCGAAGGCGCGCGAAGCCCGGGCGGGCGAGCGGGCCGCGATCATGGCCGACCGGATGGAGGCCCGCATGGCCAATCGCGTGCGCGACACGGCCGCGCGCGAGGCCGAGCGGACCGCCCGGCGCGAGCAGGAAATGGCCGCCGCCGCGCGCGATCCGCACGCCGCCGCCGCCAAGCGCCACCGCACCTCGGGTCGCAAGGACGTGGTGCGCGAGCAACGCGACACGCGCGGCTATGCCACGCTGGTCGATGAGGGGCGGATTCGCGAACTGGCCAAGCGGGGCGCGTCGCTGGGCGGACTGGCTGCGGCGTTCGGGATCGAACAGGATGAGATCCGGCGAATCCTGGAAACGGAGCCCGAGGTCGATCCGGCCTAACGCCTCGCTTACCAAATTGCGCTAGGGGTGCCCGCCTGATGTCCGAAGCCGCCGCCCCGCCCCGCCCCGCCCGCCCCGCCTCGGCGGTCGGGCACGGCGTGGGGCTGGCGGGACTGGCGGGATCGCTGGCCTGGCTCGGCTTTGCCTGGCACCGCCATCTTGACGGGCCCTATGCCGCGCTGACCCATCTGGTCGCCGTGGCGGTGCCGATGATCCTGTGGTCGCTGCTGGTCGATCGGGTGCATCGCAACCCCTCGACCGGGATCGACTGGGCCAATGTGCGCAAGCCCCGCGAGACGCTGGACATCAGCCTGACCAAGCTGGCCGGTTTCTGGGCGACCTTTGCGGGTATCGCGCTGGTCTACATGACGTTCCGCTTCTATTGGCAGGGCAGCTTCGCCTTTGCCATGTGGTGCCTGGGATGGCTGGCGCCCGTGCTGTTCCTGGGGTCGATCCCCTATGTCCTGTGGCTCGACCGGCGGCTGGTCGAGCCCAGGGACGGTGCGTGGATGCTGGGGGCCTGGCTGACCGGGCAGAAGGGCTTTGCGTGGCCCGCCATCCATGCGCATCTGCGCGCCTGGGGGGTGAAGACCTTTTTCCTAGCCTTCATGCTGGGGGTGGTTCCGGGGGGATTTGCCGCCTTTGTCGACGGCGACCTGCCGACCCTGATGCGCGATCCGGTGGCGCTGGCCAACTGGCTGATCACGCTGATGTTCCTGATCGACGTGGCCTTTGCGACGGTCGGTTATATGCTGACCATGCGACCGCTCGATGCGCATATCCGCTCGGCCAATCCCTATGCGGCGGCGTGGATGGCGGCGCTGATCTGCTACCCGCCGACGATCCTGATGACCGATGGCGGACCGCTCGACTATCGACCCGGCACCGCGCCGTGGAGCCATTGGTTCGCCGGGCATCCGGTGGTGCTGGCCGCGATCGGTGCAGTGCTGGTGGCGCTGACCGCCATCTATGCCTGGGCGACGGTGGCGTTCGGGCTTCGCTTCTCCAACCTGACGCACCGGGGCATCCTGACCCATGGCCCCTATGCGGTGTCGCGGCATCCGGCCTATCTGTCGAAGAACATCTTCTGGTGGATCGCGACCGTGCCCGTCCTGTCGACCGGAAGCTGGGGGGATGCGATGCGCAGCACGCTGCTGCTCGGCGTGGTCAGCGGGATCTATTATTGGCGCGCGAAAACCGAGGAGCGGCATCTGTCGGCCGATCCGGCGTATCGGGATTATGATGACTGGATGGCGCGGTACGGGCTGGTGCCGCGTTTCTTTCGGTGGGTTTCGGGGCGGGGTTGAGCCCTTGGCCTTCGACTTCGCTCAGGCTGAACGGAGGTTTTTCCCTGTGATCCGTTCAGGCTGAGCGAAGTCGAAGCCCAGGCGACTCCCTCAGAAGCTCGCCTCGCCATAGACCCGCGAGATGTCCCCGCCCCATTCGCCGTGATAGCGATCGAGCAGCACCTGCGCGGGCACCTTGCCCGAGCGGACGATCTCGCGCAGCGGGTCGAGGAAGCCGGTCTCGTTATCTCCCGCCCCGTTCAGCCGCCCGCGCGCCGCCAACCCGGCATGGGCGATGTCGAGCACCTCGCCCGCAATGTCGCGCAGCCGCCCGCCGCCCGGCAGCGGGGCATCCAGCGCCAGCTCGGGCACCGCGTCGCGCAGCGCCTGCCGCTCGTCCAGCGACCAGCCCTTGACCAGATCCCAGGCCGCATCGAGCGCCGCATCGTCGTACAGCAATCCGACCCACAGCGCGGGCAGCGCGCAGATGCGGTTCCAGGGACCGCCATCGGCCCCGCGCATCTCGAGGAAGGTCTTCAACCGCACCTCGGGGAAGGCGGTCGACAGATGGTCGTTCCAGTCGTCGATCGTCGGCCGCTCGCCCGGCAGGACCGACAGCTCGCCCTTCAGGAAATCGCGGAAGGACAGCCCGGCCGCGTCGATATATTTGCCGTCGCGGTAGACGAAGTACATCGGCACATCGAGCGCATAGTCGGCATAACGCTCATAGCCGAACCCGTTCTCGAACACGAAGGGCAGCATGCCGGTGCGCGCGGGGTCGGTGTCCGACCAGATATGGCTGCGGAAGGACAGCTTGCCGTTGGGCTTGCCTTCCGTGAAGGGCGAATTGGCGAACAGCGCGGTCGCCAGCGGCTGCAACGCCAGCCCGACGCGGAACTTCTTCACCATGTCGGCCTCGGACGCGTAATCCAGGTTCACCTGGATGGTCGAGGTCCGCAGCATCATGTCGAGCCCGAGCGAGCCGACACGCGGCATGTGGCGCAGCATGATCGCATAGCGCCCCTTGGGCATGATCGGCAGCTCGGCGCGGGTCTTGTCGGGCCACATGCCCAGGCCCAGAAAGCCCAAGCCCAGCGTGTCGCCCGCCGCCTTCACCTGTTGCAAATGGCGGCCCGTCTCGGCACAGGTCTGGTGCAGATTGTCGAGCGGCGCGCCCGACAGCTCGAACTGTCCGGCGGGCTCCAGGCTGATCGAACCGTCCGCGCCGGTCAGCGCGATGACGTTGCCGCCCTCCAGGACCGGGGCCCAGCCATATTGTTCGAGCTGCCCCAGCAGCGCACGGATGCCCGACGCCTCGTCATAGGAGGGGGCATGATGATCGCCCAGCGCATAGACGAACTTCTCGTGCTCGGTGCCGATCCGCCAGCGGTCGCTCGGCTTCTCGCCGCGGGCAAAGCTTGCGATCAGCTGATCGCGCGACTCGATGATGGCGCCCTTGGCGGTGCTCGCGGTCTTGGTGCTCATGAACCGCGCCTTACGCGGGCGCGCGCGGAGACGCCATAGGCTGAATCAACGCCAGTCGCCCGCCGCCGCCATCCAGAGGGACACCGCCGCCGCCGCCGCCGTGTCGGCGCGCAGGATACGCGGCCCCAGGCCGATGCCGATCGCGCCCGGATGCGCGCGGATCGCCGCACGCTCCTCGGCGTCGAAGCCGCCCTCCGGCCCGATCAGGATCGCCGCCGGGCCGTCATGCGCGCGCATCGCCTCCAGCGCGGGCACGCCGCCCGTCTCGTCGGCGAAGAACAGCGCGCGGCCTTCGGGCCAGTCGCGCAGCAGCGCGGGCAGCTTCACCGGCTCGGCCACTTGGGGAAGCGCGGTGCGGCCGCATTGCTCGGCCGCCTCGATCATGTGCGCGCGCAGCCGCTCGGTATTGGGCTTGTCGACCACGGTGCGGCGGGTGACGACGGGGACCAGCCGCGCCACGCCCAGCTCGCACGCCTTTTCGGCCAGCCAGTCGACCCGCCCCTTCTTCAGCGGCGCGGCGCACAGCCACAGATCGGGCACCGCCTCGCGCACACGCAGCAATTCGGTCACGTCCAGCGTCAGGTCGCGCTTGCCGACCGAGGCCGCGACGCCCAGCCATTCGCCGGTCCGGTCGTCGAACAGCTTGACCGGATCGCCGACCTTGGTGCGCATCACCGAGACCAGATAATGCGCGGCGGGTCCGTCGATGCGGATCGGCCCCTCGCCCAGCATCTGGTCGACGAACAGGCGGGGCGTGGATTGCGGCGGCCAGGCGGGAGTAGCGGGCATGGGGTCCGCTTACACGGCTCGCGCGCGGCTTGCCACTTTTGCGGTTTCGGGTGTTTCTTCATGCCAAGGAGGCACGAATGGGCAAGCATTACCAGGAAGAACTCGAGTCGCTGCAACTGGCACTGGTCCGCACCCAGATGGCGATGATGGCCTCGGACGCCCAATCGGACGAGCGTGTCGTCATCGTGCTGG
The DNA here is from genome assembly GCF_042867205.1 of Sphingomonas sp. NCPPB 2930. Lineage (NCBI taxonomy): Bacteria > Pseudomonadati > Pseudomonadota > Alphaproteobacteria > Sphingomonadales > Sphingomonadaceae > Sphingomonas > Sphingomonas sp. NCPPB 2930. Next base: position 71,448 of record NZ_JBHZQU010000007.1, on the reverse strand, counting down.
AGGGCCGCGACGGCGCGGGCAAGGACGGGACGATCAAGCGGATCACCGAACATCTCTCGGTCCGCGCGACCCGCGTCGTCGCGCTGCCCAAGCCGTCCGACCGCGAACGCACCCAATGGTATTTCCAGCGCTATGTCGCGCATCTGCCCGCGGCGGGCGAGATCGTGATCTTCAACCGCAGTTGGTACAACCGCGCCGGCGTCGAGGTCGTGATGGGCTTTTCCACCGCCACCGAGCAGGAGGCGTTCCTGCGCGACGCGCCCGATTTCGAACGGATGCTGGTCGAAAGCGGCATCCGGCTGGTCAAGATCTGGCTCGACATCTCGAAGAAGGAGCAGGCCGAACGGCTGGAGGCCAGGCGCACCGATCCGCTCAAGGCGCTGAAGGTGTCCGACATGGACAAGGTCGCACAGGCCAAATGGGCCGAATATTCGGCGGCGCGCGACACGATGCTGACTCGCACCCACACCCCCTTCGCGCCGTGGCATGTGGTGCGCGCCGACGACAAGAAGGACGCGCGGATCGCGATCATCCGCCATATCCTCCACCGCATCGCGCCCGCCAAAATCGCCGACACGGTCGACGCGCCCGACCCCGAACTGCTGTTCGCGTTCGACATGGCCGCGCTGGAGGATGATCGGCTGGCGCGATAGGCGGCGGGGCGCGAGCCGGTGCCCCGGACGCGTGACCGCGGGACGTTTTCGGACAGCCTCTTAGGCCGATCTTTACCAAGACATGGCTTTATCCCGGCAAACGCCCTCATCGAGGATCGACCCCAATGCCTTCCTCCCCGCGGATCGCCGCGACGCTGATCGCTCGGAACGAAGCGCGCTGCATCGCCCGCTGCCTGTCGAGCATCGCCCCCTGGGTCGACCGCATGGTGGTGCTCGACACCGGGTCGACCGACGACACCGTCGCCATCGCCCAGGCGGCGGGGGCGGAGGTGTATCACCTGCCCTGGCCCGACGACTTCGCCGCCGCGCGCAACCATGTGCTGGACCTGGCCGACGCCGACTGGAACTTGGTGCTCGACGCCGACGAGTGGATTCGCGACGGCGGCAAGCGACTGCGCCGCTGGTGCGCCGGGCCGCCGAGGCTGGGCTTTGCCTGTATCGAGAATGCCGTGGAGGGCAGCGCCGACCCGACGCGCTGCTGGATTCCGCGATTGCTGCCGCGCGGCGCCCGTTACGAAGGGCGGGTCCACGAACAGGTCGTCTCCCTCGCTCCCCAGGCGCGCATCCCGCTGCACATCGGCCATGACGGCTATCTTGCCGCCCAGAAGGCCAGGAAGCGCGACCGCAACTATGCGCTGCTGCTGCGCGAACTCGCCGAGCAGCCGAACAATCCCTATCTGATGTTCCAGTTCGGCATGGAGGCCCAGGCGCGCCGCGACCTGCCGATGGCATGCGATTATGTGATGCGCGCGCTGGCGACGGCCCCGCGCGAGGCGGGATGGCGCCATGCCCTGGTCACCGCCGCCATCCCGCTCCTCTCCTGCGCGGGGCGGCTGCCCGATGCGGTGGCGCTGGCCGATGCCGAATTCGGACAATGGCCCGAGTCGCCCGATTATTTCTATGTGCTGGGGGATGTGCTGTTCGACCAGGCGATGGCCGATCCGGCACAGGCGATCGGCCATTGGCTGCCCCTCGCGCAAAGCGCATGGGAACGCTGTCTCGCCATCGGCGAGCGTCCCGATCTGGACGGCAGCGTCGCCGGGCGCGGCAGCCATCTGGCGCAGCAGAGCCTCGACATCGTCCGCTCGCAACTGGCGACGCTGGCGGCCTAAGGCGGATCGACATTCAGTATTGCCCCTTCTTCCCTCTCCCCTGTCCAGGGGCGAGGGAAGGAAGGGATCGGCCCTAGCGCCGCCGCCGGATCAGCCACCAGGCCAGCGCGAGGGCGAGCGCCACGGCCAGTACGACGCCGCCCACCATCCCCGCCACGCGCAGGATCGCCCAGAACAGGGCCTCGACGAAGCGGCCGACCGCGACCGACAGGCCGATCATGAAACGGAAGATGACGGGAGGATCACCGACGCAGGATAGCCGCGAACGGGCTTGCACGCCACGGGTCGCCCCCATAGGCGATGCGAATGACCATCGAGATCGTACCCGATAGCGAGCATAAGGGACTGGTCGGGCGGTTGCCGCCCCGCCTGCGCGGGCTGGCGCTGCTGGCCCGGTTCGACCGGCCGATCGGCTGGTGGCTGTTGTTCTGGCCCGGCGTCTGGGCGATCGCGCTGGCGGGCGGCCTGCCGGATCGCTGGCCGCTGATCCTGTGGTTCCTGCTCGGCTCGATCGCGATGCGCGGCGCGGGCTGCGTCTTTAACGACATTGTCGACCGCGACCTCGACGCGCAGGTCGCCCGAACCCGTGCGCGGCCCATCCCCTCCGGCCTGGTATCGGTGAAGCTGGCCGCGATCTGGCTGGTCGCGCTCTGCCTGATCGGGCTGGTCGTGCTGGTGCAGCTGCGCCCGCTGGCCGCCATCGTCGCGCTCGCCAGCCTGGCGCCCGTCGCTGCCTATCCCTTCATGAAGCGGATCACCTGGTGGCCGCAGGCCTGGCTGGGCATGGTGTTCAGCTGGGCCGCGCTGGTCGGCTGGGCCGAGGTGGCGGGCGCGCTCTCCGCGCCGCTCTGGCTGCTCTATGCCGGGTCGATCGCCTGGGTGATCGGCTATGACACCATCTATGCGCTGCAGGACCGCGAGGACGATGCGCTGATCGGCGTGCGTTCCTCGGCACTGCGCATGGGGGCCTATGTGAAGCCGGGCGTGGGCGCCTTCTATGCGGTGGCGCTGCTGTGCTGGGCGGGGGCGATCTGGCTGGTGCGGCCGGACGTGCTGGCGGTCGCCGCGCTGGTGCCGGTGGCGCTGCATCTGGGGTGGCAGGTCGCGACGCTGACGCCCGATGACGGCGCCGGGGCGCTGTACCGGTTCCGGTCGAACCGCTTCGCCGGGCTGCTGATGGCGCTGGCCTGTGCGGTGGTGGGGTCGTCCCTCTGATTCCTCCCCTGCAAGGGGAGGTGGCGCGCGCAGCGCGTCGGAGGGGTGTCCCCCTCTCGGTAGCGCGACACCCCTCCGTCAGGGCTTCGCCCTGCCACCTCCCCTTGCAGGGGAGGAATTGAAAACCCTCGCCAAACTTACCCAGCGCAACGCTTTGGCGGGTTGTCGCGTTGCGGAAACTCCGTCACATCTGAAGGTCGATGACCGTAGCCACGCCCGCCACCCGCTCGCTTGCCGAAAGCCATCGTTCGATCGCCATTCCGGAAGGCGCGTCCTTCCTGCGGCGGTTGTTCGCCTTTGCGGGGCCGGGCTATCTGGTCGCGGTCGGCTATATGGACCCCGGCAACTGGGCGACCGACATCGCGGGCGGATCGGCCTATGGCTATGCGCTGCTGTCGGTCATCCTGCTGTCCAACATCATGGCGATGATCCTCCAGGCGCTGTCGGCGCGGCTGGGCATCGCCGCCGGGCTGGACCTGGCGCAGGCGTGCCGGGCGGCCTATTCCAAGCCGGTCTCTCGCATCCTGTGGCTGCTGTGCGAGATCGCGATCATCGCCTGCGACCTGGCCGAGGTGCTGGGCACCGCCATCGCGTTGCAACTGCTGTTCGACCTGCCGCTGGTCTGGGGCGTGCTGATTACCGGATTCGACGTCTTCCTGATCCTCGCGCTCCAGCGTTACGGCTTCCGCAAGGTCGAGGCGTTCATCATCGCGCTCCTCCTCATCATCGGCGGCTGCTTCCTCTATGAGCTGATCGCCTCGCGCCCCGATCCCGGCGCGGTGCTGGCGGGGTTCGTGCCCACGACGCGGATCGTGACCGATCCGGCGATGCTGTACATCGCCATCGGCATCCTCGGCGCGACGGTGATGCCGCACAATCTCTACCTCCACTCCTCGGTGGTGCAGACCCGCGCCTTCGGCCTGACGACCGAGGGCAAGCGCGACGCCATAAAGATGGCGACGATCGACAGCACGGTGGCGCTGTTCTTCGCCTTCTTCATCAATGCCGCGATCCTGATCGTGGCGGCGGCGACCTTCCATGTCGCGGGCCGCACCGACGTCGCCGAGATCGACCAGGCCTATCGCCTGCTCGCCCCCATGCTGGGTGCGGGCGCGGCGAGCGTGGTGTTCGGCGTGGCGCTGCTCGCCTCGGGCCAGAATTCGACCGTGACGGGGACGCTGGCGGGGCAGATCGTGATGGAGGGTTTCCTCGACCTCCGGCTCGCGCCCTGGCTGCGGCGGCTGATCACCCGCGGTCTCGCGATCATTCCCGCCGTGCTGGTCGTCGGCGCCAGCGGCCAGGCGGGGGCGACCAGGCTCCTCGTGCTCAGCCAGGTGATCCTCAGCCTGCAACTGCCCTTCGCCGTGGTGCCGCTGGTCCGCTTCACCGCGAACAAGGCCATGATGGGGCCGTTCGCCAGCCCGGTCTGGCTGCGCATCCTGGCCTGGATCATCGCGGCGACGATCATCGTCCTCAACCTCACCCTGCTATGGGGAATCGCCACCGGCTGAATGGTTTCGCGGTGGCGAGAGGTTGGCGCGTGACTTCGGATCGGGCCCCGTTAATCTGGCGAGAACTGGGACACAGGGATCGCCGAATCAATGACGACCACCATCACCACCCTGCACGTCGACGATACCGGGCCGCTGGCCGATGCGATCGTCGACACGCTGGTCCACCGGATCGGCAAGGATGCCGCCAATGCCCGCCGCCACGACTGGCTGGCCGCGACCATCCTGACCGTGCGCAACGACATCATCGAACGCTGGATGGCGTCCACCCGCGAAGCGCATGCGGCGGGCGCCAAGCGAGTCTATTATCTCAGCTTGGAATTCCTGATCGGGCGGCTCCTGCGCGACGCTTTGTCCAATCTGGGGGTGATGGCGCAGGTCGCGGGCGCGCTCCAGTCGCTGGGCGTCGACCTGGCCGATCTGGAGGAGATGGAACCCGACGCCGCGCTGGGCAATGGCGGCCTGGGACGGCTGGCGGCGTGCTTCATGGAAAGCCTCGCCAGCCTCGACCTGCCCGCTTACGGCTATGGCATCCGCTATGTGAACGGCATGTTCCGCCAGCGGATCGACGATGGCTGGCAGGTCGAGCTGCCCGAGACCTGGCTGAGCCACGGCAACCCCTGGGAGTTCGAACGTCGCGAGAGCGCCTATTTCGTCGGCTTCGGCGGCGAGGTGGTGGGCACCGAGACGGGCGCGGTCCACTGGAAGCCGGGCGAGGCGATCGAGGCGATCGCGGTCGACACCCCCGTCGTCGGCTGGCGCGGCAAGCGGGTCAACACGCTGCGGCTATGGACCGCGCAGGCGATCGACCCCATCCGGCTCGATCGGTTCAACGCGGGCGATTATACCGGCGCGCTGGCGGGGCAGTTGGCGGCGGAGACGCTGGTCCGCATCCTCTACCCCTCGGACAGCTCGCCCGCCGGCCAGGAACTGCGGCTGCGGCAGGAATATTTCTTCTCCTCCGCCTCGATCCAGGACATCGTCCGGCGGCATATCCAGTATTTCCACGACATCCGCACCCTGCCCGACAAGGCGGCGATCCAGCTGAACGACACCCATCCGGCAGTGTCGGTCGCCGAGCTGATGCGGCTGCTGATCGATCATCACGACCTGGGGTTCGAACAGGCGTGGGACATCACCCGCCGCACCTTCGGCTATACCAACCACACGCTGCTGCCCGAGGCGCTGGAAAGCTGGCCGCTGCACCTGTTCGAGCGGCTGCTGCCGCGCCACATGCAGCTGATCTATGCGATCAACGCCAAGCTGCTGCGCGAGGCGCGGGCGATGGAAGGCGTGGACGACCGCGCCATCGCCGCGATCAGCCTGATCGACGAGAGCGGCGAGCGCCGGGTGCGCATGGCGAACCTGGCCTTTGCGGGCAGCCACAGCGTCAACGGCGTCGCCGCGCTGCATACCGAATTGATGAAGAAGACGGTCTTCGCCGACCTGCACCACCTCTATCCGACGCGGATCAACAACAAGACCAACGGCATCACCCCGCGCCGCTGGTTGCAGCAATGCAACCCGCAGCTGACCGCACTGATCCGCGAGGCGATCGGGCCAGGCTTCGAGGATGACGCGGAAAAACTGATAGCGCTCACGGAATTTGCGGACGACGCGAATTTCAGGGAACGGTTTCTTGCCATCAAACGTTCCAACAAGGTGGGGCTGGCAAATTATCTCAAAGAGTCGACCGGGTTGCGTGTGGACCCCGATGCGCTGTTCGACGTCCAGATCAAACGCATCCACGAATATAAGCGCCAGTTGCTGAACATCATCGAGACGGTAGCGCTCTACGACCAGATTCGCAGCCATCCGGAGCGCGACTGGACGCCGCGCGTCAAGCTGTTCGCGGGCAAGGCGGCGTCGAGCTATCACAATGCCAAGCTGGTCATCAAACTGGCCAACGACGTCGCCCGCCGCGTAAATTCGGACCCCAGCGTCGGACATCTGCTGAAGGTCGGCTTCGTGCCCAACTACAATGTCAGCCTGGCCGAGAAGATCATCCCGGCCGCCGACCTGTCCGAGCAGATCTCGACCGCGGGGATGGAGGCGTCCGGCACCGGCAACATGAAGTTCGCGCTCAATGGCGCGCTGACCATCGGTACGCTCGACGGCGCCAATGTCGAGATCAAGGAGCATGTCGGCGACGATCATATCGTCATCTTCGGCCTGACCGCCGACGAGGTCGCCGCCAAGCGCCGCGACGGTTACAATCCGCGCGAGGTGATCGAGAACAGCCCGGAACTGCGCCAGGCCGTCTCCGCCATCGCCTCGGGCGTGTTCTCGCCCGACGATCCCGGCCGTTATGCCGGGCTGATGGGCGGGCTGTATGACGGCGACTGGTTCATGGTCGCCGCCGATTTCGATGCCTATGCCGCCGCGCAGCGCCAGGTCGATGCCCGCTGGCAGGACCAGGCGGGCTGGGCGACCTCGGCCATCCACAATGTCGCGAAAGTCGGATGGTTCTCCTCCGATCGCACCATCCGGCAATATGCCGAGGAAATCTGGAACGTGATGTGAAGCCACCCCGTGCCGCTCTGGAAGCCCTGATCGAGGGCCGCAACGCCGATCCCTTCGCGTTGCTGGGACCTCATCAGGGACCGGGCGGCACGTTCCTTCGCGCCGTGGTGCCGGGGGCGGAACGGGTGACCGCCTTCGACCTGGCGGGCAACCGGCTGGGCGAACTGAAGCAGGTCGATGCGCGCGGGCTGTTCGAGGGCGCGGTGACGGGCGAGCCGCAGCCGGTCAAATATTGCGCCAGCGGACACGGCGCGGAATGGTGGATCACCGATCCCTACAGCTTCGGCCCGGTGCTGGGGCCGCTCGACGATTTCCTGATGGGCGAAGGCAATCACTTCCGCCTCTATGACAAGATGGGCGCGCACCTGATCGAGCATCAGGGCGTGGCGGGCGTCCACTTCGCGGTCTGGGCCCCCAATGCCGAGCGGGTGGCGGTGGTCGGCGACTTCAACGACTGGAACCCCGGCCGCCATGTCATGCGCCGCCGCCTGGATGTCGGCGTCTGGGAAATCTTCATCCCCGATATCGGCGAGGGGCGCGCCTACAAGTTCGCGATCCACGGGCCCCACGGCGCCGAACAGCCGATGAAGGCCGACCCCTTCGCCTTCGCCGCCGAACTCCGCCCCAAGACCGCCTCGATCACCACCGCCCCGCCCGAGCATCGCTGGCAGGACAAGGAGCATCGCGAGCATTGGGCGGGCGTCGATCCGCGCCGCGTGCCGATCAGCATCTATGAGGTCCATGCCGGATCCTGGGACCGCGACGAGAATGGCTGGTATCTCGGCTGGGACGCGCTGGCCGACCGGCTGATCCCCTATGTGGTCGAGATGGGGTTCACCCATATCGAATTCCTGCCCATTTCCGAGCATCCTTACGACCCCAGCTGGGGCTATCAGACGACCGGCCTCTACGCCCCCTCGGCGCGGTTCGGCGATGTGGAGGGGTTTTCGCGCTTCGTCGACGGCGCGCACCGGGCCGGGATCGGCGTGATCCTCGACTGGGTGCCCGCGCACTTCCCCACCGACGCGCACGGCCTGTCGCATTTCGACGGCACCGCACTCTACGAGCATGAGGACCCGCGCCAGGGTTTCCACCCCGACTGGAACACCGCCATCTATAATTTCGGGCGGCGCGAGGTTTCGAGCTTCCTGGTCAACAACGCGCTCTTCTGGCCCGAGCGTTACCATATCGACGGCCTGCGCGTGGATGCCGTCGCCTCGATGCTGTACCGCGATTACAGCCGCAAGGACGGCGAATGGGTGCCCAACGAACAGGGCGGCCGCGAGAATTGGGAAGCGGTCGAGTTTCTCCGCCAGGTCAACCGACAGGTGTACGGCCAGCATCCCGGCGTCTTCACCGTGGCCGAGGAATCGACCGCCTGGCCCGGCGTCTCCGCCCCCGCGCATGACGGTGGGCTGGGCTTCGGGTTCAAGTGGAACATGGGCTTCATGCACGACACGCTCCAATATATGGCGCGCGAGCCGGTGCATCGGCGGCACCATCATGGCGAGATCCTGTTCGGGCTGCATTACGCATTCGACGAGAATTTCGTCCTGCCGCTCAGCCATGACGAGGTGGTGCACGGCAAGGGCAGCCTGTTGACCAAGATGGCGGGCGACGATTGGCAGAAATTCGCCAATCTGCGCGCCTATTACGCCTTCATGTGGGGCTATCCCGGCAAGAAGCTGCTGTTCATGGGCCAGGAATTCGCCCAGCGCGAGGAATGGTCGGAGGCGCGCGCGCTCGACTGGCATCTGCGCACCAGCCATGCGCATGAGGGCGTCCGCTCGCTGGTCCGCGACCTCAACCATCTCTACCGCGAGACGCCCGCGCTCCACGCCCGCGATTGCGAGCCCGAGGGGTTCGAATGGCTGGTCGCCGACGACAGCGCGCATTCGGTCTTCGCCTGGCTGCGCAAGGCGCCGGGCGAGAAGCCGGTCGCGGTCGTCGCCAACATGACCCCGGTCGCCCGCGCGCCCTATCGCCTGCCGCTGCCGCATGACGGCCGCTGGACCGAGGTGCTGAACTCCGACGCGGCGCAATATTGGGGATCGGGGCTGGGCAATATGGGGGGCGTGGATGCCAGCGACGGCGCGGCCTGGATCACCCTGCCGCCGCTCGCCACCGTCATCCTGCGGTTCGACGGATGATCCAGATTTAGACCTTTTCACGAATATCAACGCGTGGCCGGCGCGTTGCGATACGGACAGAAGAATGGGAGACGGACGATGGACCTGAGGCGCGGACAACCGCTGGCGCGCGATGCCATGGCCTATGTGCTGGCGGGCGGCCGCGGCAGTCGCCTGATGGAGATGACCGATACCCGCGCCAAGCCCGCCGTCTATTTCGGCGGCAAGGCGCGGATCATCGACTTCGCCTTGTCCAACGCGATCAACTCGGGCATTCGCCGCATCGGCGTTGCGACCCAGTACAAGGCGCATTCGCTGATCCGCCACCTTCAGCGCGGCTGGAACTTCCTGCGCGACGAACGCAACGAGAGCTTCGACATCCTGCCCGCCAGCCAGCGGATCAGCGAATTTCAATGGTATGAGGGCACCGCCGACGCGGTGTTCCAGAATATCGACATCATCGAGAGCTATGCGCCCGAATTCATGGTCATCCTGGCGGGCGACCATGTCTACAAGATGGACTATGAGCTGATGCTCCAGCAGCATTGCGACAGTGGCGCCGACGTCACCGTCGCCTGTCTGGAGGTGACGCGGACCGAGGCGAGCGCGTTCGGCGTGATGCATGTGGATGAGAGCGACCGCATCGTCGATTTCGTCGAAAAACCCGCCGATCCGCCCTCCATCCCCGGCAATCCGGACGTGTCGTTGGCGTCGCTGGGCATCTATGTCTTCCGCACCGCCTTCCTGTTCGAACAGCTGCGCCGCGATGCCGAGACGCCGGGGTCGAGCCGCGACTTCGGCAAGGACATCATCCCCTATCTGGTCGCGCACGGCAAAGCCCAGGCGCACCGCTTCTCCGCCTCCTGCGTCCGCTCCAGCGACGAGCCCGGCGCCTATTGGCGCGATGTCGGCACGGTCGACGCCTATTGGGAAGCGAGCCTCGACCTGACCGACGTGGTGCCGCAGCTCGACCTGTACGACCGCAGCTGGCCGCTCTGGACCTATGCCGAGATCACGCCCCCCGCCAAGTTCGTCCATGATATCGACGGACGGCGCGGATCGGCGGTGGCCAGCCTGGTCGCGGGCGACTGCATCGTCTCGGGATCGTCCATCCACCGCTCGCTGCTGTCGACGGGCGTGCGCACCCACAGCTTCGCGATGCTGGACGAGGCGGTGGTCCTGCCCTTCTGCCATATCGGGCGCGGCGCGCGGCTGCGGCGGGTGATCCTGGATCGCGGCGTCAGGATACCCGACGGGCTGGTGGTCGGCGACGATCCGGTACTCGACGGACAGCGTTTCCGGCGCACCGACAAGGGCATCTGCCTCATCACCCAGCCGATGATCGACCGTCTGGCCAACTGAAAGTCCCCATGACCCTCTCTGTCCTGTCGGTCGCCTCGGAAGCGTTCCCGCTCATCAAGACCGGCGGCCTCGCCGATGTCGTGGGGGCGCTGCCCGAGGCGCTCAGCCCCCACGACATCGCCGTCACCACGCTGATCCCCGGCTTTCCCAAGGTCATGCGCGCGATCGGCGACGCACCGCGCGTGCATCACTTCCCGCACATCATCGGCACCGAGGCCTGGCTGCGCGAGGCCAGGATCGGCGAGCACCGGCTGCTCGTCATCGACGCCCCCCATCTCTATGAGCGCGAGGGGCTTCCCTATGTCGATACCGACGGCCATGACTGGCACGACAATTGGCGGCGTTTCGCGGTGCTGGCGCGCGCGGGCGCCGACCTCGCCTCGGGCGCGGTGCCGGGCTATGACTTCGACCTGCTCCACGCGCATGACTGGCAGGCGGCGCTGGCCCCGGCCTTTCTCCATTATGCCCCCGGCCCCGGCAAGGTCGCCAAGAGCATCGTCACCATCCACAATATCGCCTTTCAGGGCTCGTTCGCGGCGCACCACTTCCCCGATCTGGGGCTGCCGCCTTATGCGTGGAGCGTCGACGGCGTCGAATATTACGGCCAGATCGGCTATCTGAAGGCGGGACTGCGCACCGCCGATGCGATCACCACGGTCAGCCCGACCTACGCCGAGGAAATCCACCGGCCGCAATATGGCATGGGGCTGGAAGGGCTGATCGCCGCCCGCGCCGAATGCGTCAGCGGGATCGTCAACGGCATCGACCCCGCCATCTGGAGCCCCAGGGCCGACGCCGCGCTGCCCGCCCCCTTCACCGTCGACACGCTGGACGATCGCGTCGCCAACAAGCGCGCGGTCGAGGAGCAGTTCGGGCTGGAGCGGGATGACGGCCCGATCTTCACCGTCATCAGCCGCCTGACCTGGCAAAAGGGCATGGACCTGCTGGTCGAGGTCATCGACGATCTGGTCGCGATGGGCGGACGGCTGGTCGTGCTGGGCACCGGCGACCCGGCGCTGGAGATCGCCTTCGCCACCGCCGCGCTGCGCCATTCCGGCCGCGTCTCGGTGCGCATCGGTTATGACGAGCCGGTCTCGCACCTGCTGCAAGGGGGCTGCGACGCGATCATCATCCCCTCTCGCTTCGAGCCGTGCGGGCTGACCCAGCTTTACGGCCTGGCCTATGGCTGCGTGCCCGTGGTCGCGCGGACCGGCGGGCTGGCCGACACGATCATCGACGCCAACGAGGCCGCCTTGGCCGCGGGCGTGGCGACCGGCCTTCAGTTCGACGACATGACCCCCGACAATATCGTCGCGGCGCTGCGTCGCACAATGAGACTCTATGCCGATCAAGACCAATGGCGTACCATTCAGGTGAATGGCATGAATGCCGATTATAGCTGGCACCATAGCGGCCGCCACTATGCCGAACTCTACCGATCCGTCTTGGGGGACCAATGATCAAGACCGTCGCGACTCAGCCCTATCTCGACCAGAAGCCGGGCACCTCGGGCCTGCGCAAGAAGGTGCGGGTGTTCCAGCAACCCCATTACGCCGAGAATTTCGTCCAGTCGGTCTTCGACGCGCTGGGCGATGAGAAGACCGGCCAGACGCTGGTCATCGGCGGTGACGGCCGCTTCCTGAACCGCGAGGTGATCCAGGTGGCGATCCGCATGGCCGCGGCGAACGGCTTTGCCCGCGTCGTGGTCGGCCAGGGCGGCATCCTGTCGACCCCGGCGGCCAGCAACGTGATCCGCCAGCGCAAGGCGCTGGGCGGCCTGGTGCTGTCGGCCAGCCACAATCCGGGCGGGCCGGACGAGGATTTCGGCATCAAGTACAATATCTCCAATGGCGGCCCCGCCCCGGAGAAGGTGACCGACGCGATCCACGCCAACACCAAGGCGATCAGCCGCTGGCTGACCGTCGAGGCGGCGGACATCGACCTCGACACGCTGGGCGAGGTGACGGTCGGCGACATGACGGTCGAGGTGATCGACTCGGTCGCCGATTATGCCGCGCTGATGGAGAGCCTGTTCGACTTCGCCGCGATCCAAAAGGCGGTCGAGGGCGGCTTCACCATGTCGTTCGACGCGATGAGCGCGGTGACCGGCCCCTATGCGACCGAGATCCTGGAAAAGCGGCTGGGCTTCGCGCCCGGCACCGTGCGCAACGGCACGCCGCTCCCCGATTTCGGCGGGCATCATCCCGACCCCAATCTGGTCCATGCCAAGGAACTCTACGACCGGATGATGGCGGCCGACGCGCCCGATTTCGGCGCGGCCTCGGATGGGGACGGCGACCGCAATCTCATCATCGGGCGCGGGCGCTTCATCACGCCCTCGGACAGCCTGGCGATGCTGGCGGCGAACGCGCATCTGGCGCCTGCCTATGCCGGTGGGCTGAAGGGTATCGCCCGTTCGATGCCGACCAGCGCCGCCGCCGACCGGGTGGCCGAGAAGCTGGGCATCCCGGCCTATGAGACGCCCACGGGGTGGAAATTCTTCGGCAACCTGCTCGATGCGGGGATGGCGACGATCTGCGGCGAGGAGAGCGCAGGGACCGGCTCGGACCATGTGCGCGAGAAGGACGGGCTGTGGGCGGTGCTGCTCTGGCTCAACATCCTTGCCGCTTCGGGCAAGTCGGTTGACCAGATCGCTCGCGATCACTGGGCGACCTATGGCCGCAATTACTATGCGCGCCACGACTATGAGGGTGTCGAGAGCGAGCGCGCCGATGCGCTGATGGCCGATCTGCGCGCCAAGCTGGCGACTCTGCCGGGCGAGAGTTTCGCCGGGCTGACGGTCGAGACGGCGGACGACTTTGCCTATACCGACCCGACCGACCAGTCGGTCAGCCGCAACCAGGGCATTCGCGTGCTGTTCGAAGGCGGCAGCCGCGTGGTGTTCCGCCTGTCGGGCACCGGCACCAGCGGTGCGACCTTGCGCGTCTATCTGGAGCGTTACTCGGCCGACGAACTCGACCGCGAGACGCCCGAGATGCTCGCCGACATCATCGCGGCGGCGGACGAGATCGCCGGCATCACCCAGCATACCGGCCGCACCGAACCCGATGTGGTGACGTGATCCCACCTTCTTCCTCCCCTGCAAGGGGAGGTGGCAGTCCGCAGGACTGACGGAGGGGTGCCACCATCAGCGGGGACACCCCTCCACCACCGCTTCGCGGCGGTCCCCCTCCCCTTACAGGAGAGGAATTGCCATGCTGCCGCCATGACGAATCAGCCCGCCCTCCCCCTCGGCGCAACGCCGGTCCCCGGCGGCACCCGCTTCGCCGTCCGCTCGACCGCCGATCGTGTGGAACTATGCCTGTTCGACGGTGCGCAGGAACGCTGTGTCGCCATGACCCGCGAGGGCGATGTCTGGAGCGCCACCGTTCCCGGCCGCGACCATCTCTACGGCTATCGCGCACACGGCGCGTACGACCCGGCACGCAACCTGTGGTTCGATCCCGCCAAGCTATTGGTCGATCCTTACGCGCTCGAACTCGACCGCCCCTTCGTCCAGTCCCCGCGCCTTGGCCGATATGGCGAGGACACCGCCGACATCGTCCCCCGCGCCCGCGTCGTCGCCCCGCTGACCGAGCCCCCCGCCCCGCCGCTCTTTCGGCCGGGCGGGCTGATCTATGAGCTGAACGTTCGCGGCTTCTCGATACGCCATCCCGCCATTCCGCCGGAACAGCGCGGCACGCTGGCGGCGCTCGCGCATCCGGCGGTGCTCGATCACCTCCGCAAGCTGGGCGTGGCGGCGGTCGAGCTGATGCCGATCACCGCCGCGATCGACGAGCGCCATCTGCCGCCACTCGGCCTGCGCAATGGCTGGGGCTATAATCCGGTCGTGCCGATGGCGCTTTGTCCGGAGCGGGTGCCGGGTGGCGTCGACGAGCTGGTCGCCACCATCGCCGCGCTGCGACAGGCGGGGATCGGCGTCATCCTCGACCTCGTCTTCAACCATATGGGCGAGAGCGACGTACAGGGCGGCACCCTGTCCTTCCGGGGCCTCGATCCGGACGTTTATGCCCGGACGGCGGACGGCACGCTCATCAACGATGCGGGGACCGGCAACACGCTCGACGCCAGCCGCCCCAGCGTCCGCGCGGCGATCCTCGACAGCCTACGCCATTTCGCGCGGGCCGGGGTCGACGGCTTCCGCTTCGACCTCGCCCCCGTGCTGGCGCGCGGGCCGGGATTCGATCCGAACGCCCCCATCTTCGCCGAGATCGCCGCCGACCCCCTATTGTCGACCCGCGTGATGATCGCCGAACCGTGGGACATCGGCCCCGGCGGATACCAGCTGGGCGCTTTCCCCGAGCATTGGCTGGAGTGGAACGACCGCTACCGCGACCAGGTGCGCCGCTTCTGGCGCGGCGACGGGCGCAGCGGCGACCTGGCGACGCGGGTGGCGGGATCGGCCGACATATTCACCGGCACGGCCAGCCGCTCGGTCAATTTCGTCGCGGCGCATGACGGCTTCACCCTGGCCGACATGGTCGCCTATGCCGGGCGGCACAATCAGGCCAATGGCGAGGACAATCGCGACGGGCATGGCGACGAGGTGTCGTGGAACCATGGCGTCGAGGGGCCGAGCGACGATCCCGCCATCCGCACCGCCCGCATCCGCTCGGTCCGTGCGCTGCTCGCCACGCTGTTCCTGTCGCGCGGCACCCCGATGCTGACCGCCGGGGACGAGTTCGGGCGCAGCCAGGGCGGCAACAACAATGGCTATGCGCAGGACAATGACACGACCTGGCTCGACTGGGCGAACCGGGACGAGGCGCTGGAGGATTTCGTCGCACGGCTGAGCGCCTTTCGCCGCGCGCTGCCGCTCGATGCGACCGGCTGGCTGGCGGGGGCCGAGTGGCGCCATCTGGCCGGTGCCCCGATGACGCCCGAGGATTGGGACCGGGGCGATGGCTTCGCGCTCCACCTGCCCATGGGCAAGGAAAGCCTGATCCTGCGCTTCGACCGAACCCACGGCGTCTCCGCAATCCGGGGCTTGCTGCTGGAAAGCTAGGGCATCGCCATCGGTCCCATCAGATTGTGGTTCAGATGCCCCATGATCCAGATCGAGCCCAGCAGCACCAGCGCGACGATCAGCACCCCGAACAACAGCGCCAGCACATTGTTGCTGTTGTCCGGCCCGGTGGTGATGTGGAGGAAGAACACCAGATGCACCCCCATCTGTCCGATCGCCAGCGCGACCAGTGCGGCGGGGACCGCCGGGCCCCAGACGATGTCGAACTGCACCAATGCGAAGGACGCCGCCGTCAGGATCGCCGCCGCGGCCAGCCCGATCGCATAGCTGCGCACGCCGCCGACGATCGAGTCGCGCTCGGCATCCACGCCCGGCGCGGTTTCGTCGCGCGCCATTTCCTCGTCGGGCCGCTCGCTCATCCGCGCACTCCCATCAGATAGACCATGGTGAACAACGCCACCCAGATGATGTCGAGCGCATGCCAGAACAGGCTGAAGCACAGGATGCGGCGCAATATGTCCTCGCGAAACCCCTTGGCCCAGGCCTGCGCCATCATCGTCGTCAGCCAGAGCAGACCGAGCGTCACGTGCAATCCGTGACAGCCGACCAGCGCGAAGAACGCTGACAGGAAGGCGCTACGCCCCGGCCCCGCCCCCTCGCCGATCAGGTGGAGGAACTCATAGGCCTCCAGCGCGAGGAAGGCGGCGCCCAGCAAGGCGGTCACCGCCATCGCGATCTGGAACCAGCGCATGTCGCGCGCCATCGTGCCCACCCCGGCCAGCCCGCAGGCAAAGCTGGACAGGAGGAGCAGCACCGTCTCGGCCTCGACCAGCTTCAGCTCGAACAGGTCCTTGCCCGAGGGGCCGCCCGCCGTCGCGTCCACCAGCACCGCATAGGCGGCGAAGAAACAGGCGAACAGGATGAAGTCCGACAGCAGGAAGATCCAGAAGCCATAGGACACCACGATCCGCTTGGGGGCCGGACCATCCGGGTTGGGCTCGGCGGCGCGGCCCAGCTTGTTGGGATCATGGGCCTTGGCGGTCTGGCTCATGACAGCGCCTCTTCGGGCAGGTCGAGCAGCGTCGCCTTGCTCCGGCGGCGCGCCTGGTCGAGCCGTTCCACCTCCTCGACGGGGATTTCATACTCAGCCTTATCGCGCCACGCGAAGACGACGAACGTCGCCCAGGCGCCAAGAAAGCCCAGGATCACGAGCCACCAGATATGCCAGATCAGGGCAAATCCCATGGCGGTGGCGAAGAAGGCCGCGACCACTCCGGTCGGCGAATTGCGCGGCATCTCGATCGGCTCGTAATCGGGGCGGTCGGACAAGGCGCGGTTCTCCCGTGCCTTGGCCTTGATGCCCCAATAGGCCTCCTCGCCCTTCACATCGGGCAGCACCGCGAAGTTGAAGGCGGGCGGCGGCGACGTGGTGATCCACTCTAGCGTACGCCCGTCCCAAGGGTCGCCGCTCTCGTCGATACGGGTCCCGCGCGTCCGGATCGAGACATAGAGCATCATGACCTGGCACGCGATCCCGCCCAGGATCAGCAGCGCACCGACCCCGGCCACCATCAGCCAGGGATGCCAGCCGGGCACGTCATAATGCTGCATCCGCCGCGTCATGCCCATCAGCCCCAGCACATAGAGCGGCATGAAGGCGACATAGAATCCACTGATCCACAACCAGAAGGCGCGCTTGCCCCAGCGCTCGTCCAGGGTGAAGCCGAACATCTTGGGAAACCAGAAGGTGAAGCCCGCAAAGGCGCCGAACAACACCCCGCCGATGATGACATTGTGGAAATGGGCGACCAGGAACAGCGAATTGTGCAGGACGAAATCGGCCGGGGGCACCGCCAGCATCACCCCGGTCATGCCGCCGATCACGAAGGTCACGATGAACCCGATCGACCACAGCATCATCGACGTATAGCGAATACGCCCGCCATACATGGTGAACAGCCAGTTGAAGACCTTCACCCCCGTCGGCACCGCGATGATCATCGTGGTGATGCCGAAGAAACCGTTCACATCGGCCCCCGCCCCCATGGTGAAGAAATGGTGCAGCCAGACCATGAAGGACAGGATGCAGATCACCATGGTCGCGATGACCATCGATCGATAACCGAACAGGGGCTTGGACGAGAAGGTCGAGATGATCTCGGAAAACACGCCGAAGGCGGGCAGGATCAGGATATAGACCTCCGGATGGCCCCAGGCCCAGATGAGGTTGACGAACATCATCTGGTTGCCCCCCGCCTCGGGCGTGAAGAAGTGGAAGCCCAGATAACGATCAAGGATCAGCATGCCGAGGCAGGCGGTCAGCACCGGAAAGGCCGCGACGATCAGCAGGTTGGACGCCAGCGAGGTCCAGGTGAACATCGGCATCCGGCTATAGCCCATGCCCGGCGCGCGCATCTTCAATATGGTGGTGACGAGGTTCACGCCGGACAGCAGCGTCCCCATCCCCGATATCTGCAGCGCCCACAGATAATAATCGACCCCGACGCCGGGAGAAAAGCGCAGTTCGGACAGCGGCGGATAGACCAGCCAGCCGGTCTTGGCGAATTCGCCGATCACCAGGCTCATATTGATCAGCAGCGCGCCGCTGCACGTCAGCCAGAAGCTGACCGAATTGAGGGTCGGAAAGGCCACGTCGCGCACGCCGAGCTGCAACGGCACGACGAAGTTCATCAGCCCTATCATGAACGGCATCGCCACGAAGAAGATCATTATCGTGCCATGCGCCGAGAAGATCTGGTCGTAATGGTCGGGCGGCAGATAGCCCTCATTGCCGTACGCGATCGCCTGTTGCGACCGCATCAGCAGCGCGTCGGAAAAGCCGCGCAACAGCATCACCCCCGCCAGCAGGCAATACATCACGCCGATCCGCTTATGGTCGACGCTGGTGATCCACTCGCTCCACAGATAGGGCAGAGCCCCGCGCCGCCAGACCCAGATGAAGACGCCCAAGAGGACCGCGCCGATCACCCCGGCCGACACCAGCGGCAGCGGTTCGTGGAACGGGATCGAATCCCAGCCCAGCTTGCCGGTCAGGCTCATTGCTCGCGTCCGTCCTCGGCTCGGTCGCCCTCGGGCGCGCCGTTGCGCATCACGATCTGGTCGTAAAGGCCCGGTTGAAGCCGGGGATAGCTGGCGGGGCGGACATTGCGGCTGGGATGCGCCATCGCCACGAACTCGTTCCAGTCGAGCGTCTTGCCCCGCCCCGCCCTGGCGGTCGCGACGAAGCGGTCGAACGCCGCCTGCGGCGCCGCATCGACGAAGAAGTCCATATCGGCAAAGCCCTCCCCGCTATAATGCGCCGACAGCCCGCGATACCGCCCGGCCTTGTCGGCGCGCAGGTGAAGCGTCGAGTCCATCCCCGACATGGCATAGATCTGGCTGCCCAGCTGCGGCACGAAGAAGCTGTTCATGACGCCCGCCGAGGTGATTCGGAACTTGACGGGCGTACCGACCGGCACGACCAGCCGGTTGATCGTGGCGATCCCCTGTTCGGGATAGAGGAACAGCCATTTCCAGTCGGTCGCGACGACCTCGACCGTCATCGGCCTTGCCCGGGAGGCGATCGGCCTGGGTGGATCGAGATCGTGGCTGCCGATCCAGGCGATGCCGCCCAGGAACATGATGGCCAGCGCCGGGATCGACCAGACCAGCAATTCCAGCCGCCCTGAATAGGCCCATTCGGGCAGATGCTTGGCCCGCGTGTTGCCCGCCCGGAACCACCACGCAAAGGCGAAGGCCAGCACGATCACCGGCACGACGATGGCCAGCATCACCGCCAGCGCATTGAAGAAGATGCTGCGCTCACCCGCCGCGATCGGCCCGGCGGGGTTCAATATGCCCGGCTCGCAGGCGGTCAGGACAGCACACAGGCCAAGGCACGCAAAACGCGCGGAAAATCGGGCTAGGCGCGGATCGCGGAGCATTCAGACGGTGAACGGCGGCCTCATGCTTTCGTTCCGCCCCCGCATGGTCAGGCCGCCAGTCGTCGTCCCTCGCCGTCGCCGCTGTCATTGGCGGGCCGCTCCGTCCGGCGCGGGCGCGCTGCCCGGCTCGCGGACATTTGCCGTCCCCAGCGACGGAAGACCGGCCAGCGCGCCAGCATCGAGGAGGACAGGACCGTAGCCATAGTCAGTTCAGCCAGCCCACCCCATTCGATCGTCGAGACGATCATCACCAGATCGCCCATCGACCCCGCCGCCGCGCCGAGCATGCGGATCTCGTCGATCTCGAACCAGATGGCGAACCCGATCAGCGCCACCCCCAGCGCGATCGTCGCCCAATGCCCCGGCCGGACCCGATTCAATTGCCGCGCCGGGGCCTCGACCAGCAGGCGCGCCAACCAGCGGCTTATCGGCAAGGTCGGGCAACAGCGCAGCAGAATCGTCAGCCCCAGAAGCAACAGCGCGGTCGTCTCCACGATCATCCCCCTTCGATCCCCCTGCCGCCTCCACGTTCCCTTGCGGGGATGGTGGAATCGGTTTTCGCGACCGTCCCACTATGGAGACGAAACGGCGATTTACCAGAGGCGTGACGGCGGCGCCCGCTCGCGTCTATGCTCGTGCCATGACCCTGCGCAGCGCCCTGTTCCTTCCCGCCTCCAATCCCCGCGCCATCGCCAAGGCGCGCACGCTGGACAGCGATGCGGTGATCCTCGACCTGGAGGATGCGGTCGCTCCCGATGCCAAGGCGGCCGGGCGCGAGGCGGCGGTGACCGCGGTGCGCGAGGGAGGCTTTGGGGACAGGCTGCTGGTGGTGCGGACCAACGGGCTGGACACCCGCTGGGCGGCGGACGATCTCGCCGCGCTCGCCGCCGTGCGTCCGGCGGCGGTGCTGATCCCGAAGGTCGATGACGTTCCGACCCTGGCACGGGCGCGGGCGGCGCTGGGGCCGGGCGTGCCGCTCTGGGCGATGATCGAGACATGCCGGGGCATCCTGTCGCTGGGCGCGATCGCGCAGGTCGCGCGCGAGGTCGGGCTGACCGCGCTGGTGGCGGGCACCAACGATCTCGCCAAGGAGATGCGCCTGCCCGCGCCGCCGCCGCCCGAGGCCTTGCTGCCGCTGCGGGTGCAGATCGTCGTGGCGGCCCGCGCGGGCGGGATGATCGCGCTCGACGGGGTCTGCAACGCGCTCGATGCGCCCGAACGGCTGGCGGCGGAATGCGCCGAGGGGCGGCGGCTTGGGTTTGACGGCAAGACGCTGATCCATCCCAACCAGATCGGCGCCGCCCATCGCGGCTTCGGCCCCGACGAGGCTGAGATCGCCTGGGCCCGGCGGATCGTCACCGCCTTTGCCGAGCCCGACCAGGCGGCACTGGGCGCGATCCGGCTGGACGGGCAGATGGTCGAGCGACTCCATCTGATCGAGGCGGAGCGGATATTGGCGCTGGCGGGCGTGGTGTAGCGACCATCATTCCCCGTGTCGGGGAGGATTAGGGCGGATCGACATTTACTATTGCGTCTTCTTCTCCTCTCCCCTGGACAGGGGAGAGGGTTAGCGAAGCTTGCCAGCCTGCTGGCTAGCGCAGCTTGGGTGAGGGGTTGAGCGAGCCCAAGGGCTCGCGCGCTCGCTTTGCGAGCGCCCACCCCTCACCCAGCTCCGACTAAGCCTTTGCTTTTGCAAAGGCTTAGTCTGCGCAACCCTCTCCCCTCTGCGAGGGGCGAGGGACGGAAAGGTGTCGCCGAATGTCGATCGGCCTTAGGGGACGCTGGCCTCGCGCTTGCGGTCGGCATTGGCGGCGCGATTCTCGCGGATGCGCTGGGCAAAGCAGCCGGTCGCGCCGCCCGCGCCGACCGCCGAGCAGCTACCGATGCTGTTGACGCCGACGCCTTCGTTGGTGGTGCCGGTCGCGCGGACCGCCCAGCTTTCATTCTCGGGCGTCACCTGGAGCTCGCGAAGCTCCTTGGGCACGCGGAACTGTTCCTGCGCGCTACGGCGGACGCAGACGACGATCTCGTTGCCGTTATTGTCGGTGGGGCAGCGTTCGTTGCCGAACAGGGTCAGCACGCCGTTGATCGGCGCGTTGCGCGACACCTCGCCCGGCGCCTGGGCGGGCTTGGGCTTGACCGCACCGGGCGCGGCGACCGGTTGGACCGGAACCTGCTGGATCGGAGCCGGCTGGATTGGGGCCTGCCGGACGGGAGCCTGCTGAGCCGCGACCGGGCTCGCCGCCGCGATCACGCCCAGCCCCGCCAGCATCGCCCTGCGCCACGTCCGCTCGACCATATCCTCTCTCCCGCTCACCCCGTGTCAGATCCGCTTGGCCGCCGCGATCGCGACCTTGCAGCCCGCCCGGATCAATCCGTACAGCACTGGATAGGCGATCGCCTCCTCCGCACCCGCGCCCAGCGCATGGTCGCGATGCTCCAGTTCCTCGGCCTGGAAATCGGCGATCGCCTCGGACAGTTCGGGGTCGCTGTCGCCCAGCTGGTCGAGCTGGTCCTGATAATGTTTGTCGATCTCGGTCTCGACCGCCGCGGTGCACGCCATCGCCGCCTTCGGCCCGATCGCCGCCGTGATCGCGCCCAATGCGAAGCCCGCCTTGTCCCAGAAGGGCTGGAACAGCGTCGGCCGCACCCGGCGTTCGGCAATCATCCGGTCGAAAAAGGCGCGGTGGCGCTCCTCCTGCTCGGCCATGTGGTGAATGGCGCGGGCAAAGGGATGCCGGTCGCCCAGCACCGCCAGTTGCCCCGCATAGATGCGGGTCGCGCCATATTCCCCGGCCTGGTCCACCCGGACCATCGCCTTCATCGGTTCGCGCCGGTCGCCCGGCATCCAGCGAAGCTGGCTCATCGCGCCTTCCTCATCAACATCAGGATCGCCGCCGCGCCGCCCAGCGAGAAGATCGCATTGAACCCGGCCAGCGAAATGCCGCCCAGCGTCCATTGCGCCACGTCGCAGCGGATGACCGGCGCATGCATGATCGCATTCAACCGGTCGGTCGCGCTCAATCCGTTCAAGTCCACCGTCGAGGTGCAGGCGGTGAAGCCCTGCCACCAGCCATATTCGACCCCGGCATGCGCGACACCGATCGCCCCCGACACCGCGATCAACAACGCGGCAAGGATGACAAGCGATCCCCGGATGCTGCGCTGGGGCACGAAGAACGCGATCAGCGCGGGCACCAGCGCGGCATAATGTGGCCAGCGCTGCCAATGGCACATCTCGCACGGATACAGCCCGCCGATCAGCTGGCTGCCCCACGCCCCCGCCAGCAGGGCGGCGGGCAGCAGCAGCGCGATCCAGTTGGCACAGCGTTCGTTGCGGGTACGCGGGGTCGTCATGTCACTTCACCGGCGGCTTGGTGGCGGCGGCGACCTGCGCGGCCCCGCCCAGTCGCGCGATGGTCTTCAGCGCATAATAGAGCTGGAAGTCCTCGACCCCCTGCTTCTTCAGCGCATCGGGGGTCATCGCGAAGCGCGGATCGGTCTTGGTATCCTCTTCCAGGATCGCATTGTCGGCCTTCACCTCGTTGATCAGGTGACGGCGCAGATCGGCCTCGCGGAAGACGGGCCGCGTCTTGTAATCGGGATCGGAAATCTGCGGCACCTTGATGTCCGGCTCGATCCCGCCCTCCTGCACCGACCGGCCCGAAGGGGTGTAGTAGCGCGCGGTGGTCAGGCGCAGCGCGGTTTCGGGGCCGAGCGGCAGCAGCGTCTGGACCGATCCCTTGCCGAAGCTGCGCTCGCCCATCACCAGCGCGCGGTGATGATCCTGAAGCGCGCCCGCGACGATCTCGGAGGCCGAGGCGGTGCCCGAATTGGTCAGGACGATCACGGGCAGGCCATGCGCGTCATCGCCGGGCTTGGCGTAATAGCGTTCGATGTCCGACTTCTCGCGGCCGCGCTGCGACACGATCTCGCCATGGTCCAGGAAGGCGTCGCTGACCGCGATCGCCTGGGTCAGCAGGCCGCCGCCATTGTCGCGCAGGTCGACGACATAGCCCAGCGGACGGTGGCCCAGCGCCTTGTCGATCGCCATGATCGCGGCGCGCGTGTCGGCGCCGGTGTTTTCGGAGAAGGTGTTGATGTTGATATAGCCGACATCGCCCTTCACCTCCCACTTGACCGGGCGCTGGACGATGACCTCGCGGGTCAGGGTCAGCTCGATCGGCTTGTCGCGGCCGGGACGGACGATGGTCAGCTTTATCTTGGTGCCGGGCTTGCCGCGCATCTGGCCGATCGCCTCGTCCAGCGACTGGCCATAGACCAGCTTGCCGTCGATATGGGTGATATAGTCGCCCGACTTGATGCCTGCGCGGCCCGCCGGGGTATCCTCCTGCGGCGCGATGACCTTGATCGCGCCGTCCTCCATCGAGACGGTCAGGCCCAGCCCGCCATAATTGCCCTCGGTCTGGATCTTGAGATTGTCGAAGTCGAGCGCATCGACATAGCTGCTATGCGGATCGAGCGCGGCCAGCATCCCCTGGATCGCGCCCTTGATCAGCGTGTCGTCATCGACCTTGTCGACATAATCGGCCTTGATCCGGTTATAGACGTCGAGGAACCGGTCGAACTGGCGGACCGTAGAGCTGTCCACCGCCGCCATCGCGGAGGTGGTGATCGGCACCATGGCCAGCGCGCCGACAATGGCAGTAGCAGTCAGAAGCGGACGTTTCGGCAGCAAACGGGGCATCGAGGGTCCTGGACCAGAAAAGCGGACCGCCTGTGTAGCGGGAAGCCGTTGCCAATCAAAGCGCAACCGTGCTGAACGGGGGGTGAGCGGGGTTCGGGGCCGCCCTCACCCCAAGATCGCCGCGATATCCATCGGTCGCCCGTCGCGGCGCAACTCCACCGTCACACGCGGCGCCATGCCCCCGCGCCCCTGGCCCGCCCGGCCCAGCACCGCGCCCGCCGCGACCCTCTGTCCGACCCGCACCGCGATGCCGCCCAGCCCGGTGACGAGACTGGTCCAGCCCGCGCCATGATCCACGATGACGATCCCGCCATAGCCGCGAAACGGTCCGGCATAGCGGATCTCGCCCCCGGCCGGCGCGACGACCGGCGCCTGCGGCCCCGTCGCCAGCGTGATGCCGCGCGCACGCACGCCCGCATCCGAAATCTCGCCAAAGCCGCTCGCCACCCGTCCGGCGACCGGCAGGCGATAGGTGCCCGGCGGGATCGCCGGTCCCGCCGCGCCCGGCGCCAGGGGCCGCGCCACCGGGCCGGGCAGCGCCAGGAGTTCGCCCGCCGTCGCCTGCGCCTCGCCACGCTCGGCCATGCGGTCGACGATGTCGCGTGCCGCTTCGCCCAGCGCCAGCGCGCGATTGGCCTCGTCCACCGCCCCGCGCCCCAGCGTGTCGGCCCGTCCGCGATGCACCGCCTCCAGCCGGGCCAGCGCCTGACGCTCACTCTCCAATTTCGCGGTGGTCGCCGACAGCGCCCGCGCCGCCAGTCCCGCCTGCGCCCGGATGCGCCGGGTCGTCGCCAGTTCGGCGCGCACCACCGCCGATCGTTCCGCGATCACCGGCGCAATGGTGCCGAAGACCGCGCGGACATGCGCGACGTCGGCGACCGAGCCCGGCTGCGCCACCGCCGCGATGGGGGGACGCGCCGCCATGCCCTGCATCGCCGCCAGCAGATGCGCGAGCGGCGCCTGCGCCCGGGCCAGCCGCGCCTGTTGCTGCGCCAGCAGCCCCGCGACCAGATCGACCCGCGCGCGCGCCGCACGCACCTCCGCCTCGGCCGCCGCGACGCGTGCGGCCATGGCCCGTTCGCGCGCCTGGGCGATGGCGGCGGCATCGCGTTCGGCATCCGCCTGTCGTTCCAGCGCCTGGGCGCGCGCCTGCGCCGCCGCCGCGCCCGCGCGCGCATCGGCCAGGCGACGCTGGTCGGCGGCGATGTCGGTCGCGCCGAGCAGCGCCAGAGCGGCCAGCGCCAGCGTCGCATGCCGCCGGGCCACGCCTATCCCTCGCGGTGATAGGGGTGGTTGGCCAGGATGCTGGTCGCGCGGAAAAGCTGTTCGGCCAGCATCGCCCGCGCCATCATGTGCGGCCAGGTCGCGCGGCCATAGGAGATGAGCAGGTCGGCGCGCGCGCGGTCGGCATCCTCGAACCCGTCCGCCGCGCCGATCATGAAGCGGCACTCGCGCACGCCGTCGTCGCGCCAGCGCTCCAGCCGACGCGCGAAGTCCATCGAGGTCAGGTTCTCGCCCTTCTCGTCCATCAGGACGAGGCGCACCTGTCCCTCCAGCGGAGGGATTTTCCCGCCGGTGTCAGGAAGTTCGGTGATCCGGGTCGGCCAGCCGATCCGCTTGATATAGCGATCGACCAGCTCGGCCTCGGGCGAACGACCGATTCGCCCGCGCGCGACGATATGCAGCAGCACGGGCGAAATCCCTGGGCGTCAGAGGTTGCGGTCGGCCGGGCTGGCGGGGGGAGTCGGCGCATCGCCGAACGCCCACATCCGCTCGAGATTGTAGAAGGTCCGCACCTCGGGCCGGAACAGGTGGACGATGACGTCATTGGCGTCGATCAGCACCCAGTCGGCGGTCGGCAGACCTTCGATCCGCACCGAACGGCCGAACTCGGCCTTGATCTTCTCGGCGAGCTTCATCGCCATCGACGCGACCTGCCGGGTCGACCGACCGCTGGCGATCACCATGAAATCTGCGATCGACGACTTGCCCGCCAGCGGGATCGAAATCGTCTCCACCGCCTGGTCGTCGTCGAGCGAGGCGAGGATCAGGCGATGCAGCGCCTCCACCTCGGCAGGATCGGACGGACGCGGCGATTGGGGGGAAGTGGCCAAGTTAGCTCCTGTTCAGGGGACGTTTCGGCCCATATGCCGAAACCAGTCCGGATCGCGGGCCCGAAGGCCCGTGGCGGAAGTCGGGTCGGGGCGGAAGCGCAGCAGCACGAAGGCCGGCAAACTCCACATCGTCCAGTTCTTCGCCTGGCCCGGACGCCTCTGGAAACGCCTGAACCAGCCCAGCGCGGGTGTCGCGTGGGCGGCGGCATTGTACCCCGGACGGCCGATAACCGCAATCGGGATCGCGCGCGCAATCGATCGCCATCCGCGCCACCGGTGAAACTGCCGCAGATTGTCCTCGCCCATCAGCCAGATGAAGTCGTGGCCGGGGTAGCGCCGGGTGATCGCGCGCACGGTGTCGAGGGTATAGCGGGTGTGCAATTCCCGCTCGATCGCGCTGGCCCGGATCGGCGCGCGGCGCGCCATCCGCTCGGCCGAGGCCAGCCGCGCGGCGAAGGGCGCCATGTCCCCCGCCCCGTCCTTCAGGGGATTGCCGGGCGAGACCAGCCACCACACCTCGTCGAGCCCCAAAGCGCGCATGGCGTCCAGCGAGATGCGCCGGTGCCCCCGATGGGCGGGATTGAACGACCCGCCGAGCAGTCCGATCCTCATCCCCGCGCGTCGGCCCGGATCTGACCCGTGCCCCGCCCGACCCATTTATACGTCGTCAGCCCCTCGAGCGCGACCGGCCCGCGCGCGTGCAGGCGCCCGGTCGCGATGCCGATCTCCGCCCCCAGCCCGAACTCCCCGCCATCGGCGAACTGGGTCGAGGCGTTCCAGAGCACGATCGCGCTGTCCACTTCGGCCAAGAACCGCTCGGCGACGGCTTCGTCCTCGGCCACGATCGCATCGGTATGGTGCGACCCGTGCGCGGCGATATGCGCCATCGCGCCCGCGACGCCGTCGACTAGCGCGACGCTGGCGATCGCATCGAGATATTCGGTGTCCCAATCCTCCGCGCTCGCCGCTTCCAGGCCGGGCACGATCTCGCGCATCGCATCGTCGCCGCGCACCGTACAGCCCGCATCGATCAGCGCGGCGACCAGCTCGGCGGCGTGGCAATAGGCGCGGTCGATCAGCAACGTCTCCATCGCGCCGCAAATGCCGGTACGGCGCATCTTGGCGTCACGCACGATCCGTGTCGCCATCGCATGGTCCGCCGAGCCGTCGACATAGACATGGTTGATCCCGTCGAGATGCGCGAGCACCGGCACCTTCGCCTCGGCCTGGACCCGCGCGACCAGGCTCTTGCCGCCGCGCGGGATCAGCAGGTCGATCAGCCCGTCCGCCGCCAGCATCGCGCCCACCGCCGCGCGGTCGGTCGTGGGAACCAGCTGCACCGCGTCCGCCGGACCACCCGCCGCGGTCCAGCCACGGGCGAAGGCGGCATGGAGCGCGCGGTTGCTGTGCACCGCCTCCGAGCCCCCGCGCAGGATCGCGGCATTGCCCGCCATCGCGCACAGCGCGGCGGCATCGACCGTGACGTTGGGACGGCTTTCATAGACGATGCCGATCACCCCCACCGGCACGCGGATGCGCGACAGGTTCAGGCCGTTGGGCCGGGTCCGCTCGTCGATCCGCTCGCCGACCGGATCGGGAAGCCCCGCCACCGCCTCGACGCCCGCGACAATGCCCGCGATCCGCTCCTCGTCCAGTTTCAGCCGGTCGAGCATCGCCGGGGACAGACCGTTCGCCGCGCCGGCCGCGACATCCTGCGCATTGGCGGCCAGGATCGCCGGGCTGTCCTGACGGATCGCCTGCGCGGCGGCGCGCAGGGCCTGCGCCTTGGCGGCGGTCGGCATCTGCGCCAGCGTCTGCGCGGCGGTGCGGGCGCGGCGGCCCATGTCGGCGATCAGGGCGGGCATGTCGTGATGGTCGGCCATGGCGCGGCGGTATCATGGTCGGGCGGCGGGCCCAAGCATGGGAATCTTGGCCGGTGGAAAGGACCGCCCACGGCCCCTCTCCATTTGTTCATCACCAGTCCCTATGAAGGCCCCATGCACAGCCGTTTCGAATCCCTCCCCAACCGCCGCGCCATCGTCGACCGCCGGGCCCTTGCCGAGCAGGTGGCGGCGCTGGGCATCACCGGGCCCGAGGGGCGGACGCAGGTCACGCCGATCCTTCGCGCCGCGCTCGACGCCGGGCGGCAGGAGGTGGCGCGGCGGCTGTCCCTCCACCCCTCGCGCGGACTGGAGGCGGCCGCCGCACAGGCCTATCTGACCGATCAGGTGCTGAAGCTGCTGTTCGAATTCACCACCGAGACGCTCTACCCGCTCAGCAACCCCACGGCGGGCGAGCGGCTGACCCTGATCGCGGTGGGCGGCTATGGCCGCGGCGAGATGGCCCCCTATTCGGACGTCGATATCGGCTTCCTCACGCCCTTCAAGCAGACGCCGCATGCCGAGCAGGTCATCGAATCGATGCTCTATTCGCTCTGGGACCTGGGACTGAAGGTCGGCCACTCCAGCCGCTCGATCGACGAGATGATCCGCCAGGCGCGCGCCGACGTGACGGTGCGCACCGCGCTGCTCGAAGGGCGGTTCCTGTGCGGCGACCAGGCGCTGTATCAAGAGGCCTCGCGCCGCTTCAAGTCCGAGATCCAGACCGACTCGCACCGCCAGTTCATCGCCGACAAGCTGGCCGAGCGCGACCTGCGCCACCGCAAGATGGGCGACACCCGCTATGTCGTCGAACCCAATGTCAAGGAGGGCAAGGGCGGCCTGCGCGACCTCCATGCGCTGTTCTGGATCGGCAAATATGTCTATGACGTCGACCGCGCCGCCGACCTGATCGAGCGCGGGCTGTTCACCCGCGAGGAATATCGGCAATTCCACCGCGCCGATAATTTCCTGTGGGCGGTGCGCTGCCACCTCCATACCATCACGGGCCGTGCCGAGGACCGGCTGACCTTCGACGTGCAGCGCCAGATCGCCGAGCGGATGCGCTTTTCCGACCGGCCCGGCAAGGCCAAGGTCGAGCGGTTCATGCAGCTCTATTTCCTCCAGGTGAAGACGGTCGGCGCGCTGACCGGCGCCTTCCTGGCGCATCTGGACGAGCGGTTCGCGGCGCGCGGGCATCGCTTCGGCCTGCCCACGATCCGCAGGCGGCCGCGCCGGTTGAACGGCTTCGTCCTCGATCGCGGGCGGCTGGCCCTGCCGCGCGACGATTTCTTCCAGGAGGATCCGGTCCGGCTGATCGAGATCTTCCAGCTCGCCGACCGCTATGAGCTGGAGGTCCATCCGCTGGCGATGCGCGCCGCGTCGCGCGATGCCAAGCTGGCCGACGATATCCGCCGCGATCCCAGGGCCAATGCGCTGTTCCTCGACGTGCTGACCAGCCGCCACGACCCCGAGCTGGTGCTGCGCTGGATGAACGAGGCGGGGGTCTTCGGCCGCTTCGTGCCCGATTTCGGCCGCGTCGTCGCGCAGATGCAGTTCGACATGTACCATCACTATACGGTCGACGAGCACACCATCCGCGCGCTGGGCCTGCTGGCGAAGATCGAGCGGCAGGAACTGGTCGAGGAACACCCGGTCGCCTCGGCGATCATCGACCAGATCGTGTCGCGGCGCGTCCTCTATGTCGCGGTGCTGCTCCACGACATCGCCAAGGGGCGCGGCGGCGACCATTCGATCCTGGGCGCCGAAGTCGCCGAGCGGCTCTGCCCCCGCCTGGGGCTGAGCGAGGCGGAGACCGAGACGGTGGCGTGGCTGGTCCGCTGGCACCTGCTGATGTCGGCGACCGCGTTCAAGCGCGACCTGTCCGACTTCAAGACGATCCTCGACTTTTGCGAAACGGTGCAGAGCCCCGAGCGGCTGCGCCTGCTGCTCCTACTGACCATCGTCGACATCCGCGCGGTCGGGCCGGGGACGTGGAACGGGTGGAAGCGCCAGTTGCTCGCCGATCTCTACGACGCCGCCGAGGAGGTGCTGCGGCTCGGTCACAAGCAGCGCGGCCGGGGCGAGCGGATCACGGCCAAGCAGGAACGGCTGCGCGAAACGCTGGGCTGGCCCGAGGCGCAGTTCGCCGCGCATGTCCGCCGCCTGCCCGAAGCCTATTGGATCGCCGAGCCCGAGGATGTGCTGGCGCATAATGCCCGCCAGATGGCGGCGGCGGGCGATGCGCAGCTGTCGATCGATGCACAGGTTTACGGCGAGCGCGGCGCGACCTTGGTGTCCATCTATGCCGCCGACCATCCGGGGCTGTTCTACCGCATCGCGGGGGCGATCCATGTCGCGGGCGGCAACATCATCGACGCGCGCATCCACACCACGCGCGACGGCATGGCGATCGACAATTTCCTGGTGCAGGACCCGCTGGGCCGCCCCTTCGACGATCCGGGCCAGCTGGGCCGCCTGCGTCGCGCGATCGAGGATGCGCTGGCCAATCGCAGCAAGCTGGCCGACCGGCTGGTCGCCAAGCCCTCGGTCCGTCCGCGCGCGGACGCCTTCCCGATCGCCCCCAATGTCCTGATCGACAACCGCGCCTCCAACCGCTTTACCGTGGTCGAGGTTCATGCGCGCGACCGCCCGGCGCTGCTCAACCAGCTCGCCCATGCGCTGTTCCAGTCGAAGGTGACGATCCACTCGGCGCATGTCGCGACCTATGGCGAGCGCGCGGTCGACGTCTTCTACCTGACCGACCTGACCGGCGACCGGATCACCAATGGCGGGCGGCTGAAAACGCTGGAGAAAAGGCTGCTCGGCGCGGCGGCGGGGGAAGTGCTGGAGGTGGCGGCGTGATATTCCCCCGGCCCGCCTGAGCGAATGGAGGTTCGTGCAGAGGCCGGTTTAGACGAGCGGCAAATTCCTTCCCCTTGGAAGGGGTGGAAAGGGTTTGGGGCAAGGGACTGGTTGAGCCTTCGTCCATGTCCCCGCATCCGCTCGCACTGAGCGAAGTCGAAGGGCGCGCCCCGCCTTCGCCTCTTGGCTTCCCATCACGACCAGGTCCGGCCCGAGTCCCGTGGCCTTCGACTTCGCTCAGGCTGAACGGGGGGTGGGGGTCGTGCGATGCCGCCCGCTGGCGAAAACCATGACGGCATTGCGTTGAAGCAGCGAGAGCCCCTCCCCTTCAGGGGAGGGGTTGGGGGTGGGGCCTCGCCGCGAACCATACGCTTGCGGACACGCCACACCCCCCGGCCCCTCCCCTTCGGAGCAGGGGTAGGGCCATCCCATGTCATTCCACCCTGGCCCCATGGCTCCGCACCTCCGCACGAACCCGAAAACGAAAACCCCCGGCGGCCCATCGGGCCACCAGGGGTTTCAGAATCGTCGCGTCACCCGGAGGGCTCACGCCCCCGAGTCGATCCGGGTCACTTCGGTGCCAGCACCATCAGCATCTGGCGGCCTTCCATGCGCGGATAGGCTTCGACCTTGGCGACCTCGGCCACCTGCTCGGCGACGCGCTGGAGCACGTTCATGCCCAGCTGGCCGTGGCTCAACTCGCGGCCGCGGAAGCGCATGGTGACCTTCACCTTGTCGCCCTCGCCGATGAATTCGACCACCTTCTTCATCTTGGTGTCGTAATCATGGTCGTCGATGTTCGGACGCATCTTGATCTCCTTGATCTCCTGCGTCTTCTGCGACTTGCGGGCGAGGTTCGCCTTCTTTTGCGCCTCGTACTTATACTTGCCGACGTCGAGGAACTTGGCGACGGGCGGGTCGGCGTTGGGCGACACTTCGACCAGGTCGAGGCCGAGCTCCTGGGCCTGCGCCATCGCCTCGCGCGTGTACATCACGCCAAGGTTCTCGCCCTCATGGTCGATCACGCGAACCTTGGGGCTTTGAATCCACTCGTTGAACCGAGGACCGTTCATCGGCGGCGCCTGCATCGGACGGCGCATCATGGGAGGACGTATGGGTATTTCTCCTGTGGCAATTACGATTTCAATATAAGCGATCGGGCACGAATTTGAAAGGGCGAGACAAACGTCCCGCCCTTTCGTTCAACCCGTGATGTTTCAGCCGCGCAGATCGGGCGGAGTCGCCTCTTCGCGCAGCATGGCGATGGCCTCGTCCAGCGTCATCACCTCCTGCGCCTGGCTGCCCAGACGGCGGACGGCGACCTTGCCTTCCTCGGCCTCGCGCTTGCCGACGACCAGCAGCACGGGGACCTTGGCGACCGAGTGTTCGCGCACCTTGTAGTTGATCTTCTCGTTACGCAGATCGGTCTCGACCCGGATACCCGCCGCCGCCAGCTTGGCCGCCGCCTCCTCGGCATAGCCGTCGGCATCCGACACGATGGTCGCGACCACCGCCTGGACGGGCGCGAGCCAGACGGGGAAGCGGCCCGCATAATGCTCGATCAGGATGCCGATGAACCGCTCATAGGAGCCGAAGATCGCGCGGTGGAGCATGATCGGACGGTGCCGCTCGCCATCCTCGCCGATGTACGACGCGTCGAGTCGCTCGGGCAGGACGCGGTCCGACTGGATGGTGCCAACCTGCCAGGTCCGGCCGATCGCGTCGGTCAGATGCCATTCCAGCTTGGGCGCATAGAAGGCGCCCTCGCCCGGCAGCTCTTCCCAGCCATAGGCTTCCGTGGCGAGCCCAGCCGCGACGACCGCATTGCGCAGCTCCTCTTCGGCCTGGTCCCACATTTCTTCGGTGCCGAAACGCTTTTCGGGGCGCAGCGCCAGCTTGATCGAATAGGTGAAGCCGAAATCCTTGTAGATCCGGTCCGCCAGTTCGCAAAAGGCGCGGACTTCCTCGACGATCTGGTCCTCGCGGCAGAAGATATGCGCGTCGTCCTGGGTGAACTGGCGCACGCGCATCAGGCCGTGCAGCGCGCCATGCGGCTCGTTGCGGTGGCAGCAGCCATTCTCATAGAGGCGCAGCGGCAGGTCGCGATAGGACTTGATGCCCTGGCGGAAGATCAGCACGTGCGCCGGGCAGTTCATCGGCTTCAGCGCCATCCACTGCGCATCGTCCGAGACCAGCGGGCCCTCATCCTCGGTGTTGGGCACCTCGTCGGGGATGACGAACATATTTTCGCGATACTTGCCCCAATGGCCCGACTGCTCCCACTGGCGCGCGTCCATCACCTGCGGCGTCTTGACCTCGCGGTAGCCGGTCGAGTCGATCGCGCGGCGCATATAGGCCTCCAGCTCGCGCCAGATGCGATAGCCCTTGGGATGCCAGAAGACCGAGCCATGCGCCTCCTGCTGGAGGTGGAACAGGTCCATCTCGTTGCCCAGCTTGCGATGGTCGCGCTTGGCGGCTTCCTCGAGGCGCGTCAGATGCTCGGCCAGCTGCTTCTTGTTCAGCCAGCCGGTGCCGTAGATGCGGCTGAGCATCGCGTTCTTCTGGTCGCCGCGCCAATAGGCGCCCGACACGCGGGTCAGCTTGAAGGCGTTGGGATCAAGCTTGCCGGTCGAGGCCAGATGCGGCCCCCGGCACATGTCGAGCCAGGCATCCTCGCCCTTGCCGGCGCGATAGACGGTCAGTTCCTCGGTATCGGGCAGCTCGGCCGCCCATTCGGCCTTGAACGTCTCGCCCTGCGCGGTCCAGCGCTCGATCAGCTGCTCGCGGGTCCAGACCTCGCGGATCAGCGGCTCGTCTCGCGCGATGATCTTGCGCATTTCGGCTTCGATCGCGGGCAGGTCCTCCTCGGTGAAGGGGCGATCCTTGGGCGCGAAGTCGTAATAGAAGCCGTCATCGGTCGCGGGCCCGAAGGTGATCTGCGTGCCCGGGAACAGCGCCTGCACCGCCTCGGCCAGGACATGCGCATAATCGTGGCGCGCGAGTTCGAGCGCGTCGGCCTCGTCCTTCGCCGTCACCAGCGCCAGCGCGGAGTCGCCCTCGAACGGGCGCATGATGTCGCGCAATTCGCCATCGACGCGCGCGGCGATCGCCGCCTTGGCCAGGCCCGGCCCTATCGCGGCGGCGATGTCCGCGGGAGTAGTTCCGGGCGCGACCTCACGGACGGAACCGTCGGGCAGCGTGATACGGAACATCGCGGACATGGAACAACTCTCTTCGATAGGTGCGGATGATGCGCCTGCGCGGGATCGGCGGGCACAGCGCGGCTCTATAGGGAAGAATCCCGGCGGCGTATATGGGGTGGCTCAGGCCCGTCCCTGAACCCCGGGCAGCGTCTCCAGCGCGGGGCGCGCATACCAGTAACCCTGGTGATAGCGCACGCCCAGGTCCCGCAAGGCCCCGGCCTCGGCGGCGGTTTCGATCCCCTCGGCGATCAGCAGCGTGTCGAGTTCGGCGCACATGCCGACCATCGCGCGCACGATGGCGCGGCGACGGGGATCGGTGTCGATGTCGCGGACCAATTCCATATCGAGCTTCACCTCGTCGGGCCGGAAGCGGACGAAGCGGTCGAGCCCCGAATGACCCGCGCCGAAATCGTCGATCGCGACCGAAAAGCCGATCTGCTTATAGGTGTCGATGATCCCGCCGACATGCTCGGGCGAGCCCATCTCCTCGTTTTCGGTGAATTCGAAGATCAGCCGGTCGATCGGCAAGCCTTCGGCCTGGGCGGTGCGCAGGGTCAGCTGGATACAGGCCATCGGCGAATAGACGGCATTGGGCAGGAAGTTGATCGACAGCCGCGCATCGCCGTCCATGATCCCCGCCGCCATCGCCGTCTCGATCGCCTTGACCCGGCACGCCTGGTCGAAGGAATAGCGATTGGCCTGGGTCACCTGCGACAGAACGCTATACGCCCCCTCGCCCTCCAGCCCACGGATCAGCGCCTCATAGGCAAAGGGACGTCCGGTCATCGTGTCGACGATCGGCTGGAATGCCATCGTGAACGGGATGTCGAAATCGATACCGTCCCGGCATCCGCTACAGATTTTGCGCATTTCCATGCCCTTAGGTTATCGGCGAATAGTTAACAGCCTCCACATCCCAGGTTTGCAAAAGAAAAAGGGCGGCGGTGGTCCGACTCCACCGCCGCCCTCAATTGGCGCGTCGAAGCGTCAGCTACCCTGGCCGCCGCCGCCATGGCTGGCTTGTCCGCCCTTCGACCCCGCCTCGGCCGCGCGCTCCGGATCGTTCTTGAAGTTGCCGCCGCTCTCCTGGCCGCCCTTGCGACCGGCTTCGGAGGCCTTTTCGCGGTCATTGGCGAAATTGCCCGGATTGTTCTCGCGGCCGCCGCCGCCATTGCTGTTGGCCATCTTGTCTCTCCTACTGCGCCCCCGCAGCCCAAAGACGATATTGAGGCCCATCAAGTTTCTGAAAAGGAACGGATAATATTATTCTGCATAAGAGCATGAACGTGATCTGGTTTATGGAGCGAAGCGGCGTCCCCGGCGACCATTCTGACCCAGATCATTATCCGCATCAGGCGTGCGACAGTCCCATCGCGAACGGACGGTGGGCGATCACCGGTTCCTATCGCCCACCGAACGCCGGATCATTGATCGATAGCGTACGCCACCACGACATTGACGTTGGTCGAAATCGGCATGGGGGCCAGATCGACCCGGATGGCCTCGGGCGCGGGCGGCGGAGGCGGCGGCGGTGGGGGTGCCTCGTCCGCGCGGGCCGCGGACACGACGATCGTCGTGTCGGCAAAGCTCCCATCCTGAACACGCAGCAGCGCACCGAGTTTGGCGCCCGAGCTTTCGGCGATCAACCGGGCCTGTGCCTTGGCGCTGGCCAGCGCGGCTTGCATCGCCTGTTGCCGCGCCGCCCTGTCATCCTTCAGCCAGAAACGCTGCAATCCGGCGTCAAGGCCACCCAAGCGTCCGATCAAGCCGACAAGCGTTCCCGCGTCCTTGATGCGCGGCGTATCGATCGACACCGGCATGGTCGCGACATAGCCCAGGATTGCGCAGGGCCCCGTCGAGAGCTGCGCCTGGCCATAGCTGTTCTGCGTGCATTCGCGCGACCGGACGGGCACGATGTCGAAATCGGTCGAATGAAGCTCCATTTCGCCGCGCAGCAATCCTTCGACGCCGGTGCGAATGGCCTTCGCAGTGTCGCGCAGCCTGGCGGTCGCTTCGTCCGAGGTCGTGCCCTCGCCCCGCACGCGATACCCGACCGTGGCGCGATCGGGCAACGTCTTGGCCGTGCCGGTGCCCGAGACCCGGATCTGGGGCGGCTCCGTCGTCTGCGCGATGGCTCCGCTTGCCGATAGCAGCATCAGCATTCCGACCGTCGTTGCCTTCACGTCAGACCTCCCTTTTTATGGCGTCACACGATTCCGAACGGCACCAGATGATTGTCCTGGGTGTGCCCGACCCGTGCCCGCCCCAGATAGGGCACGCCCATCTCGGTGCACCAGCGCTGGATCATGAACTCCAGCGTCTCGCCCCATTCCGGTTCATTTTCCTGCACATTGCTGACCGCGCCGAGCCGGACGCCCGCCACGCCCTTCAATTGGGTGGCGTTGGCCATGGTGAACAGCATCCGGTCGATCGCATACATATGCTCGGACACTTCCTCGACGATGAGGACATGGTCGGTCAGGTCGGGAAGCCAGGGCGTGCCGATCAGCGCATGAAGGATCGACAGGTTGAACGCCGCCGCCGGGCGTCCGTCCAGGCCGGGCTCCAGTCCCTGCCGGTCGCCGCCGGTCAGCCAGCCGAGCGAGCGCGCCACCGTCACGTCGCCACCCTTGCGCCTTATGTCGCTCGCCATCGGGCCGTGCACGGGCCGCCCGATCCGCCGGGCATAGAGCGCGGCCAGCACGAAGCCGAGATCGGAATAGCCGATATAGGTCTTGTGCCCCGCCGCCGCGTTCAGATGGGGCATGACCCGCGACAGGATGCGGTTCGATCCGTAACCGCCGCGCAGGAACCAGATCGCGTCGATGCCGGGGTCATTGGCGAATTCGAGAAAGGCCGAGGCGCGGCGTTCGTCGGACCCGGCGAAATGCCCGTCCTGCTCATAGCATTGCGGGTGGAAGATCAGGTCGACGTCCGGATAGGCGATCGCGGCGAAGGCGCTGACCGGCGCCTCGGCGGCGGGATTGCCGATGCTGGCCGGGGCGAGGATTCCGATCTTCATGTCCTGCGTCCCTCCTGTCGCTCGTCCGGCCGGGCATTGCCCTGCACCGCCATCTCGCCGATAGCGTGACGCCATGGACAACGGCAATTCCTGTTTTCTGGTGGGCATCGGCGGATCGGGCATGATGCCGCTCGCCATGATCCTGCGCGCCCGCGGCTGGGCGGTTTCGGGCTCCGACCGGGGGCTCGACCAGGGCCGGGTCGCGGCCAAGTTCGACGCGCTGCGCCGGGCGGGCATCGCGCTGTTCCCGCAGGACGGATCGGGCGTGGTGTCGGCCGACCAGCTGGTGATCGCCTCGGCGGCGGTGGAGGAGACGGTGCCCGATATCGTCGCCGCCAATCGGCTGGGCTGCGCGCGCGCCACCCGGGCGCGGATGCTGGCGGGGCTGTTCAACGACAGCGCGCTGCCCATCGGCGTCGCGGGGACCAGCGGCAAGTCGACCGTCACCGGCATGATCGCCTTCATCCTGCACGAGACGGGGCGCGACCCGACCGCGATGAACGGCGCGGTGATGAAGGATTTCGTCTCGCCCGACAGCCCCTTTGCCAGCGCGCTGGTCGGCGGCGGCGAGGCGTTCGTCAGCGAGGTGGACGAAAGCGACGGCTCGATCGCCTTTTACGACCCCGCCATCGCGGTGCTGAACAATGTCAGCCTGGACCACAAGTCGCTGGAGGAATTGCGCGGCCTGTTCGGCGGCTTTGCCAGGCGTGCGCGCCATGTCGTCGCCAATGCGGGCGATGCCGAGACGGCGGCGCTGCTGGCCGACATCCCCAACCTGACCACCTTCGCGGTCGAGGGGGCGGGCGATCTGGTCGCCGAGGCGCTGAAGCCCGAACCCTTTGCGATCGGCTTCGACCTGATCACGGGGGGCGCGGGCTATCATGTCCGGCTGTCGGTGCCGGGCCGCCACAATGTCTCCAACGCGCTGGCGGCGATCGGCGCGAGCGTCGCGGCGGGGGTGCCCCTGATCGACGCAATCCGCGCGGTCGAGCGATTCACCGGGCTCAAGCGCCGGTTCGAGAAGGTCGGC
The DNA here is from genome assembly GCF_042867205.1 of Sphingomonas sp. NCPPB 2930. NCBI lineage: Bacteria > Pseudomonadati > Pseudomonadota > Alphaproteobacteria > Sphingomonadales > Sphingomonadaceae > Sphingomonas > Sphingomonas sp. NCPPB 2930. Next base: position 33,172 of record NZ_JBHZQU010000007.1, on the reverse strand, counting down.
GAGGCGGGCGGCGTGACCGTGATCGACGATTTCGGCCACAACCCCGACAAGATCGCCGCGACCCTGGACACGCTCCACGCCTTTCCGGGCCGGTTGCTGGTCCTGTTCCAGCCGCATGGCTATGGCCCGCTGAAGGTCATGCGCCGCGAACTGGTCGACAGCATCGCCGCGCGGATGAAGCCCGGCGACGTGCTGGCGCTGCCCGACCCGGCCTATTTCGGCGGCACCGTCGCGCGCGAGGTGACGAGCGCCGACATCGTCGCCGACCTGCACGCGCGCGGCGTCGATGCCCGCCACATCGCCGAGCGTGCGGAGGCCGCCCAGGCCCTGCTCACGGAGGCACGGCCGGGCGACCGGATCGTGGTGATGGGCGCGCGCGACGATACGCTCAGCCTGTTGGCGCAGGACATGGTGGAACGGCTGGCGGGCCGGTAAAGGGCCGCCCGTTCGTCATTTGGCCAATCCCCACCGCCATGATAGGATCAGCGCAAACGGCCATAGGAGAACGCCTGTCATGTTCCGCCGCCTGTTTACCGAGCATCCCGAAAGCGTCGGCGAGAGCTATGTCCAGCATTTCGGCGTCGCGGCGCGGTTCGGGGGGATCATGATCGCCGGCGGCCTGGGCGCGCTGGTCCATGCGGTGGTGCCGGGGCTGTGCACCACGACCGGCAGCGACACGATCGCGCGGCTCCATGCCGAGATGGTCGCCAAGCGTCGCAAGGTCCAGGCGGCCCAGGCGCAAATGAAAAGCGTGGAATATGTGATCTGAAGCCCCCTGCCCTCCGCTCGGGCCGAACGGAGGGCAGGATAAGCCCATGGGTTTCCATTATTTCCTCCATCCCCTAAATCCCGCGCATGACCGACACCCCCGCCCCGCCGCGCCCCAGGCTCGCCCATCACTGGACGCCGGGCAAAGCGCCCGCGATCGTCTTCCTGCCCGGCTATGCCTCGGACATGCAGGGGTCGAAGGCCCTGGCGCTCGAACAATGGGCCAAGGCCAACGGGCGGGCGTTCCTGCGCTTCGACTATGGCGGCTGCGGCGAGTCGGAGGGGGCGTTCGAGGATCAGGCGCTGGCGGACTGGCGCGACGACGTCATCGCGATGCTCGATACGGTGGTGCCCGGCCCCGCCGTGCTGGTGGGATCGTCGATGGGCGGCTGGCTGATGCTGCTGGCCGCGCGCGCCCGGCCGACCCAGGTCAAGGCGCTGGTCGGCATCGCCCCCGCGCCCGACTTCACCGACTGGGGTTTCTCGCCCGAGGAGAAGATGGCGATCCTCCAGGAAGGGCGGCTGGAGCGGCCCAACCCCTATGGCCCCGCGCCCACCATCTATACCCGCCGCTTCTGGTCCTCGGGCGAGGCGAACCGACTGACCTCCGCTCCCATCGAGTTCGATGGCCCCGTCCGGCTGCTCCAGGGAATGGCGGACAGCGACGTGCCGTGGCACCGCACCGCGCATCTGGCCGGGCTGTTCCGTTCAGCCGATGTGCAGACACTCCTCATCAAGGATGGCGATCATCGGCTGTCGCGCGAGGCCGACATCGCGCTGCTGATCCGGAGCGTCGAGGAAGTGTTGAGCCGTCTATGATCCTTCTCCCCCTCGCGCTCGCCGCGCTGGTTCAGACCGGGGCTCCCGCAGTAACCAAGCCCGCCCTGCCCGCCGACCCGCGCGAGGCGCGCTATCAACGCTGCATCACCCTGGCCGAACGCGATCCGGGGACGGCGCATGCGGAGGCGGCGCGATGGCAGCTGGCCGGGGGTGGATTCTTCGCGCAGCAATGCCTGGGGCTCGCCTATGCGACCGAGCGCAACTGGGTGGCGGCGGCCAGCGCCTTCGAGCAGGCGGCGCGCGCGGCCGAGACGGCGCATGACGTCCGCGCCGCCAATTACTGGGCGCAGGCGGGCAATGCCCAGCTGGCGGCGGGCAATGCCGTCAAGGCGCGCGCCGCGCTCGACGCCGCGCTGGGGGCGGGCGAGCTGACCGGCTTCGCGCGCGGCGAGGTGCAACTCGACCGCGCCCGCGCGCTGGTCGCCGACGGCCAGATGGCGGCGGCGCGCGTCGATCTGGACGCCGCGCTGACCAACGTGCCCGGCGACCCGCTCGCCTGGCTGTTGTCGGCGACGCTGGCCCGGCGGATGAACGACCTCCCCCGCGCGCAGAAGGACATCACCCAGGCGCTGGCCCGCTCCGCCGACGATGCCAATGTCCAGCTGGAAGCGGGCAATATCGCCGCCGCCAGAGGCGACGAGGCGGGCGCGCGCAAGGCGTGGAGCGAGGCCGCGCGGCTGGCCCCCGCCGACAGCCCGATCCGCAGCCTGACCGCCAAGGCCCTGGCCCAGTTCCAGAGCCGCTGACGCCCCTTATCGCAGGTCAAGGTGAACCGGATTCGTTGCGGGTAGGACGGTGATCCGGTCGAGGCGGCTATCGCCTCCCGCGACCGGTGCGCCGCCCCTCTATTCCCAGGCAGGAGACACGATGCGCTATCTTCACACCATGATCCGGGTCAGCGATCCCGATGCCAGCATCCGCTTCTTCGAGCTGCTGGGGTTGAAACAGGTGCGGCGGATCGACAATGAGCGTGGCCGCTTCTCGCTGATCTTCCTGGCCGCGCCGGGGGACGAAGGCCGCGCCGAGGTCGAGCTGACCCATAATTGGGACCCCGAAATCTATGGCGGCGGTCGCAATTTCGGGCATATGGCCTACCGGGTCGACAATATTTACGACACCTGCCAGCGGCTGATGGACGCCGGAATCACGATCAACCGCCCGCCGCGCGACGGGCATATGGCCTTCGTCAAGACGCCCGACGGCATCTCGATCGAGCTGTTGCAGGACGGTGCGCTGCCCCCGGCCGAACCTTGGGCCTCGATGCCCAATGTCGGAAGCTGGTAAGACGCCGTTCATGGAAATCGTCCGAGTCCCCGTCCTGTCCGACAACTATGCCTGGCTGATCCACGATGCCGGGCACACCGTGGCGCTCGATCCGGGCGAGGCCGGGCCGGTGGCCGCCGCCGCCGCCGCGCGCGGCTGGACGATCGGGCAGGTCTGGCTGACCCATTGGCATCCCGATCATGTCGGCGGCGCGGCCGCGCTGCGCGCTGCGGGCGCGACGGTCGCGGGGCCGGCGGCGGAGGCGGACCGGATCGCAGGACTCGATACGCTATTGGAGGAAGGCGACGGAATCGCGGTCGGCCATGCGCAGGCCACCATCTGGTCGGTGCCGGGGCATACGGCGGGGCATATCGCCTTCCACCTGGCCGATCGCGGGGTGATCTTCACCGGCGACACGCTGTTCGCGATGGGGTGCGGCCGGTTGTTCGAGGGGACGGCCGCGCAGATGCACGCCAATATGCGCCGCTTCGCCGCGCTGCCCGAGGATACGCGGGTCTATTGCGGACACGAATATACGCTGTCGAACGCGCGCTTCGCCGCCACGGTCGAGCCGGACAATGCGGCGATCGCGGCCCGGCTGGCCGATGTCGAAGCGATGCGCGAACAGGGCGAGCCCACCATCCCCACGACCATCGCGCTGGAGCGCGCCACCAACCCGTTCCTGCGTTCGGTCGATGCCGACGAATTGGCCGAGAGGCGTGCAGCCAAGGATGCGTTCAGAGGTTAACGTCTAGCTACGGGAGACGCTGATCGAAGGAGACGAAATGATGCGTATCGCGACATGGCTTTCGGTGCTTGTTCCGGCGGTGGCGTTGGCGGGCTGTACGTTGACCCCGGCGGAAAAGGCGCGGATCGAACAACGGGCCGAAACCGAGAAGGCCGATCTGGACAAGGCGTTGCGCGGCCTGACGCCGGGATCGCCGACCCAATGCATCAGCCAGTATCGGACGCAGCAGGTCCGCTCCTATGGCCCGACCATCGTCTATACCGTGTCGCCCAATCTGAAATATGTCAGCCAGACTTCGGGCGGCTGCGACGGGGTCGGCGGACAGGGCAACAACATCTTCGTCACGCGCACCACCACCGGCCAGCTCTGCTCGGGCGATATCGCGCAGACCGTCGACCGCGCCTCGGGTTTCTTCACCGGCAGTTGCAGCTTCGGCGAATTCACCCCCTATCGGAAGGCCCGGTGATGCGCTGGCGCGTCCTTCCGCTCGTCGCCCTGGGGCTGAGCCTGGTGGCGGCCAAGTCCGATCCCTTTGCGGGCCGGGTCGCGGGGCCGCCCGCCAAGTGTGTCGATACCACCACCGCCATGTCGGGGCCGTCCATCTACGACAACGACACGATCGTCATCAATGGCGGCGGCCAGCGCATGTGGCGCGCCAAGGTGCGCGGACAATGTCCGGGGCTCCAGCCGTTCAACACGCTGATCGTCGAACGCTGGGGCTCGCAGATTTGCCGCAACGACCGGTTCCGGGTGCTGCAACAGGGCATGTCGATCCCGTCGCAATGGTGCGTGTTCGACGGGTTCGTGCCCTATGACCGGGTGAAGAAATAGGCGGTGTCGCCTGGGGGCCTGCCCTCCCCCACCCCCTCCCGCCTGCGGGAGGGGAGCGGCAAGATCGGAGGGTTCGATTTATCCGCCAATGACGGTCTTGGCTCGCCCCTCCCGCAAGCGGGAGGGGATGGGGGAGGGCCGCGGTGTCTCACCGAGCCCTCCCCCCGGACTCACAGGACGAACCGGCTCAGATCGGTATTGCGCGCCACCGCCGACAATTGCTGGTCGACATAGGCCGCATCGACGGTCAGCACCGTGCCCTGGCGATCCTCCGCCTCGAAGCTGATATCCTCAAGCAGCTTCTCCATCACCGTCTGCAACCGCCGCGCGCCGATATTCTCGACCTGCGCGTTCACTTCGGCGGCGATGCGCGCGATCGCGGCGATGCCGTCCTCGGTGAAGGAGATGTCCACCCCCTCGGTGCCGATCAGCGCCTTGTACTGCGCAGGCAGCGACGCCTTGGTATCCGACAGGATCGCAACGAAATCCCCCTCGGTCAGCGCCTTCAGCTCGACCCGGATCGGCAACCGGCCCTGAAGCTCGGGCAGCAGGTCGGACGGCTTGGCGACATGGAAGGCGCCGGACGCGATGAACAGGATATGGTCCGTCTTCATCGGACCGTACTTCGTCGAGACGGTGGTGCCCTCGATCAGCGGCAGCAGGTCGCGCTGCACGCCCTCGCGGCTGACCGAGCCGCCGCGCACGTCGCTGACCGCGATCTTGTCGATCTCGTCCAGGAAGACGATCCCGTTCGCCTCGGCATCGGCCAGCGCGGCGCGGCTGACCTCGTCCTGGTCGAGCCGCTTGTCCGCTTCTTCCTCGACCAGCTTGGTCCAGGCGGCACCGACGGTCAGCTTGCGGCGCTTGAGCGGCTGGCCGCCGCCGAACGCCTTGCCCATCATCTCCGACAGGTTGATCATCTGCGGCGCACCGCCCGGAATCTCGAACGGCATGGCCGGGGCCTGTTCCAGTTCGATCTCGATCTCGGTCTGGTCGAGATGGCCGTCGCGGAAACGCTGGCGGAACGCCTCGCGCGTCGCCTGGCTCGAATCCTTGCCGACCAGCGCATCGAGCAGGCGGTTCATCGCCGCCTCTTCCGCCTTGTCCTTCACCGCGACACGGCGGCGTTCCTTTTCGAGCCGGATCGCCTCCTCGACCAGGTCGCGCGCGATCTGCTCGACGTCGCGGCCGACATAGCCGACCTCGGTGAACTTGGTCGCCTCGACCTTGACGAAGGGCGCGTCGGCCAGCTTGGCCAGACGACGGCTGATCTCGGTCTTGCCGCACCCCGTCGGGCCGATCATCAGGATGTTCTTGGGCGTCACCTCGTCGCGCAGGTCCGCGCCGAGGCGCTGGCGACGCCAGCGGTTGCGCATCGCGACGGCGACCGCGCGCTTGGCGTCGGCCTGGCCGATGATATGCGCGTCGAGCGCGGCGACGATCGCCTTGGGGGTCAACTGGTCGTTCATGGGAACCCTAATTTACTGCGCGCCGTCGATGGCTTCGAGCGTGACGCGGTCATTGGTGTAGACGCAGACATCGGCGGCGATCGCCATCGCCTTGCGCGCGATCGTCTCGGCATCCTGTTCGTAATCGACGAGCGCCCGCGCCGCCGCGAACGCGTAATTGCCGCCCGACCCGATCGCGCAAATGCCGTTCTCGGGCTCCAGCACATCGCCATTGCCGGTCAGGATCAGCGTCACGTCCTTGTCGGCGACGATCATCATCGCCTCCAGGTTGCGCAGGAACTTGTCGGTCCGCCAGTCCTTGGCCAGCTCGACCGCCGCGCGCAGCAACTGGCCGTTATGCCGCTCCAGCTTGGCCTCCAGCCGCTCGAACAGGGTGAAGGCATCCGCCGTCGCGCCCGCAAAGCCGCCGATGACCGATCCGTCACCCAGGCGCCGGACCTTCCGCGCATTGGGCTTCATGACCGTCTGGCCCATCGAAACCTGACCGTCCCCGGCCACCACCACCCGGCCGCCACGGCGCACCGAGCAAATCGTCGTGCCATGCCAGGTGGGCATGGCGTGTTCATTCCCGCTCATGCGCGGCGATATGGATGCGGGTGGGCGCGGGTTCAATGGAGGGAGTTTCCCGACCTCCGTCCAGCCGCAGCGAAGTCGAAGGCCATCTTTTCATTCCTCCCCTGCAAGGGGAGGTGGCAGGCCGAAGGCCTGACGGAGGGGTGTCCCGGTTGAAGAGGTGCTGCCGCGCTCACGACCGGGGACACCCCTCCACCAGCTCCGCTGGTCCCCCTCCCCTTGCAGGAGAGGAAGAGAAAGATGCGCGGCGGTCACCGTTTCAGCATGGCCTTCGACTTCGCTCAGGCTGAACGGCGGTCGGGGCTTACTCCCCCAGCTTCTCGATCTTGTCCTTCAGCGCCGCCAGTTCCGCCTTCAGCGCGGCCATTTCGTCGTCCCTGCCGGCTGCGGGAGCCGCCGGGGCGGGCGCGGGTGCAGGGGCGGGCGCACCGGGCTTGAACCCCTGCGTCGCCGCCTCGAACATCGCCAGGTTCCGCTTGGCCATGTCGGCGAAGGGCGTGCCCGCGAACGCGCCCTCGACCGCCGACTTGAACTGTTCCTGGTTGCGGCGGAAGCTGTCCATCGACGCCTCCAGATAGCCGGGCACCACCGCCTGCATCGAGTCGCCGTACATCGAGATCAGCTGGCGCAGGAAATTGACCGGCAGCATCGTCTCGCCCCGGCTTTCCTCTTCCATGATGATCTGGGTCAGGACATTATGGGTGATGTCCTCGTCGGTCTTGGCGTCGACCACCTTGAAGTCGCGCCCCGCCCGGATCATCGCCGCCAGATGGTCGAGCGTGATGTAGGAGGAGGTTTCGGTGTTGTAGAGCCGCCGGTTCGCATATTTCTTGACGATCACGACGCCGTCCGCTGCCTGCTTCTTCATGGACCCCCGCCTTCTATGATTTTGACCTAGCCTAACGTCATGGATTTCGCATCGCAACATGGTCCGCGCCCCTTGCCGCTGTTCCTGGCGATGTTGCGCAGCGAGGCCGCGGAAAATCCCGATCTGGTAAAGCGCGCCATGGAGGGGTTGCGGCGGTTCCAGGCCGCGAAGCGCGAACGGCCGATGCGCGCACTGGCCGTGCGGCGACGGCGCGGACGGGTGCGGTTGCGCGATGCCGGAGGGGAAGGGCGGCCCGTGCTGTTCGTCCCCTCGCTGATCAACCCGGCCTCGATCCTGGACCTGTCCCGCGACCGCTCGCTGATCCGCTGGCTGCGCGAGCGGGGCTGCCACCCCTGGCTGATCGACTGGGGCACGCCCGGCGCGAAGGATCGCGACATCGACGTGGCGGGGCATGTCGAGCGTTTCCTGCTGCCGCTGATCGCGACATTTGCGGAACCGCCGGTGCTGGTCGGCTATTGCCTGGGCGGCACGCTGGCCATGGCGGCGGCGGCGCGCAGCAAGGTGGCCGGGCTCGCCGCCATCGCCGCGCCGTGGCATTTCAGCGGCTATGGCGAAGAGGCGCGCGCCGCCATGGCCGCGCAATGGGCCGCGATCAAGCCCACCTCCGAGGCGCTCGGCGTCGTTCCCATGGAGGCGTTGCAGGCGGGATTCTGGCGGCTCGACCCGGCACGGACCATCGCCAAATATGCCGCCTTCGCCGATCTCGATCTGCGCAGCGACGCCGCGCGCCGCTTCATCCGGCTGGAGGACTGGGCCAACCAGGGCGCGCCCCTGCCCCATGGCTTCGGCCTGGAACTGTTCGAGCGGCTGATCGCCGAGGATCGTCCCGGTCAGGGACGATGGCGCGTCGGCGGCGAAATCGTCACACCGTCGCAATGCGACGCCCCTAGCGTCGAGTTCGTCGCCGCCGCCGACCGGATCGTGCCCGCCGCCACCGCGATCGGACTGTCCGACCGGCGAGCGGGTGGCACGGGCCATGTCGGGATGGTCGTCGGCGGACGCGCGGAGCAACAGCTTTGGCAGCCGCTGGCCGACTGGATCGCGGGCCTGCCTGCCCCTAGATAGAGTGTAAGTAGAGAGGAGCCTTCATGACCGAGATCGTCATTACCGCCGCCAAGCGTACCCCCGTGGGCAGCTTCCTGGGCGCCTTCGCCGCCACGCCCGCGCATGAACTGGGCCGGGTGGCGATCACCGCCGCGCTCGAACAGGCGGGCATCAAGGGCGAGGATGTGTCCGAGGTGATCCTCGGCCAAGTGCTGACCGCCGCGCAGGGCCAGAACCCCGCGCGCCAGGCGTCGATGGCGGCGGGCATCCCCAAGGAGGTTCCGGCTTACGGCGTGAACCAGGTCTGCGGCTCGGGTCTCCGCGCGGTCGCGCTGGGGCTTCAGGCGATCGCCAATGGCGATGCGACCATCGTCGTGGCGGGCGGCCAGGAGTCGATGTCGCTCTCGCCCCACGCCCAGACGATGCGCGGCGGCACGAAGATGGGTCCGCTGACCATGGTCGACACCATGGTCCATGACGGCCTGACCGATGCCTTTGCGGGCTATCACATGGGCATCACCGCCGAAAACCTTGCCGAGCAATATCAGGTGACGCGCGACGATCAGGACCGGTTCGCGGTCCGCTCGCAGAACCTCGCCGAAAAGGCGCGCGGCGAAGGCCGGTTCAAGGACGAGATCGCCCCCGTCACCATCAAGACCCGCAAGGGCGAGACGGTGGTGGCCGACGACGAATATATCCGCGCGGGTGCCACCCTCGAGAGCGTGTCGGGCGTCCGCCCCGCCTTCAAGAAGGACGGCACCGTCACCGCCGCCAACGCCTCGGGCCTGAACGACGGCGCCGCCGCGCTCGTCCTGATGAGCCGCGAAGAGGCCGAAAAGCGCGGTACGCCGGTGCTCGCGACGATCAAGAGCTGGGCCTCGGCGGGCGTCGACCCGTCGGTCATGGGCATCGGCCCCGTCCCCGCCACCCGGCGCGCGCTGGAAAAGGCGGGCTGGAGCGTCGGCGACCTCGACCTGATCGAAGCCAACGAAGCCTTTGCTGCGCAGGCCCTGTCGGTCGGCAAGGAACTGGGTTTCGACCCCGACAAGGTCAACGTCAACGGCGGCGCGATCGCGCTGGGCCATCCGATCGGCGCCAGCGGCGCGCGGGTGCTCACGACCCTGATCTACGAAATGCAGAAGCGCGACGCCAGAAAGGGCCTCGCCACTTTGTGCATCGGCGGCGGCATGGGCATCGCCATGTGTGTTGAGCGGTAAACACGCTTCTATGCGAAAATTTCGCGATTAACGGTTATATTGCAGGGATGTGTCGAACCTGTCACATCCCTGCAACATCGGTTACACAATTTTCATTTGCGATTTCCTAAGCTCTTGTTTTCCTAGAGGAAATTCATTTCCCTCAGATGAACGGACATGAAAGATCCGTCATAATGGGGGTAAATAGGATGAGAATGCGTACTCTGCTGGGAGCATCGGCGCTCGCTGGCACTCTGGTTCTTCTGCCGATTTCGACGCAGGCACAAATCACGCAACCGGCAACCAGTGATACGACCACACCGGAGGAAGACAAGGACTCCGCGATCGGTCGCGTAGCTCAACGGGAGCGTACCAGCGGCGATGACGTGGTCGTCACCGGCTCACGCATCCGCCGCAATCAGTATAATACGGCGGATCCCGTCAACATCGTCAGTTTCGATCAGGCAACGCAGGCTGGCTTCACATCGACGGCGCAGGTGCTTCAGAGCGCGGCGGTCAGCAACGGCACGGCGCAGATCAACAACACCTATGGCGGCTTCGTAACGGCCGGTGGACCTGGCGCGAATACCCTGTCGCTGCGTGGTTTCGGCACATCGCGCTCGCTGGTGCTGATCAACGGCCGTCGCCTTGCGCCGTCGGGATCGCGCGGTTCCGTGGGCTCGGCCGACCTGAATACGCTGCCCAACATCATGGTCGACCGCATCGAAATTCTGAACGGCGGTGCCTCGTCCATTTACGGGTCGGACGCGATCGCGGGGGTGGTGAACGTCATCACACGTAACAACTTCAAGGGCATCATGGCCGATGCCCAGATCAACGCACCGGAAATCGGCGCGGGCCGCACGGAGCGCTACGGCCTGCTGTTCGGCGCCCAGGGCGACCGGTTCAGCATCACCGGCTCGATCGAATATTCGAATCGTGAAGGGGTCAACTATCGCGACCTGGCTTTCGCACGCTGCCAGACCAGCTATCGCAAAGCGAACGCCAGCAGCGCGCCCGGTACCGGCGATTTTATCGACCCGCTGACCGGACAGCCGAAATGCTATCCGACCGGCGTCACCGGTGAGAGCGGCGTAACGATCAACACCATCGCCACGCCGAATTTCAACGGCTCGCTGGTCGATCGCGCGGCGGGCGTCCCCGCAGGCTATGGCACCCTGCCCTCGTCGGCGGGTTTCGGCACCCCTGCGCAGCAGGTATGCAACCGCTTCCGTCCCGATGGTACGGCGGGTGGCGCGGTGGCGGGCTTCGAGTGCGTCGGTGGCGGACAGTTGCCGCTCGGCGTTCGCGACACGCTGCCGCCGTCGCTCTATGCGAACGAGATCGTCAATCCGGGCCAGAACTACACCGGTTACCTGCAAGGCAAATACGAGCTGAACAGCCTGGGCAATGCGGAAATCTACACCGAATTGCTGGTCAACCGCCGCAAGACCGAGCAGAATGGCAACCGCCAGTTGTCGTTTGACTATCCGTTTGGCAGCCCGCTGATCCCGGCAAATCTGCGCTTCCCGACGGTCGCCCTGCCCGCTCAACCGACGAACCCCGGCGTCCCCGTGGGTATCCGCGTGTTCGCCGACTATGGCATTTACAACAACCGCCAGACGGTCGATTTCGTCCGCGCAGTCGGCGGTATCCGCGGCGATCTGGGCGGCGGCTTCCACTATGATGCCTATGCACTGCGGTCCTGGTCGGACGCGTCCTATACCTCGGACCTGGTGTTGACCGACAAGCTCAACCAGAGCCTGGACGTCGTCGCCTCGGGTTCGGGTTTCGTTTGCCGCAATACGGCAAGCGGCTGCGTTGCGGCACCGGCGCTGACCCCGGCGGTCGTCGGCGGTCAGCTACCCGCTTCGTGGATCGGCTTCATCTCCGCGCCCGTGACGGGCACGACCAAGTTCCGCGAAACCATCGTCAGCGCCGTTGTCGACGGTCCGCTGTTCGACATCTGGGGCGGCCCGGTTCAGATTGCAGTCGGTGCCGAATATCGCAAGCAGACCCTGAACGACACGCCATCGCTGGAAAGCCAGCGGGGCAATGTCTACAACTTCACCTCGTCGACGATCACCCGTGGTAGCGACAGTGTGAAGGAAGTGTTCGGGGAGATCGAAGCTCCATTGCTGACCAACCGTCCGTTCTTTGAAGATCTGACGATCAAGGCTTCGGCCCGTTACACCGATTATGCATCCTATGGATCGCAGACAACATACAAAGTCGGCGGCATCTATTCGCCGTTCCGCTGGCTGTCGGCGCGGGGTAGCTATGGCACGAGCTATCGCGCACCGGGTCTGTTCGAACAGTTTCTGGGGGCGACCTCGGGCTTCCAGTCATCCTCGATCGACCCCTGCAACAATCTGGGCGCCGCCGGTCAGAATCCAGTTCGCGTCACGAACTGTCAGTCGGAAGGCCTGACCAACGGCTTCATACAGAATAACGGGGTCACCGTCCTGCAACGCGGGGGCGCGGAGTCGGGCCTGAAGTCGGAAAATTCGGTCGCCTGGACTGCTGGTGGTGTATTCCAGCCCAGCTTTGGCGATTGGGGCAAGCTGTCGCTGTCGGCCGATTATTTCAACATCAAGGTTGACGGCGGCGTGTCGCAGCTGGCTGCTGGCACGATTCTGCAGCAATGTTATGATGATCCCGACTTCCGCCGGGAGAGCATCTGCTCACTTGTCACGCGCAACTCCGCAAACCAGGCACTGACCGTCACGACCGGCTTTGTGAACATCGCCACCGCGAAGGTCACGGGCTGGGACTTTAACGCCCGCTATTCGGTTCGTCGTGGCGAAGCGAATTTCGACATCGGTGGCCAGGTGACTCGCTTCGGCCAACGCTATACCCAGCTTCTGCCGACCGATCCGATCCAGAACGCGATTGGCTCGCTGAACAATCCGCGCTGGTCGGGCGTGTTCGACGGCGGCGTTCGGGTCGACAAGGTGTCGTTCCGCTACTCGGTCGAATGGGTTGGTGCCACCAATACCACGGCGGACTATCTGGGTCTGACCCAAGCGTCGCGTGACACCTATGTGTTCGAGGCGAAGGATTACTTCATCCATTCGACTTCGGTCCGCTGGCAGGCAACCGACAAGTTCCAGTTCACGTTCGGCGTCCGCAATCTGTTCCAGCAAACGCTGCCGCAAATTTCGTCGGGCGCCTATAACCGGGTCGGCAATGTGCCGTTGTACAGCGCCTATGACTATGTCGGCCGGACGTTCTTTGCGAACGTACGCGCCGGTTTCTAAGGTACAGTACTGAATCATGCGGGCCGCCTCTTCCGAGGCGGCCCCTTTTTTCATCCCCGCCCGAACCGCTGTCCCAACCCGGTCAGCAGTTCATATTGCGACACGCCCGATGCGGCGGATGCGGCGGCCAGGTCGTAATCCATCGCCAGCCAGTCGCCCTCGGCCAGATCGGGCCTGGCGGTCACGTCGACCGCGACCAGATCCATCGACACCCGGCCGAGCACCGGCAGGACCGCATCGTCCGCGCGTGCCGCTCCCAGGCCCGACAGCGCGCGGCGATAACCGTCGGCATAGCCCAGGTTCAGGATCGCGACCTCCGTATCAGCGGGGGCGGTCCAGGTGGCGTTGTAGCCGACCGTCTCGCCCGCGGGGACCAGGCGGCGCTGCAGGATCTGCGCTTCGGGCCGGGCGACCTGCCGCAGCGGTCCGGCCATGTCGGGACGCGGAATGCCGCCATAGAGCGCCAGCCCCGGCCGGGTCAGGTCGAAATGATAGCCGGCGCCCAGGCCGATCCCCGCCGAATTGGCCAGGCTCATCCGGCGCGCGCGCGTCCGGCCCTTCAATCCGGCAAAGGCCGCCTGCTGACGCGCATTCATCGGCACATCCTCATCGGCGCAGGCGAGGTGACTGATCAGTGTCTCGATCGCCAGCCCGTCGAGCAGGCCGTCGGCCACCGCCTGTACCGACACGCCCAGTCGGTTGATCCCGGTATCGACCATCACGTCGCACGCGCCGCCGCCGCCCTCACGCCACCGCGCCACCTGTTCGGGGGTGCTGAGCACCGGACGCGCGAACCCCGCCATGGCCGCGGCCATGTCCTCGGCGCGTAGGCCGTGCAGGACCGACAGGGTGAGGCCCAGCGGGGCGAGCGCCAGCGCCTCGGCCCAGTTGGCGACGAAGAAGTCGCGGCATCCCGCCCCGGCCAGCGTCTGCGCCACCAGCGTCGCCCCCAGGCCATAGCCATTGGCCTTGACCGCCGCGCCGCACGCCGCCGTCCCGCTCATCCGGTCCATGGCCTGCCAGTTGGAGACAAGCGCATCGCGATCGACACGCAGGCGAAGGGGGGCGGGTATTTCCATCACGTTGCGGGCTTTAGGCCGCATTGGCGGGAGGGAAAAGGCGCGATGGGTTTTTCACATGCCCCGCCCCGATCGGCCTTACGCGCGCGAAGGCGATGCAATGCGCTTTCCTCAGGCGGCTCCTGTGGAATAGCGATTCCCTTGGCCTTCGACTTCGCTCAGGCTGAACGGTGGTTTTTCAGGTCAGATCGCTGAATGGCGACCGGCCCTAGCGCAGCGTGCGGATGATGCCGGAGAAGTCGACCGGCGGCTGCCCCTCGCCGACGAACGCGGTGTAGAGCTCGGCCGCCCGCGCGCCCATCGGCGTGGTCGCGCCCGCGTCGCGTGCAGCTTCCATCGCCAGCTTCAGGTCCTTGAGCATCAGCGCCGCCGCGAAGCCGCCCTGATAGTCGTGATCGGCGGGCGTTTCCGGCCCGACGCCGGGCACCGGGCAATATTTGGTCATCGACCAGCTCTGCCCCGACGACACCGAGGCGATGTCGTAGAAGGTCTGCGCTTCCAGCCCCAGCTTCTCGGCCAGCACGAACGCTTCGCAGGTCGCGATCATCGTCGCGCCGAGCAGCATATTGTTGCAGATCTTCGCCGCCTGCCCCGCGCCATTGCCCCCGGCATGGATCACCGCCTGGCCCATCGCCGACAGGAAGGGCTCGGCGCGCTCGAAGGCCTGGTCGGACCCGCCGACCATGAAGGTCAGCGTTCCCGCCCTGGCCGCCGCGATCCCGCCCGAGACGGGAGCATCGACCGCCATCATGCCCTTGCCCCGCGCCGCCTCCGCCACGCGTCGCGCGGTGGCGACGTCGATGGTCGAGCAGTCGATCAGGATCGCGGACGGCGGCGCGGCGGTGAAGACGGCGTCGGCATAGACGCGCTCGACATGGGTTCCGGCGGGCAGCATCGTCACCACCGCCTCGACGCCCTCCATGGCCGCGACCGCGCTGTCGACCGGCAGGCACCCCGCCGCCCGCGCCGCCGCCAGCGCGTCCGCCGACAGGTCGAAGGCGCGGACGTCATGCCCCGCCTTCGCCAGATTGGCGGCCATGCCGCCGCCCATATTGCCCAGGCCGATAAACGCAATCCGCGCCATGATGCTCTCTCCTACGCTCTTCTTTTTCTTAGCCCCTCCCGCCTGCGGGAGGGACGTGAGTCACATCAGCGGTTGGTCCAGACGGGCGTGCGCTTCTCCACGAATGCCGCCATGCCTTCCTTCTGGTCGGCCGAGCCGAACAGGCCGTGGAACAGGCGGCGTTCAAACTGCACGCCCTGCGCCAGCCCCATGTCGAAGGCGGCGTTAACCATCTCCTTGTTGGCGCGGACCGCGATCGGGGCCATGCCGGCGATCGCCGCGGCGGTCTTCAGCGCATCCTCGACCAGATCGGCGGCGGGGACGATGCGCGCGACCAGGCCCGCCCGCTCGGCTTCCTCGGCGTCCATTATCCGGCCGGTCAGGCACATCTCCATCGCCTTGGCCTTTCCGACCGCATGCGCCAGCCGCTGCGATCCGCCCATGCCCGGCGTCACGCCCAGCTTGATCTCGGGCTGGCCGAACCTGGCGGTGTCGGCGGCCAGGATGAAGTCGCACATCATCGCCAGCTCGCACCCGCCGCCCAGCGCATAGCCCGCGACCGCCGCGATGATCGGCTTGCGGATGCGGGTGAATTCGTCCCAGCCGGAGAAATGGTTGCCGCCATACATGGCGGCGAAGTCCATCTCCTGCATCTCCTTGATGTCCGCCCCCGCCGCGAACGCCTTGGGGCTGCCGGTGATGACGGCGCAGCGCTGCTCGGGATCGGCGTCATAGGCGCGCATCACCTCGAGCAATTCGGCCAGCAGATCGGCATTGAGCGCATTGAGCGCCTGGGGCCGGTTCAGCGTCACCAGCGTCACCGCCTCGCGGCGCTCGACGATCAGGGTGTTGTAATCGGTCATGCGGGCGTCCTCTTCAGCGGTCTTCGGGGGTCCAGGCCTGAGCCTCGAGCAGGGGGGCGAAGATATGGTCGATCATCGTGTCGGTCACGCCCTCGGGCGTGGCGGGGCTCCAGCGCGGCGCATTGTCCTTGTCGACGATCAGCGCGCGGACGCCCTCGATAAAGTCGGGCCGCTGCACCACACGGCTGGCGACGCCATATTCGCGGCGCATCTCCTCGGCGAAGTCGGTGGTCCGCGCCCCCTCGTGCAGGAGACGCAGCGACACCTTGCAGGCTTGCGGCGATTTGGTGCGCAAGATCGCCAGCTGTTGCGCGGCCCATTCGCCGCCATCCGCCGCCAGCGCGGCGACGATCTCCTCCAGCGTGTCGGAGGCGAACAGCCGGTCGATCTCGGCGGCATGGGCCATGATCCCGGCCTCGGGCACGGGGGCGGACAGCCGGTCGAGCGTCGCGGCGATCTCCTGCGGGGCCAAGAGGATCGCGGCCTTGGCCTCCTCCAGCGCGGCGGCGGGCAGATAATGGGTGGCGAGGCCCAGCGCATGCGCCTCCGCCCCGTCGAGCCGATGCCCGGTCAGCGCCAGGAACACGCCCATTCGCCCCGGCAGTCGCGAGAGATACCAGCCGCCGCCGACATCGGGGAACAGGCCGATGCCCGTCTCCGGCATGGCGAACCGGGTATTCTCGGTCGCGACCCGGAAGCGCGCGGGCGCCGAGATGCCGACGCCACCGCCCATGGTGATGCCGTCCATGACGGCGACGATCGGCTTGGCATAGGTGAACAGCCGGTGGTTCATCCGATATTCGGCCTGGAAGAATCCGCGCGCAGCCTCGCCGTCACCCGCCCCGCTCTCGGCGAGCAACCGTATGTCGCCACCCGCGCAGAAGCCGCGCCCCTCGGCATGGTCGATGATGATCGCCTCGACCGACAGATCGCCGCGCCAGTCCTCCAGCGCGGCCAGCACGCCCTCGCACATCGCGCGGGTCAGCGCGTGGATCGCCTTGGGCCGGTTGAGCCGCAACCGCCCGACCGGGCCTTCGCGGGTGACGATCAGATCCTGGGTCATGCCGGTCCTTCTATCCTTTCCCGTTCCCCGGCGAAGGCCGGGGCCCAGTTGTGGCAAGCTATGAAGCGCGCCATCGGCTGCTTGGAAACTGGACCCCGGCCTTCGCCGGGGAACAGCTTAGTCTTTGAGCAAATCCCGACCAACGATCATCCGCATCACCTGGTTGGTCCCTTCCAGGATCGAATGCACGCGCAGGTCGCGCCAGAAGCGCTCGATAGGATAGTCCATCAGATAGCCGTAACCGCCATGCAGCTGAAGCGCCCGGTCGACCACCGACGATCCGGTATCGGTCGCCAGCCGCTTGGCCATGGCGGCGAAGCGGGTCTTGTCGGGCGCACCCGCCGTCACCTTGGCGGCCGCGAGATAGAGCAGCGCGCGCGCCGCCTCCAGCTCGGTCGCCATGTCGGCCAGGGTGAACTGGGTATTCTGGAACTCGGCGATCGCTTTGCCGAACTGGCGGCGGTCCTTCACGTAAGCGACCGCCTCGTCCAGGCAGCGCTGCGCGCCCCCCAGCGAGCAGGCACCGATGTTCAGCCGCCCGCCGTCCAGCCCCATCATCGCGATGCGGAAGCCCTCGCCCTCCGCGCCCAGCCGGTTGGCGACCGGCACGCGGACATTGTCGAACGTCACCTGCCGCGTCGGCTGCGAATGCCAGCCCAGCTTGCGTTCGTTCGCGCCGAAGGACACGCCGGGGGTATCCTTGTCGATCACCAGGCAGGAAATGCCCTTCGGCCCCTCCTCCCCGGTGCGGACCATGGTGACATAGACTTCATTCTCGCCGCCGCCCGAAATGAACTGCTTGGAGCCCGTGACGACATAATGGTCGCCGTCGCGCACCGCGCGCGTCTTGAGCGCCGCCGCGTCGGAGCCCGAACCCGGCTCGGTCAGGCAATAGCTGGCCATGCGTTCCATGGTGACGAGATCGGGCAGATACCGCCCCTTCACGTCCGCATCGCCGAAACGGTCGATCATCCACGACGCCATATTGTGGATCGAGATGAAGGCGGAGGTGGAGGGACAGCCATAGGCCATGGCCTCCATGATGAGCGCCGCTTCCAGCCGCCCGAGCGCGATGCCGCCCGATTCCTCGGACACATAAATCGCGGCGAAGCCCAGTTCGGCGGCTTCGCGAATCGTGTCGCGGGGGAAGACATGCTTCTCGTCCCACTCGGCGGCGAAGGGGGTGATGCGGTCGGCGGTGAAGCGGCGCGCCAGTTCCTGGATCTCGCGCTGCTCGTCGGTCAGGTCGAATTGGGTCATCGGGTTTGTCTCGTCCTGTTAAGCCCCTCCTCCCGGAGGGGGGAGGGGTTTGGGGAGGGGGCTACGCCACAGGCGATGGTCTCTGTGAGACTCCTTTCCCTCCCCCATCCCCTCCCGCCTGCGGGAGGGGCGTGCTTTTAGGCCATGGTGGGAATCACGAAGGCGTTGCCGCCATCCGGCGCGCCATCGGGCCAGCGCTGCGTCACCGTCTTCACCTTGGTCCAGAAACGGACGCCCTCCATGCCGTGCTGGTTCACGTCGCCAAAAGCCGAACGTTTCCATCCGCCGAAGCTGTGATAGGCCACGGGCACCGGGATCGGCACGTTGATGCCGACCATGCCAACCTCGACACGCGCGGCAAATTCGCGCGCGGCATGGCCGTTGCGGGTGAAAATGGCGACGCCATTGCCGTACTGATGCTCGCTCGGCAGGCGCACCGCCGTCTCGAAATCGGGCGCGCGGACGATCTGGAGCACGGGGCCGAAGATTTCCTCGCGATAGCTCTGCATGGCGGGAGTCACCCGGTCGAACAGCGACGGGCCGATGAAGAAGCCTTCCTCATAGCCCTGCAATTTGAAGCCGCGCCCGTCGACCACCAGCTCCGCACCCTCGTCGACGCCGGTCTGGATCCAGTCCTCGACGCGGCGCTTGTGCGCGGCGTTCACCACCGGGCCGTAATGCGCCTGCGCATCGGTCGAGACACCGACCCGCAAGGCATCGATCGCGGGGATCAGCTTTTCGCGAAGCGCATCCGCCGTCTTGTCGCCCACCGGCACGACGACGGGCAGCGCCATGCACCGCTCGCCCGCCGAGCCGAAGGCCGCGCCCGACAGGTCGGCGACCACCTGGTCCAGATCGGCATCGGGCATGACGATGCCATGGTTCTTGGCCCCGCCCATCGCCTGGACGCGCTTGCCCGCCTCGACCCCGCGCCGATAGACATAATGGGCGATGTCGGACGAGCCGACGAAGCTGACCGCGCCGATCGCGGGATGGTCCAGGATCGCATCGACCATCGCCTTGTCGCCGTGCACGACCTGCAGGATGCCCTCGGGCGCCCCCGCCTCGCGCATCAGCTCGGCCAGGCGGACGGGGACCGAGGGATCGCGCTCGGACGGTTTCAGGATGAAGGCGTTGCCGCACGCGATCGCGATGCCGAACATCCACATCGGGATCATCGCGGGGAAGTTGAACGGGGTGATGCCCGCCCCGATGCCCAGCGGCATGCGCATCGAATAGACGTCGATGCCGGGCCCGGCGCCTTGCGTATATTCGCCCTTCAGTGCGTGGGGGATGCCGCAGGCGAACTCGATCACCTCCAGCCCGCGCTGGATGTCGCCTTTCGCGTCGGCGATCACCTTGCCATGTTCGGAGGAGAGCAGATGCGCCAGCGCGTCCATATTCTGCTCGACCAGTTCCTTGAACCGGAACATCACGCGCGCCCGGCGCTGCGGATTGGTCGCGGCCCAGGCGGGCTGCGCCCTTTGCGCGGCGGCGACCGCCCGGTCGAGCAGCGCGGCATCGCCCAGCGGCACGCGCGCCTGCACCTGGCCGCTATTGGGGTCGAACACATCACCCTGACGGGTCGAAGCGGCGTCGGTCGCGGTCTGTCCACCGGCGACCACATGGTCGATCACGCGCATATGCTCTCCTGTCGCGGGTCTGCTGCCCGACTCTAGGTCTTGTAATTATATTACTCGCACGTGAAATCCAAGTCGGGCCGCAACAAAAGCCGAGCAGCGCCTCGCCGGAACGCCCCCGATGCGCGTCAGGAAGCCGGACGCCAGCGCCATGCGACCGCCGCCGCCGCCAGCGCGCCGATGCCCGCGCCGTGCAAGGCCGCCATGCCCCAGAAGGGATAGAGCCACGCGCCCAGCCCCGCCCCCGCGACGAATCCCGCCCAGAGCAGCGTATAGGGCAACCAGCGCCACCGCTCGCGCCCCGCCACGGCCTGCGCCAGATGCTGGCCGATCTTGACCAGCGTGCCGGTCATATAGGTGACGCCGATGCTGACCTCGCCGTCCCGCTCGAAGGTGGCGTTGGCCGCGCCCATCGCCACCGCCATTCCCCAACCGAGCCGCGCATCGAGTCCCGCCAGCCCGAGCAGCAGCGCGACCAGCAGCAGCACCGCCGCCTGTCCGCCACGCGGCAGGACCAGGCGGATCAACGTGCCCCCCATCACCCCGCCGACGAACAGCGCGAGCAACATCGCCAGCATCGCCACGCTCCCGTCCGCCGGACCGGGACGAACGAGATGCACCGCCAGCATCGTGCCGTTGCCGCTCATGAAGGAGACGAAATAGCCGCCCAGATGCTGGAATCCGATCGCGTCGACATAGCCCGCGAGCAGCGCCAGCCCGATGGCCAGGGGCCAGGAACGTCGATCGGATCGGATCATGATGCGCCGTCATAAAGCGAGGCCGTGCGCACGTCATGATCGTATTTCGCCGCACATGGCCATCTTGGGCTGCCGTGGACGCCTTCCGTCACTTTATTTTTATCTGTGGGGAGCAAAGCCGCATATGGGCCGTTGGCCCGGCTCACGCAGGGGATATCGGATGGCGGGTGCGCTGCTGAAGATATGGCTCACGATATCCGCTTTGTCGTCGCTGTCGATCGTCCTGATCGCGATCGGGCATAGCGATATCGGCATGGAGCGGCGCTTTCGCCTGCGCCCGGTCCAGAGCGGTCAGCCCGCCCGCCGCAAGCGCCGGATGACGGCCGGACGCTGACGATCCGCCGGGAAGGCCCCGGCGGCGGCGGGTTTCAGAACAGGTGAAGCAGTCGGTCGAACAGGCCCGATTTGCGGTCCCGCATCGCCATATAGCGCGCGCGATCGTCGGCGGCGCGACGATACAAGGCATCCAGACGTTCCTCGCGCGGCAGGTCCGAAATCCGCGGCGGCGGTCTATGGCTGGCCATCTTCACCCTCCCTCAGTTGAGCCGTTCGATTCGAACGACGAACCGAAACTTTTGTTCCCTGTCAGGTGACACGCCGTTCATGACGCGTCCGCAATGACCAAGCATTTGAATAGATGAGGAAGATGCCAAAAACGGCATCGCCATCGATGCCGCAATGCCCGCACAGATGAACGTCTCGTAAGATTTCCGCAAGGAAAGCGTCAGAGCCTTGCCCGTATCGGCCGAAGCAATTCCGTTCCTTGCGCCGAAAGACTCCGATGCACGTCAATCCTGCCGACGCGACATTACCCGAAACCCGCCGCCTGTCCTCCGCGCAGCAATGGCGCTGGATCGGGATCGCCGCCGCCGTGCTGGTGGGCGCGCTGATCCTGATCACGGTGATCGGAAAGCTGACCCACAAGGAGGAAACGCCCCCCGCCCCGCCGCCGCCGGGCACGCTGCGCCTGTCCAGGGAGCAGCTGGCGGCGATGCCGACGGTGCGCGTCGGGCTGGGCGCGTCGGGCGACCAGACCATGGCGACGGGCGCGATCACGGTCGATGCGACCCGCTCGACCCCCGTGCTGATGCCCTATGCGGGCCAGGTCGTGCGCGTGCTCGCCGAGGCGGGCCAGGCGGTCCGCCAGGGCCAGCCGCTGCTGCAGATCAAGACCAGCGATTTCGTCGATGCGCGCTCGGGGCTGTTCTCGGCCCGCGCGGCCTATCAGAATGCGCAGGCGCAGCTGGTCGCGGCGCAGCGCAATGCCGACCGCCAGCAGCAAATCTATGAGACCGCCGGCGGCGCGCTGAAGGATTATCAGCAGGCCAAGGTCGACCTGGCCGCCGCGCAGGCGACCGCGCGCACGGCCGCCGCCTCGCTGGGCGCCGCGCGCGACAAGCTGGCGATCCTTGGCAAGTCGCAGGGCGAGATCAACCGGCTGGAGAATGTCGGCGAGGTCGCGGGCATCCACGACATCACCACGCTGCACGCGCCGATCAGCGGCGTCGTCGCCTCGCGCGATGTCGCGCCGGGGCAATATGTCTCGCAGGGCGGCGACAAGCCGGTGATGACGATCACCGACCCCTCGCGCGTCTGGCTGGTCGCGCAGGTGGCCGAAAGCGATGCCGAGAATGTCCGCGTCGGCGATCCCGTCGAGGTGACGACGCCAGCCATCCCCGGCCGCGTCTTCCACGCCACCATCGACCTGGTCGGCGCCGCGCTCGACCCGCAGACCCACCGACTGCCGGTGCGCGCCTCGATCCCCAACCCCGACAAGGCGCTGAAGCCGCAGATGTTCGCCAGCTTCGCGATCCAGCACCGGGGTGCGGGTCAGGCGATTCGCGTCCCCGCCGCCGCCGTCATCCATGAAGGCGACGCGGCCCGCGTCTGGATCATGCGGCCCGACGGCCTGCTGGTCGCGCGCGACGTGACGACCGGCGACTCGGCCAACGGGCTGGTCACCATCACGTCGGGCCTGAAGCCGGGCGAGAAGATCGTCACCTCGGGCGCGCTGTTCGTCAACGAAGCGGGGATCGGCGAGTAATGAACCGCATCGTCGACTTTGCGCTGCGTCAGCGACTGCTGATCGTCGGCCTGTTCTTCGCGATGATCGTCGCTGGCGTCATCGGTTTCATCAACCTCAACATCGAAGCCTATCCCGATCCCGTGCCCCCGATGGTCGAGGTCATCACCCAGACGCAAGGCCTGTCGGCCGAGGAGATGGAGCGCAACGTCACCATCCCGATCGAAGTCCAGATGGCGGGCATCCCGCATCTGACCGCGATCCGCGCGATCAGCCTGTTCGGCCTGTCGGACATCAAGATCCAGTTCACTTACGACTATACCAACGAACAGGCGCGCCAGCAGGTCATCAACCGCCTGTCGCAGCTGCCCCCGCTGGCGGGCGGCGCACAGCCGACGCTGTCGCCGACCTCGCCGGTGGGCGAGATCTATCGCTACCGCATCTCCGCGCCCAAGGGCTATTCGGTGATGGACCTGAAGACGCTGCAGGACTGGGTGCTCCAGCGCCGGTTCAAGCGGATTCCGGGCGTGATCGACGTCACCGGCTGGGGCGGCAAGCTGCGCGCCTATGACGTGGTGATCGACCAGAATCGGCTGAACGCGCACGGCGTGACCGTGTCGCAGGTGCTGGCGGCGCTGTCCAAGAGCGACGGCAATGTCGGTGGCCAGACGATCAACTTCGGCGAACAGGCCGCGATCGTGCGCGGCATCGGCCTGATCCAGTCGCCCGACGCGATCCAGAACGTCCTGGTCGGCCAGGCGGGCGGCCAGCCCGTGCTCGTCAAGGACGTGGCCACCGTCAAGATCGGCAACGCCCCGCGCATGGGCATCGCCGGGTATAATAACGACGACGACATCGTGCAGGGCATCGTCCTGATGCAGCGCGGCGCCCAGTCGATGCCGACGATCAAGGCCGTCCAGGCCGAGGTCGCCAACATCAACGACAGCGGCATCCTGCCCCCCGGCGTCCATCTGGAGCGGATCTACGACCGGTCCGACCTGATCAACCTGACCATCCACACCGTCATGGAAAACATGGTGGTGGGCATCCTGCTGATCTTCGCGCTGCAATGGCTGTTCCTCGGCAATCTGCGCTCGGCGATCATCGTGGCGGCCACCATCCCCTTCGCGCTGGCCTTCGCGATCCTGATCCTGGTGCTCCAGGGCGAGAGTGCGAACCTGTTGTCGGTGGGTGCGCTCGACTTCGGCCTCGTCGTCGATGCCTGCGTCATCATGGTCGAGAATATCTTCCGCCACATGGTCGAACGCTCGACCGCGGTGGAGAACGGCCAGGGCCGCTATACCCTGGCCAGCCGCTTCGGCGCGGTGCTGGGCGCCTCGTCCGAGGTCAGCCGCGGCATCTTCTTCGCCGCCGCGATCATCATCGCCAGCTTCCTGCCGCTGTTCACACTGACCGGCGTGGAGGGGCATATCTTCGGCCCGATGGCCAAGACCTATGCCTATGCCATCACCGGCGGCCTGCTCGCGACCTTCACCGTCGCCCCCGTCCTCTCGACGCTGCTGCTACCGGACAAGCTGGCCGAGACCGAGACGTTCATCGTCGGCAAGCTGCGTGCCGTCTATGAACCCGCCGCGTCCTTTGCGCTGCGCAACAAGATCGTGACGATCGGCGGCGGCCTGCTGATGATGGGCCTGGCCATCGTCGGCGTGCGCTCGCTGGGCATCGAGTTCCTGCCGCACCTCGAAGAAGGCAATATGTATATCCGCGCCACCCTTCCCTCCTCGATCAGCCTCGAGGCGGGCGAGAAGGTGACCAACGAGGTGCGCAAGATCATCGCCAGCTATCCAGAGACCACCGCGGTCCTGTCCGCGCATGGCCGCCCGGACGACGGCACCGATGCGACCGGCTTCTTCAACATCGAGTTCTTCGTGCCGCTCAAGCCCTTCGACAGCTGGCCGAGCGGAATGACCAAGGAGAAGTTGATCGAGGAACTGTCGAGCCGCCTCGCCAAGAAATATCCGGGCGTCGACTTCTCCTTCTCGCAGATCATCGAGGATAATGTCGAGGAAGCCGCCTCGGGCGTGAAGGGCGCCAATTCGATCAAGCTGTTCGGCCCCGACCTCGTCACGCTGGAAAAGCTGGCCAACCAGATCAAGGCGCAGATGGCCAAGGTGAAGGGCATCGAGGATCTCGGCGTGTTCGAGATCCTGGGCCAGCCGACGGTGCGGATCGACGTCGACCGCGCCAAGGCCGCCCGCTATGGCCTGACGCCCGACGACATCAACCAGACGGTGGCCGCCGCCATCGGTGGCCAGTCGCCCGCCGACCTGTACGAACCCGGCACCGACCGTCACTTCCCGATCATCGTGCGGTTGAAGCCCGCCCAGCGCGACTCGCTGGAATCGGTGCGCAACATCACGATCGGCGCGCCTTCGCCCGACGGCAACGGCACGATCCAGGTGCCGCTGTCCGAGGTGGCGAACGTCAAGCTGACCAGCGGTGCGTCGTTCATCTATCGCGAGCATCAGGAACGCTATGTCCCGATCAAATTCTCGGTGCGCGG
This sequence comes from Sphingomonas sp. NCPPB 2930, assembly GCF_042867205.1. NCBI lineage: Bacteria > Pseudomonadati > Pseudomonadota > Alphaproteobacteria > Sphingomonadales > Sphingomonadaceae > Sphingomonas > Sphingomonas sp. NCPPB 2930. The sequence goes on along the minus strand of NZ_JBHZQU010000007.1, from coordinate 8,018 downwards.
CCGCGATCTGGGCGGTGCGGTCGAGGAGGCGCGCGCGCGGATCAACCAGAATGTCCACCTGCCGCCGGGCTATCATCTGGAATGGGCAGGCGAGCTGGACAATCTGAAGAACGCGATTGCCCGACTGGAGGTGGTGGTGCCGATCAGCCTCGTGCTCATCCTGCTGCTGCTCTATGCCAATTTCGGGTCGATGCGCGACAGCCTGCTCGCCTTCTCCGCGATCCCGATGGCGATCGTGGGCGGTGTGCTGGCCCTCGCTTTGACCGGCACGGCGTTCAGCATCTCGGCGGCGATCGGCTTCGTGGCGCTGTTCGGCATCGCGGTGATGGACGGCATCCTGGTCGTCACCACCTTCAACAACGCGATCGACGAGGGCGCCCCGCGCGAGAATGCGCTGGCCAACACCGTCAAGAACAGCCTGCGCCCCGTCGTCATGACCTGTCTGGTCGCCGCGATCGGCCTGCTGCCCGCCGCCCTGTCGCACGGGATCGGCAGCCAGGTGCAGAAGCCGCTGGCGCTGGTCGTGGTCGGCGGCATGACGCTGGCCCCCGTGCTGATCCTGCTGGTCCTGCCGGTGCTCATCAGCCGCTATTCGACCCGCCTGCCGCTGTCGCAGCGCAAGAAGAAGCATGATCCGATGGTCGACGACCAGGACGATACCACCACCGACACCATCTCCGACTCTGGGGTTCCGGCATGAAGCGTTTCCTGACCCTGCCGCTGCTGGCGTGCGTTTCGGCCAGTATCTCGGGCTGCGCCGTGGGACTGCATGACCTGGACGCGCATGCCAGCCTGCCGCCGCTGGCGCCCGCGCCGGTCATCGCACCCGCGACCGGCCCGGCACAGACGGTGTCCGCCACCGTCGCGCCCCAATGGTGGCACGCCTTCGGCAATGCCCAGCTCGACGCGCTGGTCGCCGAGGCGCTGGCGCACAATAACGACGTGGCCGTCGCGCAAGCCTCGCTGAAGCAGGCGCAGGAACAGGCGCGGGCGATGCGCGGCTCGCTGCTGTTCCCGCAAGGGGGCCTGAACTATCAGGCGCAGCGGACGCGGGTGTCGAACGCATTGTCGCCGGCGGTCGCCGACCAGAACCAGCAACTCTACACGCTGCACACCGCGCAGGTCAGCGTGTCCTATGACGTCGACGCGTTCGGCGGGAACCGGGCGCAGGTCCGCTCCGCCGCCGCGCGCGCCGAGGTCGAGCGGCACCAGCTGGACGCGGCGCGGATGACGGTGGCGGCGAACCTCGTCACCGCGCTGATCGAGCGGGCGAGCCTGGCCGAACAGGTCGCCGCCGCGCAGACGGCGGTGCAGGTCAATCGCGACATATTGGGCGCGCTGCAACAGCGTCAGCGGCTGGGTGCGGTCGGCGCCTCGGACGTGTCGACGCAACAGGCCGCGCTGGCGACCGCCGAGGGCGCGCTGCCCCCGCTGGTCCGTGCCGAGGCGGCGCAGCGCACCATCATCGCGACGCTGATCGGCCGCCCGGCGGGATCGGCGCTGCCGCCGCTGCCCGAGCTGGCGCAGCTGACACTGCCGACCGAGCTGCCCGCCATCGTCCCCTCCGATCTGGTCCATCGCCGTCCCGACGTGCTGGCCGCCGAAGCCCAGTTGCGGGGGGCCGGGGCCGATGTCGGCGCCGCCATCGCCGCGCGGCTGCCCAGTATCCAGCTTTCCGCCAATGCGGGCGGTTCGGCACAGAATTTCGGCGACATGTTCAAGAGCGGCAATCCCTTCTGGGCGCTGCTCGGCGGGATCACCCAGCCGCTGTTCCACGCCAATGCCCTGCGCCACCAGCAAAAGGCGGCCGAGGCGGCACTGGAGGGTGCCAAGGCGCAATATCGCCAGGCGGTGCTCCAGGCGTTCGGCGATGTCGCCGACTCGCTGACCGGCCTGTCCACCGACGCGCAGGCGCTGGACGCGGCGCAGCGGGCGAGCAACGCGGCGGGCCAGGCGCTGACCTTCGCCCGACGGCAGTTGGCGCTGGGCGATGTGGGCACGTTGCAGCTGCTCAACGCCACCGCAACCGACGCGCAGGCCCGGTCGCAACTGATCCAGGCCAAGGCGGCGCGCATGACCGACTCGGTCGCGCTGTTCCAGGCGGCCGGGGGGCCGGTTACGGGGTCTTGAGGGTTATGGGGGCGGATGACCAAAGTCCGCCCCACAACCCACCTCCGTTCAGCCTGAGCGAAGTCGAAGGCCACGGGATTCGGTTCGTGCAGAGGCGCGGAGGACGCAGAGATCGCGTTCTTTGGGATAATGCCCCCCTCAATGCTGCTCCGTTCCCCGGCGAAGGCCGGGGCCCAGTTGCGGCCCACCATCGACGGCGGGCCGCTCTTGCCTCCCACGCACCGACGCCGCGCACCTCCCAGTATATAGCAACTGGGCCCCGGCCTTCGCCGGGGAACAGAAGGATGTTGAGGTGGCGTTCTGGAGAAGGCGCTCTCGGTGTCCTCTGCGCGAACCGAATCCCGTGGCCTTCGGCTTCGCTCAGGCTGAACGGAGAGTAGGATTATGCCCAACGAAAAAGGGGAGGACCTTCGCCCTCCCCCTTGTCAGAACAACCGGGTCAGCAGGTAGAAGCCCGCCCCCATCACCGCCGAGGCGGGGATGGTGATGATCCAGGCGATCACGACATTGCCCGCCACGCCCCAGCGCACCGCCGAGGCTCGTCGGGCCACGCCCGCGCCGATGATCGAGCCGGTGATGGTGTGCGTCGTCGACACCGGGATGCCCAGCGCAGAGGCGCAGAAGATCACGATCGATCCCGCGGTCGAGGCGCTGAATCCCTGGTGCTGCGACAGCTTGGTGATGCGGGTGCCCATCGTCTCGATGATCCGCCAGCCGCCGGTCATCGTGCCCAGTGCGATCGCGACATAGCAGGAGATGGCGACCCAGTGCGGCACCTCGAACGGGCCGGACAGCCGCCCGGTCGAATAGAGGAGGACGGTGATGATCCCCATCGTCTTCTGCGCGTCGTTCAGCCCGTGGCTGAGCGAATAGGCCGCCGAGGAGACCAGGTGCATCGCGCGGAAGCTGCGCTCCGCCTGTCCCGCGCTCGACCGGCGCATGGCCCAGCTGCTCGCCAGCATGACCAGCATGGCCAGCATCATGCCCAGCATCGGCGACAGCACGATGGCGAGCAGCGTCTTGTTGAGACCCGCCCACTTCACCGCGTCCATGCCCGCATGCGCCACGCCCGCGCCGACCAGCCCGCCGACCAGCGCATGGCTGCTCGACGAGGGGATGCCGCGCAGCCAGGTGATGACGTTCCAGGCCATCGCCCCGCCCAGCGCGCCGAAGATGACGGCGGGGGTGACGATGCTCTGGTCGATCAGGCCCTTGCCGATCGTCTCGGCCACCTTGTGCAGGCTGGGAAAGGCGACGGTCAGGAAATAGGCCGCGAAGTTGAAGAAGGCGGCAAAGCCCACCGCCGCGACCGGCGGCAGCAGCCGGGTCGCCACCACCGTCGCGATCGAATTGGCCGCGTCGTGCAGCCCGTTGAGATAATCGAACGCCAGCGCGACCAGGATCAGGCCGACCAGCAACGGAAAGGCGAGTTCGTGCATCTCCGACGCCTCAGGCGTGATCGATGACGATGCCGTCGATCTCGTCGGCGACATCCTCGAACGCGTCGAGGATGCGCTCCAGATGCTTGTACACTTCCTTCTCGATCACGAAGCGCAGCGTGTCGCGCTCGCCGCATTCGTCCAGCGTGCGCTTCAGGCCCGCCGCATGGATCTCGTCGGCACGCCCTTCCAGCCGGACCAGCTCTTCGGTCAGCGCATGCAGGCGGTCGCCGTTGCGCGCGACGTCGCGCATCAGCGGCATCGCCTCGACGGTCAGCTTGGCCGCCTCGACCGCGACCGCCGCCATTTCGCGCATCTCGGGCGCGAAGCTGGTCACACGGTACAGGCCGATCGCGGTGGCGGCGGCGTGCATCTCGTCGATCGTATCGTCCAGCGAACCGATCAGCGAGGTGATCGAGGCACGGTCGAACGGCGTCAGGAAGGTCGAGCGGACCGAGGTCAGCACATCGCGCGTGATCGCGTCGGCCTCATGCTCGCGCGCGGCGACGGCGGCGATCTCGTGGGCGGTATTGCCCTGTGTATCGAACAGCCGGACGGTGGCTTCGGCCCCCGCCAGGATGGTGGCGGCTTGCGCCTCGAACAGCTCGAAGAAATTCCCCGTCTTCGGCAGGAGGCGTTGGAACCAGGCGAACATCAGTCGGTAACCCCGATAGTGATCCGATAGCGTGCGTGTTCAGCACCCATGGCTTTGCGGGCCACGGCGGAACGCCGGACCGTCGAAATGGACCCTGGGATCGAAGCTTGCACGAACGCCGCCCCCCTGACCAGCCGAACGCCCCGCGTCAAGCAAAACACTGTTACAGCAATGTGACAGAAGCGGGATTCCGGCCCCTTCGCCGGTGGGCGACAGGCGAGGTTTCGTGGACCGCCATGGCCTGTGTTCCCCCTGCATTTCCGCCGCTCCGCCCTGTCATGGCTGCCTCCCGGCCGTTCCGGTCCGCCCCCGCAACGGCGGGCAGGACGCAATCTGGCCGGGGCACAACCTTGCATGACGGTCGCGCCATGTCGTCATGAATTTTTCATGTCGCGCTGTGCTTTTTGCGCATCAGTCCTGTCACGTAAGCGCCATAATGCACTTTTAACCGCTCGGCTTACCGGGAGAAAATCAATCGGGCGGACGGCATCGACCGATCCGCCGAGCGTGGGGAACGACATGAAATCCGTAATCAAGACCGTGGCGCTGCTGGGCGCGGCGTGGGGAACGCTGGCGGCCGTGCCCGCCTTTGCCCAGACCGCCGATCAGGCGGCGGCCACCCCGGCCGACAATGGCCCCGAACAGGGGCTGGGCGAGATCACCGTCACCGCCGAGCGTCGCTCGGAGAATCTGAACCGCGTGCCCGTGTCGGTGGGCGTGGTCAGCGGTTCCAACCTGCGCGCCTTCCAGCAGGGCGGCGAGGACATTCTGGCGCTGTCGGGTCGGGTGCCCGGCCTGTATGCCGAAACCACCACCGGCCGCATCTTCCCGCGCTTCTATATTCGCGGCCTGGGCAATATCGACTTCTACCTCGGCGCGTCGCAGCCGGTGTCGATCATCCAGGACGATGTGGTGCTGGAGCATGTCGTGCTGAAGTCGAACCCGGTGTTCGACGTCGACCAGGTCGAGGTGCTGCGCGGACCGCAGGGCTCGCTGTTCGGTCGCAACACGACCGCAGGCATCATCAAGTTCGACACGATCAAGCCGACGCAGAGCTTCCAGAGCCGCGCGACCGCCTCGATCGGCAGCTACAACACGATCAGCATGGACGCCGGTGTCGGCGGCCCCCTGATCCGCGACGTGCTGGCCTTCCGCCTGTCGGCGCTGGTGCAGCACCGCGACGATTGGGTCGACAATGTCTATTCGGGTCCCAGCGCCGACGGCACGCTGACCCCGAAGAAGGACGCGATGGGCGGCTTCACCGAGCGCGACGTCCGCCTCCAGCTGCTCTTCACGCCGACCGACACGCTGTCGTTCAACCTGTCGGGCCATGCCCGCTGGTATGACGGCACCTCGACCCTGTTCCATCGCGGCGCGATCAAGAAGGGTTCGCGCGACGTCTCGGCCGAACCGCGCGACCGGGTGGCCTATGACGAAGGGCGCGGCAATCCGCAGTCCTATGACACGCAAGGGGCCTCGCTGCGCGCCGCCTGGGACCTGGGCGCGGCCGAGCTGACCTCGATCACCGCCTATGAAACCACGGCCGGTTTCAGCAAGGGCGACACCGATGGCGGCGCGGCGGCCAACTTCCCGGTCAACGGCGTGGCCAATGGCTATGGCCTGAGCATGGGCCAGGTCCGCGGGCTCGACCAGTGGACGCAGGAAGTCCGCCTCGCCTCGACCGGCAGCGGGCCGTTCAAGTGGCAGGTCGGCGGCATCTATTTCGACAGCCGCGACATCACCGACTTCTACCAGCGCGCGTTCCTGATCGGGGCGAACCCGAACAACTGGGTCCGCCTGCACGACGTCAACACCAGCTGGGGCGTGTTCGGGCAGGTCAGCTATCAGGCGACCGACCGCCTGACCCTGACCGCCGGTGGCCGGATCAGCGAGGATACCAAGCGGACCCAGCTGCTGCGCACCGCCGACAGCGCCGCCGGCGTCTCGACCTATCGTGGTCGTCGCGACGTGCGTCTGTCGGACACCCAGCCCAGCTGGGACCTGTCGGCGCTCTATGAGGTCAATCCGAACCTGAACGTCTATGTCCGCGCGGCCCAGGGCTTCCGTGGCCCGACGATCCAGGGCCGTTCGGCGGTGTTCAATTCGGACTTCTCGACCGCCGGTTCGGAGACGAACCTGTCGTTCGAGACCGGCTTCAAGTCGAAGCTGTTCGACAACACGCTGCGCCTGAACGCCGCCGCCTTCGCGTACCGGGTGAAGAACATCCAGCTGAACGGCAACGACTCGGACGGCAACGGCGTGCTCCTCAACGCCGACAAGGCCGTCGCCTACGGTCTGGAAGCCGATGCCCAGTGGCTGCCGGTGCGCAACCTGGCGCTGTCGGCGGGTGTCAGCCTGCTGCATTCGGAAATCCGCGACCGCAATGTCAGCGTCCAGACCTGCGGCCTGAACGGCGTGATGGTCTGCACCGTGCTGAACGGCCCGGTGACGACGCGCCGCATCTTCGGGGCGAACGCGTTCTTCGTGCCAATCAACGGCAACCCGCTGCCCAACGCGCCGGAATATAACGTCAACCTGGCGGCCAAGTACGACCTGCCGCTGTCCGATGGCGGCAAGGCGTTCATCTCGACCGACTGGAATCTTCAGGGCTACACGAACTTCGTCCTGTACCGGACCAAGGAGTTCACCTCGAACGGCAATTTCGAGGGTGGCCTGAGCATCGGCTATTCGGCGCCGAACGACGACTGGAGCCTGTCGGTCTTCGCCCGCAACATCACGAACGAGAAGAACCTCAAGGGCGTGATCGAGAACTATATGGCGGCCGTGTTCAACGAACCGCGCATCATCGGCGTCTCGTTCAGCGGCAAGTATCGCTGATCGGCTTGACCGGATGACGCGAAAGGCCCGTCCCTCCATACGAGGGGCGGGCCTTTTTCGTCGGGCTATGTCCTCGCCCGCGCATGGCGCTCGGCATGGGCGAGCAGCATGTCGAGATCCTCGCGCGCGATGTCGAAGCTCTCATGCATGTCCGCCAGCGCCGCCTCGACATCCTCCGGCCGGATCACGGCGGCGGGCGCGGGCGGGGTCACACCCGGCTCGTGCGGATAGCTGCGCCCCGTCGCGCGGTGGAAGAACATGCCCAGCGCCACCAGCGCGATCGAGTTGATCGCCACCGGCGCGAAGGCGAAGGAAAAGCCCGCCGCATGGATGCCCTGGCTGCCGATCACCGCGGTCAGCGCCGCCGCGCCGCCCGGCGGGTGCAGGCACCGGGCCAGCGACATGACCAGGATCGCCCCGCCCACCGCGCATCCTGCCGCCAGCGGCAGCGAAGGGATCGCATGGAACATCGCCACCCCGACCAGCGTGGACAGGACATTGCCCCCGACCACCGACCAGGGCTGCGCGAGCGGGCTGGCGGGGACGGCGAAGACCAGCACGGCGGACGCCCCCAGCGGCGCGACGATGATCGGCAGGTCGGGGCCCAGCGGAGGCAACCCGCCACATACGATAATGGTCAGCGCGATGCCGATGACCGCCCCGATACAGGCGAGCAGACGGCCGGACAGGGTGGCGCCGGCCAGCAGGGGTTGGAAGAAACGCATGGAGGCTCTGGTCGCTCAGGATGGAAAGGCGTGGAATGGCAATCGGACCTAGCCAAGAGCCTGTCCGTCGGCCACCGCCAATAACTTGCCGCGATACCAGCGGAACTTGGCGCAAGGCCCAGCCGCCTAGGGGGATCGGCATTCACGATTGCGCCTTCTTCCCCTCTCCCCTGGACAGGGGAGAGGGTTAGCGAAGCTTGCCAGCCTGCTGGCTAGCGCAGCTTGGGTGAG